>CAMCCS010000005.1 GCA_945873295.1 uncultured Clostridia bacterium
CCATCATTTCCAGATCGGAGGTTGGCCAGTAACCGGTCATCTCCATACCGCTGTGATTGAACTGCATTTCATAGCCCATGTTGGGATGGGATAAGTAACGCTTGTAGTAGCTGCCGATATTGTTGTGATAGCCCCAGCTCTTAATCCCCCGCTGTTCGGCGAAAATATTTCCCAGAGCAAAGGGCAACGCGTTGTCAGAAGATGCCAGCATGCTGGAATTATCCTTCCCCCGGGTAGCGTCGGGATACAGCCCCTGGGTCAGGGTGTACTCCCCATCAATGGTGGTATTGGGGTAGGAATTATAGAAGTTATTGAATACAAAGCCCTCGTGGGTCAGCTTGTACAGCGTGGGAGTAATCTCCGGGTCCACCGCAGCCGGGGAAAAGCTCTCCGCGCAGATCAGGATCAGATTATAATCCTTCAGCATACCGGTGTATTCATTCTGCTTTGTACCGGGAAGCTGGGAGCAGTAATTGTTCAGGGCAATGAGCTTCTCATTTTCCGTGGACTGGCTCAGGGCATCAAAGTCAATATCCAGCACATTATACACCGGGGGCAGCTCCTCCGGCTCCGTTTCCACAGGCTCCGTAGGCTGGGTGACCACCACAAGAGGGGCATTCAGCCCGATTTCAGTCGTTTGAGAATCCTCCGGTTCCTCCGTGTGGGTCGTCTCCAGATAGAAGGTCATGGGCACGCCGAAGCGCTCCATGGTCTGGGCAGTGGTGCTCTTGGTGCTGGTAAAGAAATAGTAGTCGGAGAACATGGCTGTGCCGCCCCGGCGAATCCCGGCATAGGCAAGCAGCGGAAGTGCCGCTGCCAGCAGCAGGACCACGCCCCGGCGGATCCAGCCCGGCTTTTTGAGGCACCGCATTTTATACAGCAGCACAAGCAATACAAGGGGCACCAGCAAGCCAAGCAGCCAGAAAATGTGGTCTGCCATGGTGGTGAACATTTCCCGCCAGAACTGGCTTACCGCGTCCGCGCCCAGGCCCATCTGGGAGACGGAGTAGGGTGTACCGAAAATAAAGCAGTATACAAGCTGGCTTCCGTATAAGACAATCAGCACAACAGAAAGGACAATGCTGACCGGGAACACCCCACGCCCAGGAAGAAAGCCCACCAAAAGGGCAATCAGGAGGGCAAGCCCCGCCGTAAAGCCCAGAGCGAACCGGAAGTTTCCCCGGAAATTGCCGTACATGCCCGCGTGTACCAGAGTCTCCCAATAGAGCATGGCGAAAAGCCAGTAGAGGGCCAGGCCCCATTTTTGAAAACGGTTCCCGGGCCTGGGTTTTGCTTCCTCCGTATGGGCTAGGTATTTACCGCCGGAGGATTGCTTTTTTGCCGTCTCTCCCACAGGGAGCTCACCGACTTTCTCCACCGGAATCTCTCCGGTTTCCTCCGCCGGAATCTCCCAGCCTTCTTCCTCAGGGACCCCCCCGGCTTCCTCACCGGGCATACAGCCGAAAAAGGGTGCGATTAAGAAATAACGAAAGATCTTCCTCATGTTTTTGAAATGCCTCAACTTTTCAATGCCAGGTTTTATCAGCGGTCCTCTGCCGGTTTTGCCAGATTGTTGGTGTCCACAGTGCCCCGGAAAACCACATATTTATCGTACAAAAATTCCGTAACGAAGTTAACAACCATATTGAGTCCCGTAACCAGATACTCGTTCCAGCCCAGGTTCGCCAGGACATTTCCTCCCAGCGTGCTCAGAGGCGTAAATACACAGTAGTACGCCGCCACCAGCGCCATGGCCTTGGGCACATTTCCCGCCGAGCGGAAGGTATAGCGGCGGTTAAAGGTAAAGTTCCACAGGACGGACAGCACCAGCGCAATGAGGTAGCAGGGCCAGTAAGGAAACGCTGTCAGCTCTGTCAGGAGGGAAAAGGAAATGATTTCAATGACGCCGGCGCTGATGGAAAACAGGGTGAACTTTACAGCGCGGAGGAGTTCTCTCCGGTCCATAGTCCCTCCTTAGTAGGCAACGCCCCAGTAGACCATCTTCGTGGCGGGCTTGCCGCAGCAGGGGCAGGTATCGGCCAGATGCTCCTGCTGGAAGGGGATACACCGGGAAGACATACCGGCAACCTCTTTCATCTTCAGCTCGCACTCCAGATCGCCGCACCACATGGTCTTAATATAGCCGCCGTTTTCCTCCTGCAGGCGCTTTGCCTCCTCCAGGGAGTAAGCGGTATAGATATGCTCGTCCAGATTCTTTTTTGCCTTGTCATACATCTGCTGCTGCACAACTTTCAGCTGCTCAGCAACGGCGGACTCCAACTCCTCCAGCTTCACAAAGATCTTCTCCCGGTCGGTACGGCGGACAATGACGCACTGGCCGTTTTCCAGATCCCTGGGACCGCACTCCACCCGCAGGGGCACGCCTTTCATCTCATATTCCGCGCATTTCCAGCCCATGGAGCTGTCGGAGTCGTCCATCTTCACCCGCAGGCCGGCATCCATCAGCCGGTCCCGGATGGCAGCAGCCCCCTCCAGAACACCTGCTTTATGCTGGGCAACGGGAAGCACCACCACCTGCACAGGCGCGATCATCGGAGGCAGGACCAATCCGTTGTTGTCGCCATGGGTCATGATAATGCCGCCAATCAGCCGGGTGGACACGCCCCAGGAAGTCTCGAAAGGATTGACCTTTTGGTTATTTTTGTCGGTAAATTCAATATCAAAAGCCTTGGCAAAGCCGTCGCCGAAGTAGTGGGAGGTGCCGGCCTGCAGCGCCTTGCGGTCATGCATCATGCATTCGATGGTATAGGTCGCTTCGGCGCCGTTGAACTTTTCCTTGTCGGTCTTCTGGCCCCGGGTCACGGGCATGGCAAGCACATTCTCACAGAAGTCGGCATACACATTCAGCATGGTCTCGGTGAAAGCCTTGGCTTCCTCCGCAGTGGCGTGAATGGTGTGCCCTTCCTGCCACAAAAATTCCCGGTGGCGCAGGAACGGCCGGGAAGTCTTCTCCCAACGCAGGACGCTGCACCACTGGTTATACTTCATGGGAAGATCCCGGTGGGACTGAAGGACATGGGCGAAATGCTCACAGAAAAGGGTCTCAGAGGTGGGCCGGATGGCATACCGCTCCTCCAGCTTGTCCATACCGCCATGGGTGACCCACGCACACTCCGGGGCAAATCCTTCCACATGGTCTTTCTCCTTCTGTAGGAGGCTCTCCGGAATCAGCAGGGGCATATAAACATTTTCAACGCCCTGCTTTTTGAATTCCTTGTCCAGAATATTCTGAATATTTTCCCAGATGGCATACCCGTAGGGGCGGTAAATAAACACGCCCTTGATGGATGAATAGTCGATCAGCTGCGCTTTCGTGCACACATCGGTAAACCACTGGGCGAAATCGACCTCCATATCGGTAATCTGCTCAACCTTTTTCTCCTTGGCCATATTGAATTCTCTCCCTTGATCGGTTTTGTTGGAAATATATAACTTGCATTATCAAAATTCCCATACATTATACCATATCTGTCAAGGGTTTGCACCAGAAAACCAGCGAATTATTTCAGGAAGCTCTGATTAAATCGGCAAGAGCTGTGGGCGAGAGATTTCGGCTCAGGTTGAAAAATGAAAAACCGCGCAATACTGGATGTATTTAAGGTTTTTCATTCTGATAAGCTGGGCCAAAAGATCCGACCATAGCCGAAGACGATTTACTGTGAAAGCTCCGCATTCACAGTAAAATTTAATTAAAGTGCCAGCGCCTCGCCCCTTTGCGGGGCAACCGGCGCTGATGCACATAAATCCCCATGCGTCAACAACTTTCATTGTTCGTGGCGCGATTTCTTCGCATGGGGATTTATTCAGAGTTTCCTCAGCAAAGTCGTTGTATTCCGGGGAAAAATCTGGTATACTGAAGTTACTATACAGAAAGCAGAGGTTTTCCCCATGAAATCCATCCGGGATATTTATAAGATTGGCAAGGGCCCCAGTTCCTCCCACACCATGGGGCCGGAAAGGGCTGCCAAGCTGTTCCGAGGCGAGCACCCAGAGGCGGAAGCCTTCCGGGTGATCCTTTACGGTTCCTTAAGCAAAACCGGCGTGGGCCACGGTACGGACCGGGTGCTTCGGCAGGTTCTGTCTCCCCTGCCCACGGAAATTGTATTTTCAGATGAAGTGCTGCCGGACAGCCACCCCAACACCATGGACTTTATCGCCCTGCAGGGCGGCGAGGAGACCGGTTCTCTCCGGGTGGAGTCCGTGGGCGGCGGCGACATCCGCATCCCCGGCCGAAAAGAGAAAGAAGAAGCGGAGGAAGTCTACATTGAGCACTCCTTTGCCGAGATCGCGGATTTCTGCAAGTGGCGTTATATCCAGACCCTCAGCGACTATGTGGAGCTGAACGAGGGGCCGGAGATCTGGGACTTCCTGATGGATGTGTGGCAGGTCATGAAGAATGCCATTGACGAGGGCCTCCAAGCCAGCGGCACCCTCCCCGGCGGTCTGGGGGTCCAGCGGAAAGCCAAGTACCTCTATGAGCAGACCCCGGAGCATTACGAGCCCTCTCTGCGGGAATTCCAGCTCATTGCCGCCTATGCCTACGCCGTGGCGGAACAGAACGCGGACAACGGCACCATCGTCACCGCCCCTACCTGCGGGGCCTGCGGTGTACTTCCGGCGGTGCTGAAATATGCCCAGGAGACAAAGCATTTTTCCGATGAAGAAATCTGCCGGGGCCTTGCCGCCGCCGGAATCATCGGCAACCTTACCAAGAGCAACGCTTCCATTTCCGGCGCGGAGTGCGGATGTCAGGCAGAGATCGGCACCGCCTGCTCCATGGCCGCCGCCGCCCTGGCGGAGCTGTATAAACAGAACCTGGACCAGGTGGAGTATGCCGCCGAGGTTGCTATGGAGCACCACCTGGGACTGACCTGCGACCCCATCTGCGGGCTGGTACAAATTCCCTGCATCGAGCGCAACGCCGTCGCCGCCATGCGGGCCATGAACGCCTGCAACCTGAGCTACTTCCTCACCGGCTCCCGGAACATCAGCTATGACATGGTCTGCCGGGCCATGCGGGAAACCGGTGTCAACCTGGACCACCGCTTCCGGGAGACCAGCGAGGGCGGCCTCGCCCGGCTCTACAACCGAAGGAAGAAGCAGTAAACCATGGAAAAGCTGGAAAAATATCTCCATCCCTATTGGTGGTACATTGCCCTGTCCATGTTTATCAAATTTCTGGGCGCCGCGGCAGAGCTCACCATCCCCTATCTCATGGAGATCATTCTGGACTACAAAGTCCCTGCCGGTTCCCGGCGGGATATCTACCTGTACGGCGGGCTCATGCTCCTGTGCGCCGCCGCCTGCCTGGGGTTCAATGTGATTGCCAACCGGATGTCCGCCGTGTCCTCCGGAAAAATCACCCGGGCCATCCGCCATGACCTTTTTGCAAAGCTGGAGAGCTTTTCCCCACGGCAGATGGACAGTCTCACCACCTCCTCCGCTGTGTCCCGGCTCACCAGCGATACCTATAACATCAATCAGCTTCTGGCCCGCACCCAGCGGCTGGGTATCCGCGCCCCCATTCTCCTGCTGGGGGGCATTGCCATGATGGTCAGTATGGACGGCCTGCTGTCCCTGGTGCTCATCGCGCTGCTTCCTGTAATCGGCATCGTGGTCTACTATGTCACAAGGATAAGCGTACCCCTCTACACCAAGCAGCAGACCGTGCTGGACCGGGTGGTGGGCACCGTGCAGGAAAACATTACCGGCATCCGAGTCATCAAGGCCCTGAGCAAAACCGACTACGAAAAAGAGCGCTTCCGCAAGGTCAATCAGGAGCTCACGGACATTGACCGGAAGGCAGGCTCCGTCAGCGCCATTACGAACCCCACCTCCACCCTGGTGCTGAACCTGGGACTGACCCTGGTGGTCGTGGTAGGTGCCTACCGGGTCAACGGCGGCGCTGTGCGCAGCGGTGTCATTGTAGCCTTTTTGCAGTACTTTACCATGATTCTCAATGCCATGCTGGGCATTACCCGGATCTTTGTCATGTTCTCCAAGGGGCAGGCCAGCGCCAACCGGGTGGCGGCAGTTCTGCGCGCGCCGGAGGATCTGACGGTTCTGCCCGAAACCCAGCCGGAACCCGACGCGCCCCACATTGCATTCCGGGATGTGACCTTCTCCTACAACGGACGGGAGCCGGATCTGCAGCATATTTCCTTTTCTCTGGAACACGGACAGACCCTGGGCATCATCGGTGCCACCGGTTCCGGAAAAACAACCCTTTTGCTCCTGCTTCTCCGGCTGTATGACCCGGACAGCGGCACCATTCTCATTGACGGACGCGACATCCGCACCATACCGCCGGAAGTCCTCCGGGAAAAGTTCGGTGTGGTGTTCCAGAATGACTTTGTGGCCGAGGGAACCGCCGGTGACAATATCCGCTTCTTCCGCCCCATCGGTGACGATGCCATGGCTGCCGCGGCAGAGCACGCCCAAGCAGACTTCCTCCGGGAGCGTCCGGAGGGCATGGAACGCGAAGTCCAGGTCCGGGGAAATAATCTCTCCGGCGGTCAGAAGCAGCGGCTGCTGATCGCCCGTGCCCTGGCCTCCAACCCGGAGATCCTGATTCTGGACGACGCATCCTCCGCCCTGGACTACGCTACCGATGCCAGACTCCGCCAGGCCCTCTACCGGAACTACGGTGACACCACCACCGTGGTGGTTGCCCAGCGGGTCAGCTCCCTGCGCCACGCGGACCTGATCCTGGTGCTGGACGATGGTCAAACAATCGGCGCAGGCACCCACGAGGCCCTCATGGAAAGCTGTGAAGAATACCGCAGCATCGCCATGACCCAGATGGGCGACGGAAAGGAGGGCGCCTGATGGCAAATCCTTCCATGATCGGCGGCGGACGGTATTCCCGTGGGGAAAACACCGGAGATACCCGCCGCCTGGCAGTCAGCCATGTCAGCGCCGGTGCCATGCTTAAGCGGCTGTGGAGCTACTTAGGCCGGAATCGCCTGCTTCTGGTGCTGGCAATCCTGCTCTCTGTCAGCTCCAGCCTGCTGGGGCTTTACGGCCCGAAGCTCTCCGGCCAGGCCATCAATGCCATCGATGTTCCCGCAGGCCAGGTGGACTTTTCTACCGTGTTCCGCTGTGCGGGGCTGATGGTCACTTTCTATATTCTGTCGGGCATTTTGACCTACTGTCTCAACATCGTTATGATCCGCATGTCCCGCCGGATCTCCCAGCAGATGCGCCATGACATTTTTGAGAATCTCACCGCCCTGCCCGTCAGCTTCTTTGACCGTTTTCAGACCGGCGACATTATCAGTGTCATCACCTATGATGTGGACACGGTGAACCAGTCCCTGTCCACAGACCTTTTGCAGCTCATGCAGAGCATCGTCACTGTCACCGTTTCCTTTTTCATGATGCTCTCCATTGCCCCGAAGCTCATTATCATCTTCCTGTTCACCATTCCCATTATGTTCCTGTTTACCCGGTGGCTCACCGGGGTGGTACGGCCCATGTTCCGGCGCCGAAGCGCCAAGCTGGGAGCCCTGAACGGCTTCGTGGAGGAAATGCTCTCCGGCCACCGGACCATCCGGGCCTACGGCCGGGAGGATGCGGTTCTTAAACGCTTTGACGAGAAGAACGGGGAAGCCGTAGACGCCTACACCATCGCGGAATCTTACGGAACCATCACCGGACCCTCCGTCAATTTCTTCAGCAATATTTCCCTGACCCTGGTCTGCGTCTTCGGCTCCATCCTGTTTCTCCGGGGGCAGGTGCGCCTGGGTGACCTGAGCAGCTTTGTCCAGTACTCCCGAAAATTCTCCGGCCCCATCAACGAAATGGCAAACATTATCGCCGAGCTGCAAAGCGCTTTCTCCGCCGCCGAGCGGGTCTTTGCCCTCATTGACGCGGAGCCGGAAGCGCCGGACAGCAAGGACGCCAAGGAGCTCGAAAGCGTTCACGGCGATGTGGAAATGAAAAACGTAAGCTTTTCCTACATACCCGGAAGCCCCATTATTACAGACCTGAGCTTCCATGCCCAGCCCGGCAGCCTCACCGCCATCGTCGGCCCCACGGGGGCAGGAAAAACCACCATCATCAATCTTCTGATGCGTTTTTACGATGTGGACAGCGGTCAGGTACTGGTGGACGGGCAGGATATTCGGGATCTGACCCGGGCTTCCCTGCGCAGGGCCTACTCCATGGTCCTGCAGGACACCTGGCTGTTCCAGGGCAGCATCTTCGACAACATTGCCTACGGAAAGCCGGGCGCCACCATGGAAGAAGTGGTGGCGGCGGCAAAGGCTGCAAGGATTCACTCCCTCATTTCCCGGCTGCCCCAGGGCTACGACACCATTCTTTCGGATAACGGTTCTGCCATCTCCAAGGGGCAGAAGCAGCTGCTGACCATCGCCCGGGCTATGCTGCTGGACGCCCAGATGCTGATTCTGGACGAAGCCACCTCCAACGTGGACACCCGCACCGAGGAGCAGATCCAGGCTGCAATGCGTACCCTGATGGCAGGAAAGACCTGCTTTGTGATCGCCCACCGGCTTTCCACCATCCGCTCGGCAGACCATATTCTGGTGCTCCGGGGCGGTCAGGTGGTGGAGCAGGGCACCCACGAGACCCTGATGGCAAAACGGGGCTTCTACTATGAACTGTACCAGGCCCAGTTCGTCGCCCAGGGCTGCTGACCCATCCCGGGACACTTTCCAAGCCGTCAAAAAAGCATCCGTATCCACAAAAGATACGGATGCTTTCCTATTTTCCGGATACCGTCCCGAAGATCCGGGCCGTTTGGGGCAGAGCGGAGAATCCCTGCCTGGATTTTTTATTCCCCCGCGGAGTTGAATTTGACCTGGAGCTTGCCTTCACGGATCATTTTAATGAACACATCCACCAGATGCGGGTCAAACTGTTTTCCCCGCTCCCGCTCCAGAACCGCCAGTGCATCTTCCAGCGGCATGGCTTTCTTGTAGTTCCGCCTGGAAATCATGGCGTCAAAGGAGTCTGCCACACAGAGAATACGGCCCATCAGGGGGATGGACTCCCCGGCAATTCCTCTGGGATACCCCTTGCCGTCATACCGCTCGTGGTGAGAAATGACGGCGGGAATGACATAGTCCAGCGAGGGCAGATGTCGGATAATCCCAACAGAGTTTTCCACATGGGTCTTGATGATCTCGTATTCCTCAGCAGTCAGCCGGGATGGTTTATTCAGGATGGTTTCGGATATGCCGATCTTACCAATATCATGGAGGAGTCCCGCCTCCCGGATGATACTCACAAAGTCGGAACTCATACCGCATTCCCTGGCCAGGGCCATGGCGTATTCTGCCACATTCTGGGAATGGCTGAAGGTATAATGATCCTTGGTATCGATAGCCGCGGTCAAGGCAACGATGGTAGCGGCATAGGTCTCGTAGCTGCTGGTGTGCTCCGCTTTCTGCTGCTCCTGGACGGCTGCCTCGGAATAGATGACCACCCGGTTTTTGCCGGAACGCTTGGCGGTATAAACCGCAAAGTCGGTATTGGAAATCAGTTCCTCCAGCGTGGAAGCCATATAGGGAGCAGCGCAGATGCCGCAGCTCAGGGTCAGCGTTTTCAGCTGGTACAGCTCCCGGTTGGAGTTCATATGGCGCACCTGGTCCAGAATGGATTCCGTGAGCAGTTTCGCGGAGTAAATATCATAGCCGGGCAGCAGCAAGGTAAACTCCTTACCCGCCATTCGGAACGCCATACCCCTCCCTTCCGAGGAGGCGCGAATGATGTCGGCAGTCTTCTGGAGAGCAATGTCTCCTTCCTTGTTGCCGTAGAGCTGATTGTAGAGCTTAAAATCATCCACATTCAGCATGACCAGCGACAGGACCTGCTGGCTCCCCTCGCTGAAAATCCTGGAGGCAGTCTCATAGAAGCTCTTTCTGTTGAACAGGCCGGTCAGTTCATCTTTACGGGCTTCTTCATAGGCCTTTTCGTACTGGCGGGCATTTTTGACAGCCATGGAGCAGACGGAGCACAAGGATGTGAGCATGCTCATGTCCTCCGCGGTGTAAGGCTTCCCCTTTTGCTTTTGGGAAAGGAGCACTACACCGATCAGCTGATCAGCATCCTTCAGCGGTGCCGCGCAGGCAACATTCTTATCCCGCAGCTGCCGTTTTTCTTTCTCCCACATGGAGCGATATTCCTTTGTGTGAACAAAATCCTCCATCAGAATGGGGCTGTCGTGTTTGGAAAGGTAGCGAACCAGGGGATGATCCGGCTCCAAAACGGAATGATCGTTATGCAGCGGGCTGAAGGACTGTTCTTCCTGATAGCTTCCATCCTTGGCGTCCAGGAATACACAGGCCATATCCGTGGGAATGATCTTCTGAATGACATCCAGAAGGCCTGTCAGAATCTCGTTTTTGTTCAGGGTCCGGGAAATGGTCCGGCTGAACTGCTGAATCGTATCCGTGCGGTTTTGCTCTTCCTTGATGAACAGGACATCCAGGAACTGCTTCATAATCCGGTACAGGACATAAATCAGCGCCAGCAGAATTGTGGAAAAAATCAGGACAGAGATGCTTTCCCCCAGATTGAGCCGGCCAACCAGAGCGCGAAGGGGCCGATAGAACGAATTGAACAGAAACAGGCTGATTAAAACGGCGACCAGATAGCAGTTGCCGGGAGCGGCCAGCAGGCTCAGCTTGAACAGGCGCTTACGGTACAGTGCGTAGAACACCAGGTACGCAAACAGCACACTCGAGATAATATCGATGGGGATACCGGCCAGGAATGGGATGGTAGACAGTGCAGTCGAGAGGACAAGGATTGCCAGCCCCACCAGAATGGGCCTCAACTGGCGCAGTACAAGCCGATCTCCCTTGCAGTAGCGCAGGAACAGCCGGATACACTGGACGCTGATGCAGGCGGCCCCTGCCAGCAGAACCGTAACGGTAAGGCTGTAATGATAAATATATGTGGCATTTCCGTTAACGTCTACAGACACTTCGGGGGTGGGAATGAACACCTGGGTAAACAGATTCAGAATATAGGCGCCCAGGAAGAAAAGAATCCAGAAAGCGCTGCTGCGGCTGCATTTGGCACCCAGGAACGCGGCAAAAAACCGATAGAATATGGCAGGAACCATCAATATGCCCAGCAGCGAAACATAATGCCAGAAGTTGACGGAAGGCCAGAAGCGGATCCGCATGAAGAAGGAACCGCCGGCTGCCAGCACCAGGCAGAAAAGCAGCAGAATAAAGGCATTGATCACCTTTGTCTTTTTGGCGACAAGGAAAGCCATCAGCAAAAATAAATAGCTGAACAATGCGATAATGGATACCCAACTGTAGCTTGCCAATGTGCTTCCCCCCTTTCCAAATGCAGCCTATAAAAATTCTTTGCAGTTTTGGTACGCCTTATAAGAACAAACGAACCGTCCAAACGGGTCGTTTAAGCGGTACCCGTTTTTACATCAGTGAGAGGAACTCAGAAACCTGCATATGCGGCGGGTTCAAATGACGGATCGGTTTCCCGTTTTGTTTCCGGAAGGCCTCAAAGGTGCCGCATTTTACGATTGAAATATTCAGCGGATCAACACCCAGGATCTTTTTCAGATCCGCATAGTCACTGTCCAGATACTTAAAATAAATGGTAAGGTGTTCCTTCAGAACGTCGATGTTTGCGGCCATACCGGAAAGCGCGCTGCTGTCCAGCTCCACATACATATGCAGCCGGGGCCGGTTATTCTGGGTGTATTCCTTCTGTGCGAACCAGTCCTGAACCTTGAGACCGGAGAGGCGGATGGCATGGCTGATGGAGTTTTCCGTGATACGGGTGAAGCCCGCAATGTCGATCACATCCGGTGTACGGTCAATATAAGCAAATCTCGGAATCCTGGTCTGCTCATTCCGGTCGCCGATGCCCACGCAGCGATACATATCGCCCACCCGGTACCGGGCAAACGCGCCGCCCTTCAGCACGGAAATTACCAGCTCGTATTTCTCACCAGAGCGAACCTCATCCATCAGAACCGTTTTTGGAATATAGGCAGGATCTTCCATATTCCGAAGCATTTCCGATTCGGGAATAAACTCATAGAAGCAGGCATCCGGGAAGAAATACATACCGTTCCGGCTCCAGGTTTCGGTACCGATGCAGGTAGGTTCGGTGCCCGCGAAAAGCTCCATGGGACGAATGCCCCACATCTGCTCCAAATCGTCCTTATAGCACCAGTTGTCTGTTCCCGCGATCATAAAACCCTTGAGCTGGAACAGATCCTTAGGCAGCAGCTCCCGGTTTTCCTGCTTGCAGATCCGCTGGGATTTGAGATATCGCAGCAGCATGGTGGGAGATACAGACTTTATGAGACCCGCTTTGGAGCCGCCGGAATGCTTGCTGAGAGAGGATGCACTCTGGCTGATATAATAGGTGACGCTTCCCAGGCCGAAAAAGTATTCGATTCCCTTTTTCATTCCCAGCTTGAAGCCCCGGATATTCCGTTCCCGGAAGGACATTTGGGCTGCTTCTTTTACCGGAGGCAGGTACTCAATGTCGATCTCGTCCTTTAGCAGCAGCGGCATCAGGCCGGTGGCATACGGGAGGGGGGCCAGGGCATAGAGCATATGGTCTGTGACAGCCACATCGAAATCGTTTCTTCCCTTGCCGGTGGCAAGGATAAAGCAGGCCATCATATTGCGCTTATAGGTATCCAGCATTCCCTTCGTGTAGGGGGCCGCCTTCATAGGGTGAATGCCGCCCTCCCAGGTGGTCTGGATCCAGAGTACAGGCTTGTCCGGTAGGCACTCCGCCTGCTTTTTCAGAAGAATATCCGCATAATCCGCGTAAGTAGTCAAAGGCACCATAGCCCGGAACTCTTCCAGGGTCTGCGGGTGCTTTCCCTTGAGAAACCGCTGGCCCAAAGGAGAACGGCTCCAATCGTGGATCTGCTCCATTGCCAGACGGCGCTGGATAACCATGTATTCCTCCATGGTCAGATCCAGAAATCCGCAGTATTCCTGCCAGATATGCTCTTTGGAATCTGTTCGGATTTTTTCCTGGAACCGCATTTCGATGCCTCCTTTTAAGTTATTTACGTGTGCGCCACGCTTTTTGTATACTTTCCCAGGTAGGGATCAGGAAAGGCGTGGATTTCTGATACGCCCCGTAATTGGAAAAGGTACGGGGAAAGGTCCAGCAGTCCTGAAATACCACATAGAGAATATCCAAAAGGCTGGCAGCAACGGACAAAAGGGTGCACAGGAAGCTGCCCCAGCTCAGGGCCAGCCCAAAATACATCAAGCAAAGCCACACAACGCCCGGATGCCGGCAGAGGGCGTACATCCCGGCATCATAAACAGGCGGCTTTTGCCGGGGGTTCAGATAGGTTTCATCAAAGGGAAGCGAGAAAAACAGGGACAGGATCATCAGGAAAAAACCTGCCGCTCCGAAGAGAAGCCCCAGCCCGAAAACCGGCTGCCGCCGCATAAGGCAAGTGTCCCATTGGCTTAAGAAACAGCCAATCGTACTGACGGCCAGAAGCACCGTCCCCAAGGCAAAGAAGCTTTGGAGAAACCGGTTTTTCAGCAGAACACTGTTGACATCATACACGATGTAAAGAACAAATGCCAGACAGGTGCCGACCAAGAAAACCATATTCCCCCAGCTTTCAAAATAGTATGACCTTATTATACATAATGCGGATTGGAAGTGCAAGTGGTTTACAAAAAATATTTCACAAAATTGTAATTATTTTTTATCTTTTGTTACTTTCTGTATGAAAGTCCAAAAGGGCACATTAAAATCAGTTTTCAAAAAAAGCGCCCAAAATTGGGGAAAATGGCAGAAGAATTTAAACAATCATGACAGTTTCCACGAGAAACGTTCTCTTTTCAAGAGGGCGTACAGGCTCCCCTCCTATATTTTTGTTTCCGGAATGTAACCATTGAATGTCGGCGGGAATCCCGGCGCGCTGCACCGGGAGGCCTTGATGCGCCGTCTCCATGCCGTCTTCATGCATATTCTCCGCCAGGGGAAGACGGCATTGTGGCAATCCGGGCAATGGAGGGCAGCGCCTGAGGCTATGATTTGCTCCTTCTGGACATTATGCTGCCCGGTACGGACGGGTATGCGGTGTTCCGGCAGGTAAAGAGCAGCGGCATTTTAAAAACGACAGAAAAGAGAAAGCCCCAGGGCTTCATCCGATAAGCAGATGAAGCTCTGGGGCCTCTTTTTCTAGGAAAAGTGAAAGCGTTTCATTCAGGCTTTCAACTGTATCAGGGAGCTACGTTTTTCCATCCGGTTTTTTGTACCATGCTGCCGAAATGATCGGCAGCATGGCCGCGATTTTTAAGCCTAGTCACTGAAAAGTCCGTCCACGGATACAATCTCCCCGGTTTCATCCGATGCAAGCATCTGATGACCACCTTCCGTGACTGCATGGTACTGACCATCCAGAATCACAAAGGTATGGAGTCTATCCACGAAGAAGCTGACAAATCCATCCTTGACCTCAACCTGAATCGTCACCAGCTTACCGTCATCACAGTACGCAATCGTCAGGATCTGACCCTCGAATTTTTCATCCACAGGGATCTGAACATAAAGCATACCATAATAGTAGCCAGTCATGGTGATGTGATAACGGGCAAGGACAATGGATGTGGGCAGCTTCTCCAGATATTTACAGATGATGCAGTTTTCATGCTCGCAGCGGTCCGTTACAAACAATTCTGCATTCCTGGAAATATAGCCGGATACCCGGATTCCGGTTGGTTCATGGATGAGTGTACGGTATACCAGTGCCTGATAGCTGTTCACAAGGTTGATGTAGCCGAACTTCGCGTGAATGTCCAGCTTGCCGGAAACATTAACGTTCAGAGGATTGTTTTCCTCACCGACAACACCTGCGTCAATGCCCAGGTTGTCGGCAATAATGGCATCCTTGTCGTCCTTATCGGTAACCTTGCCGCCGCTGGAAATGCTGACATCCTCGCCAACGATCTTGTCTACCTTCACATCTCCCTCGCTGGAAATGTGGATATTACCGCCGGTCGCGCCAAACTCATCAGACTCCACCTCCAAAGGATCGTCCTTTGTGCCGATGTCGCCGCTGGCGTCAATCTGGATATCGCCGCCAATCATATCGATACCATCGGGTTTGACAGGAGCGTCGCCGTCGATGACATCGCCGTCAACCGTCAGATGCACATTGCCGCCGTCCTGATCGGGATCACCATCCGCAATGATGGAATCGATGATGAGATCCTTGGTGTTGTCCAGATAGATGTTATCGCCAAAAGCGTTAACTCTGTCCAGCGCGGTCTTCAACGGATCCTCTTGGGTTCCAATATCGCCTCTCAGGCTCTTCAGGCTGCCGGAAGGAGCGGTAATATCCACAGTACCCCGATCCTCGCTGCCCTTGATGTTGCCCTTTGCAGCGATGTTAACCTCGCCCTCGGCAACTATGGAATCGATGGTCACGTCGCCGCCGCTTTCGATATCCACGCTGTCCATCACAGTGCCTTCGCCGGTGCTGATGTGGGTAATGCCGCCAGCCGTAATGCCAAGCGCGTTGTCAGGCTCACCGAAGCTTACAGAACCGGAGCTGCTGTTGGCCTCCAGATTCACATCGCCATCGGCGGTGATTCCGGTAGAGGATGCGTTCTGTTCTTTATCGATGGCTTCTGCCTGCTTATCGGCCGCATCCTGGAGCGCCTGGTTCAGCGCATCCGTCAGGTCGTGCAGTTCGTTCTTCCGAATCTGCTGTTCCTGCTCCAGAGCCTTCAGGGCTTCCTCCGCGGAGGCAGCTTCCTTCAGTCCGGGAACCGTGCCGTAGGTCTTGTCGCCGGCACTGTCCACCGCGCTTTGCAGCTGCTTCTCGGCATCAATCAGTGCATCCTGCTTATTCTGGGTTTCTGCCTTGGCGCTTTCATAATCGGACTGTGCGCTGTCCACCTTGTCCTGCTGGGCCTGAATGGCTTCCGGATCCGGATTCTCTGCCTTCTTGAGATTCTCCAGCTCAGCCTTGGCGTCCTCCAACAGCTGCTTGGCAGCCGCTTCATCCGCCTGGGCCTGGTCAAGATCAGTCTTGGCAGTATTCCGGTTATCCAGTGCATCCTGCAGTTCCTGCTTCACGCTATCGAGGGTATTGACGTAGTTATCCAGGACCTGCTTCTGATCTTCCAGGGCTTCGGCCTTTGCCTGCGCCTTGGCTGCCTCAATGGCTGCCTCCACAGCGTCCTTGATCAGGTCGTTGTTACCCTTGTCGCTTTCCACAATGCTGCCATCTTCGATCTTCAGGTTTACACTGTTTTCCTTGCCGGTGGAAGTGATGCTGCCGATGGTCATGTCGCCGGTAATCTCCGTGATGAACACGTCGCCATTGTTGGCAGCCGCATTCAGAACGCCGGGATTGCCGTTTTCATCGGGGTTGGTATCCACCAGCAGCGGTGCTTCTGCGGTGCCCACATCGCCATTGCCCGCGGTGACAGAAATGCTGTTGCCCTTCACCTGTGTGGGGCGTCCCAGCTTATCGCCGAGAACCAGTCCGCCCTGCGCGGTGATGGAGACATCGCCTGCCGCTTGGGTGGCGCCCAGGTTCATATCGCCGTCGGTGTTGTCGATGGTCAGATCCCCTGTGCCGTCCACGTGGAGGATGCCCTCGGTGGTATCAGCTGTCAGATTCAGGCTGCCCACCGCATTCAGGTTGGTATCACCGAAGCTGTCAGTGGTCAAATGATTGCCAATGGATACGTCAATCCGATGGTCGGGGTCCGCACCGATGGAGCCGGTGGCGGAGGTGATGGAGCCGCTGCCGGCATCCACATTCAACTTGGTGTCGCCGTCCTCACGGTTATCCAGGATGCTTCCCTGCGCCGCCAGATCCGCGCTGCCAACTGCGGTGACATGCTGAATCTTCATTTCACCGTCGGGAGCCTTCAGGGTCACGCTGCCAGCCGTAGAAGTCACATTGTTCACCATCTGGTTTCCGGTGAGCTCGGTGATGGCGATGTCGCCCACCGCCGAGGCGTTCAGTGTCGTCTCAGTGAGAAGGTCGATATCCCGGATGCCATTGAAGGAAGCAACGAAGTTCATCTCGATCTCGCCGTTTTCGTTGCGAAGAATGTCCCAACTGCCCACATTCTCGGGATCGTAAGCGTCCGCACCGGGCAAAGGTTCTTCGCCCATAATATTGGCAATGACATCTTCCTTCCAGCTTCTCTGCTCCGTAGTAAGCTCGGTAACTGCGCCGATGCCACCCTCGGTGGCAGTGTAGCTGTGGTTTTCCGCGTAGACGTTGGAATCGGTGCCATAAGTGGTGGTGCCGTTCTCGGTCTTCTCGCCAACATACTTATCCTTGTACATCTGCTGTACATAGGCGTCCGTAATGGCTGCCTTAGCCTCGACTGCAACACCTTCGATGCTGGGAGCGGTGATGGTCACATCCCCGTGGGTGGAAACCACTTCTCCGGCGGTGAACGTACCGCTGCTCTGCTGAATGGTGATGTCGCCGACATTCAGCAGGTAGCTTTCCCCAGTGGAGGTGCCGATTACAAGCACCAAATCTCTGGGCTTAACGGTCTGATCCTCGACGGGAGGATACTTGCCAACCAGCGCTTCGTAGGCATTTTCAACCAACGCCTGCTTCTGCGCATCGGTGAGGGACTCCCAGTAAGCCTTAAAGAGATCTTTTTCGTCGTCCAGCAGAGGCTCTGTCTCGTAGACGGGTGCATTGGGATTGCCCTCGGCATCTTCCGCGTCCGTGGTCAGATTGCCCTGTGCATCCAGATACAGAGGTGCCCCGCTGTCATCGACAGTCTGGATGGGATCGCCGTTTTGATCAACCTTGATCTTCTCCCCGCCGATAACGCCGGCCAGGACCGCTTCCATGGGAGCGTCCACACCGGACAGACCCAACAGGGCGCTGATCTTGGTTCCGGTAAGGCTGTCATCCTCATTCAGTGTGTCAAGAACCGCATTGCTGAGCTGCTCCTGGTAAACGCTGCGCTTCTGCTGGTAATAGGACTCGTATGCCTGCTGAACTTTTTCGTCGCTGAGTCTGGAAGTATCCGTACCCTCAGCGTTCAGCTTCTCCCGCATTGCCGCCACATCGGTGAGCTTCTCCTCCAGGACGGGTGCGCTGTTTTCACCGATCACGGTGTTCCACAGCTGCTCCATCTGCAAGGATGTCATACCAGTGAGGGCTTCGGCGATGCTTTCTTCGCTGAGTACCAGGATATCCTTGACCGCAGTGCCGGAAAGCTTGCCATCCATGAGCTGCAGGAGTTTCTCCTCAGCCAGATTCCCAGCCAGCTGCTTTGCCAGCTCCTCGGGAGTCTGATCCGGAATCAGGACCTGAACTTCTTTCTCACCCAAGTCGCTGATACACTCGTCATGCTCCGTCTTAACAGTGTCTCCCTCCAGTACGCCGGTATCCTCACCATTTTCGATCTCGGTGGGAATATCGGTGAGCTGGGTCAGGAACATGTCGTTCACGTTGCGAATGTTCAGTGTCAGACTGGGTTTTTCGTCTTCGCCAACATAACTGACCTTGAAGTAACAGCCGGGGGTACCAATGTTGCCGCCGATATCGAAGAACATCTCTTCTCCATTCTCGGTGTTCTTGGTTTCCTTGAAGTTCTCACCCAGGATCAGTTTGGAGTCGGCATCCTTCATCAGCAGGTCGCTGCCGGGTTCGCTGCCCTGGGCAGGATCGCCGGTGGTGGTAATGGTCATCAGGCCGTCCACATAGACAGCATCCACAATCACATCATTGTCGTTGCCGCCTGCTTTGCCGGTATCGATGGCAAGCTTGCCAGTCTGATTCACGTCCACCCGGTTCATGTGGATCTTGCCGGTTCCGCTGGTAATTTCCACGGTGCCGTCGATGATAATGGCGTTGTCAGATGCGGTGCCGTTTTCACCCATGCTCACGCTGCCGCTGCCGGTATTGAGATCCAGCCTGCCGCCCTGCGCGACGGAAATCACATCCATGTCCACATCGCCATTGTCGGTACTGACAGTCGCTTCGCCGCCGATATTGACATTGTCCATATCGACCGCACCCACACCCTTGTTTGTCATGGTCAGCTCACCGGAAACGTTCACCGTCTGCATGGTGATGCTGCCGTCGCCGTCACTGGTGACGGAAGCCGTTCCGCTGATGTCCGAATTGGTCAGGCTCAGATTTCCTTCGCCGGTGCTGACTGTGGCAGTGCCGCTGACATCGATCTCATCC
The DNA here is from genome assembly GCA_945873295.1 of uncultured Clostridia bacterium. Classification (GTDB taxonomy): domain Bacteria; phylum Bacillota; class Clostridia; order Oscillospirales; family Oscillospiraceae; genus Faecousia. Next base: position 19,208 of record CAMCCS010000005.1, read on the forward strand.
ATCTCCACCGCGCCAGTACCGTCATTCGTCATGGTCAGCTGGCCGGAGATGTCCACGTTCTGCATGGTGATTGCGCCGTCGCCGCGGCTTTCGATGGATGCCGTTCCGCTGATGTTCCCATTGGTCAGGCTCATATCGCCTTCCCCGGTGCTGACATCCGCAGTGCCATCGATGGTCACATTGTCCATTTCCACATTGCCGCTGCCCTTGCCGGTTACGCTGCCCTCCAAATTCTTGTTATTGGAAATGACCGCATGACCGCTGACAGTGGAATCGGTAATGGAAATGTTGCCCTTGCCGTTGGTGGTAATGGTGGTGTTGGCGTTGTCCTTCACATTCAGATCATCGATTGTGATAGCGCCATCGCCGTTGGTTTTCAGGTTGGCGGTTCCGCTAACATCCACGTCGGTGACGGTGATACTGCCCGCGCCGTTGGAGATGATTCCCAACCTGCCGCTGACATTGGCATCCGTCAGGCTGATGCTGCCCTTACCGGTCGTCACATCCACAACGCCGCTGATGTTAATGTCTTGAGTGTCCTGTCCGTTGTCCCGGCCAATGCTCACATTGCCTTCTTTGGTGCTGACAGTGAGCTTGCCTTCGCTGCCCTGGCCGTTGCCCAGAACGCTGACATTTTCCATGCTCACATTGCCGCCGCTTACCACGTCCACGGTGAGCTCTCCGCCGTCTTCCACGATGACATTTTCCAGGCCGGTATCACCCTTGTAGATTTCAAGGTCGATATTGCCGTTCTTGCCCACATGAGTGTCATGGAGATTGACGTTGGCCTCAAGCAGCGTCTTTGCGTAGGCTTCGCCATCGTAGGCGCCGGAAGTAGCGGTGCTGCCGATGATCTGGATATTGGTGGTGTCACCGCTGAAGGGCTTGAGGACGAGAGGATCCTTTTCCTCAAAGATATTGCCGTTGTCGGTAGCAATGATCTTAAGGTTGTTGGTAATCACATTGGTGTAACTGTCCGCAACAATATTGTCCTTATCGTTGAGGCTGGTGTTCTCGCCGCCGAAGATAATGGTAATCGACTCGCCCTGAAGGGTTTCTTCCATCACCACTTTCGTGGGATCCTCCGTGGGGACCAGATGGATGGTTTCCGTGGACTTCAGAACGCCCGCTTCTCCGTCGGAGGCGTACCATGTACCGTCAGGAAGAAGAATCATGGATTCATCGCCCTTCTCCAGCACATACATGTAAACCTTGCCGCCGGCATCGGTGACCGCGCCGATAGAGGCGCCGTTGAACCGATTCTTCACGGTGTCGTTGGGATACATCAGCTTCAGGGTATTCTGGAGATACGTATCATCCAGAGTATTCACATCACCCAGGTTCAGCTTTACCAGGGTACTGCCGGCCTTCGCGAAGTAATCGCTGGTAAAATACATACCGTTGGGCTCGGCCGCGGAGCCGGAACTTAGGATGCTGTGAGGCGCCATGTAGATGTCGGTTGCCGCCTGATGAACCAGGAACTCGGCTCCCTTGGTCAGAAGCACCTGATTGCTGGAGGCATCGGCTTCGCTGTAAATCTCATTTGCCGCACCCAGATAGCTGCCCTGCTCATAGAACCGAACCATGCCATCCGGCGTCCGGACCGTGACAACGTGGCCGTTTTCATCCAGATACAGGATGCTGCCCTTGGGCAGTCCGCTATCATCGCTGTCGGTCAGGATAACCCGGGTGTACTGGTCGATCACGCCGTAGCCGGTTCCCGTCTCCTGGGGAAGCGCGAAGGAAATGGTTCCGGAGGCGAAGGGCATATAGGTTACGTTCATGCCATTGTCGCCTGCAGGGGCAATCGTCACCGTACCAATGGGATAGTTGTAGTACGCGAAGAACTGATAACCGTATTTCTGCACGACCTCCGAAAGAGCATTGCTGTCTGCCATCAGGTCATCATACTTCTTTGCATGGGTGAAGCGGTTGCCGCTCGCATCCACATACACATACTGTCCGTTTTCCATGGCCTGGGCTTCGCCTGCCGCGGTGTAGATCCGGTTGCTGTTCTTGTCGTCATATACCAGCCGGGACTTGGTATAGTCAAGCTTCCCGTCGGTATACACCAGGCCAACCGGCTGCAGAGAGTCAAGATAGGGATAGGTCTTGTCTTCCGAACCTTCTCCTGCCTCTTCCTCAGAATATCCATCCGCCTGCTTCAGTTTCTTCAGCACTTTCTGGTATTCATCGTCCATGCCGTCGCTCAGGAAAGTTTTCGTTTTTCCGTCCGAAGGATCTTTGTACTGGAACCAAAGTCTTTCGTACATGGGCTGGCCGAAGATATCCTTAGCCTGCTCCATTCGCGGACCGTACATCAGTGTGGCCTTTGTCAGGTCATCGTCTACCTGGCCGTTTTCGTCCCTGGCGTAGGAAATGTTGACATAGTAGTAGTTGCCATTCTTAAAGGCCACTGCCTTATTCAATGCAAAGAAGATGCCCTCATTGTCTGATGCGTTGTCCACAAACAGATAGCCGCCTTCGACCTTCTTGTAGCCGCCATTGAGGTTACTGCCGGAGATCAGTCCTGTTCCCTTCGCGGTATCCGCAAAGTGGAATTCGGTAACCTTGTATTCGGAGCCAACCGCCTCGACCCGGAAATATTTATCCTTCAGTTCTTCATACCGTGCCTTGTACCAAGGATTGAGGGAGCTTTCCTGCACTGCCACATAGGCATCCAGTGCCGAAATGTACTGAACCTGGAAGGTAAAATCACCATTCTGAATGGAAGTGATCTTACCGTCCTGACTGACCTGGATGTTGCCGCTTCGCTTACCCAGGTCATTTACCGCGAAATTCACGCCCTGCGTCATGGGCATCGATTTTGTACCGGGAAGCGTGTTCGAAGACGCGGGAGTATCCGTCGGTGCTAACGGAATCTGCGGCGACACTTTGCGGGTCAGTGCGGGAATGGTCGGTACATTCTGGGTATCCGTGCTCGTCGAGGAAACCGTTGCCGAAAGAACAACATTGTATTTCAGCAACGCAACCCTCTGAAGCGAAGCCGTGACCCGCACCTGCCAATCCTTGGAGAGGACGGCTTGTATCGCAGTCGCAACCTCAGCCGCAATTTTGGAAACTGAAGTATCTGTGGCACCCTGCGACCACTTATCCAGCGCAGCCTTCGCTGCCTCCTCGGCTTCCTTCGCAGTCTGGATCGTGGTGATGGTTGTTGTGCTGCCCATGTCCAGGAAGGTTACCTCGTAAAGATAGCCTGTGTAGCTACCATCATCGTTGGGAGTGAGCTTCACCACATGGTATACGGTTCTGCCTGTTTCGACCTTTTCCAGGAGGTACAGATCATCCTTCCAGTGGATGGGGCTGACTTCGGGATCCTCGCCCTCTCCCGCCTCCGTGTTGATGAAGGCATTCTTCAGATAGATATGGGTGCCGTCAGGCAGGGTCCATGCCAGCTGATTTTCATCACGGGTCAGATAGATCGTTCCGCCGGCGGTGCCGATGTTCATGGTCACCTTTCCGGAAGTAAAATCAATGCTCTTGGACACCCGGTCGCCGTCCATGTAGGTAATGCTCTTCAGCGCGCCGCCGCTCAGCCGGAAGGAAACATCACTGAAGTCATAGTCCACGCCTTCGGTACCGCCCTGCGCACTCTGAATCACGCCGCTGCTATTTACCCGAAGCATCAGGTTATTGGGCAGCAGATAGAATCTGTCACCGTCCGCCTGATACAGCAGGTAGTCGGACATGCTCAGGTAGGTATCCTGATTCCTGTGAATGATGGTACCGTCGGGCGTAAGGACATAATCGGTTTCCTTTCCGTCCTGATCCAGGATAACGGTGTTCTCCGTCACGGTGCCGACGTGAACCAGATTGTCGCCGGTGCCGGGCTTGGTGACATCCATATCCGTATTGTCCACGAAGTCTGTCACAACCTTGCCGGGCGCGTCAAGGACCAGATCCACGTTGCCATTGGCCGAGAGCACATCCCCCACGGACAAAGTGGGGTTATTCACAGCGATCTCGCTTCCGTCCTTCTTGGTGGAACTGATCAGCACATGTCGGACCTGGCCATAGATGTCAGAGTCCGCTGTCATGGACACATAGGTATCCCGCTCAGGCTGATCCTGGAAGCTTTCATGGTCGATTGCCGCCAGTTCCGTGATGTTCACCTGGAATCGGTTATCCTTGGTACCGATGGTATGCGCGCCAGCGACAATGAGGTTGTTTGCCCAGATCCGTGTACCGGTTGCGGTGGTCAGGGCGCCGCTGGTGATCTCCTTACCCTCTTCCAGAGTGTCCAGATTCATACGGATGGTTACGATACCCTCAGACACATCCTGGTCAAGAGCTATTGCACCGTTGTGGCCTGCAAAAGTCACATCACCGCCCTGATGAGACAGGATGGAAAGCTTGGGAATTTCGTAAGCATAGGTGGTTGTCAGACTGGAATTGGTGCCGGAAACCCGCAGCAGCGGTCTGGGCTGCTTGCCGTTATCCACCGTAATCGTGTCCAGAACCAGATTCATGCCGGAGCGGTTGCGAATGACCACGTTGGGCAGGAAGCTGCCGTCGTATACGGTAATATTGACTTTGGTGGACACATAGAATTCCTTGGAATCCTCGGAGGCGGTGCCATCCGCATATTGGGCTTTCGCGGTAAGGCTTCCCCGGTCATCGTTGTACAGCTTGTTCAGGTTGATCGTGCCGTTCGATACGCTGCCGGCAGACTGGATGTCCTTGTCCAGACCGGAATAATGAATGACGCCTTTTTCGTCGATGTCCACGAAGCTGCCTGCCGCGCCGCCGCCCAGATGGAACCTGCCTCTCAGGTCCATGCTGCTTTTTACCTCCAGGTTCAGCAATGCCTTCGCGATTTCGCTGCCGTCATCCTTGAGACCGAAGGTGAAAATCTTCACGATCCATTTGGTTGCCGTGTCCGCCCGTGCGGAGGCGGTGCTGGTCACCACGTTGTTGTCGAACACCGCGGGGGAGCTTGCCAGGAAGGTAACTTTCTCTCCGGCAATATCCGCGTTTTCCTCAACAACGATTTGGTCCCAGGAGTCCGCCTCGTTAATCCATACATGGGAAATGGCTGTGGCGGAACCGGTCGCGCCGGCAATGTAGGCCTTCGCGCTGGCTTCGTTATCCATTTCCGAGGTCTGCACCGTCACATTCAGCTCGTCAATACCGCCAAGGAACGCGTTGCTGACTTTGACGGTCTGGCGGTTGGCCATGTCCCAGATCCAGGCAATCGCGGTGGTTTCCGAGCCGGCGGAAATGGTTTTGGACTCCGCATGGACCATGAGCTGCTGGATAATATCGGACATAATGGTGGTCACGCGGCCATTGATGTACGCCTGCTCATCGGTAGTCGACCCATCCTTTCCCAGGGTGATATCCGAAGTGGCGTAGATATAGGCGACTGCCTTGCTGCGGTTGCTGCCCTTAAAGCCTACCATGTCACGATTGGCATTGGCTTCGGCCTTGGTAGAATCCAGGGTCTTGATGGTCAGATTGCCGAACAGAGCAGTGACCCTCGCGCCCTCCATCACATCGACGGTAGTCGTGCTGGTCTGCGTCACGTAAGCCTCGGGGCCGCTGCCCGCAAGGATAAAGCCGCCGCCGTCCATATCCAGGTCCGCATTCATGTAAGGCTTGGTGCTGTCGCCGCTGAGAATGCTCAGGTTCCCGTAGCGGGCAGACAGTCTGGCCTTCTCGCCGATGGTGATGTTCTGGGTGCGGGTCCATTCCAGGTCGATGGTTGCCTTGCTCTTCTCGCCAAGGGACACGCTGGTGGTGTTGACGATGCCGTGGAGGTCCACGTAGGCATTGGCCTTCAGGGTCACATTGTTTCTGGCCTCCGCGTCCGCGTTGGCACCAATGGTCACAGTACTTTTCTGCGTGACCTTCATTTCGACCTTGTTTTTGCCGTTGGTAACGGCGCCGATGCTGGTGCTGTTCAGCCAGGAGTCGGCTTCCACCTTGTCTTTTGCCTCAACAAGAAGATTGTTGCCCGCAAACACCTTGCCGTTCAGATATGCGTTGGTAGACTGTTCATTCACGGTGTCGTAGAATTCATATCTGCCAACCTCCGCCAGAGCGACAGTGGTTGATTTGTTGGTGTGGGCCTCCATCTTGGTATTGGTTTCCCCGTAAATCGTAACGTCACCGGTGGTGGTGATGACAGCCTTGCTGCCTACACCCACCCGGGTAGTGTTGCTCTTCACGGTCGCGTACACCCGAACAAGCTTACTGTTCACACCACTGAAGCTGGTAGTGGGAACCTCCGCCTTGGAAATCAGCTGGGTTGCTTTGCCGGAGGTACCGCCGTAAGCCTTGATACTGACGCTTCCCGCCTGGATCTGCGCGTTGCCGTCAATCGCCGCCTCGGTGGACATACCCTCAATCTTGGCATGGGTAAGAACCACATCCATCGCCACCAGGCTGGCAGATGTGCCGCTTGCCTCCGACCGGGCGGTGACCTTCAGCGCATTGGTCTGGGCCAGAACATTCACCGCTTTACCGGTATGGATACGCACATTGCCCTGGATGACCGCGCTGTTGTGCATGCTGGCGTTGGCATCCGCCCACTGGGCATTTCCGTTTACCAGGCTGACATTTACCCTACCCTTTTTCGCTCCGTTGCTTCCCAGCTCGGAGGTGGAGGCTGTATTGTCCATCAGGGATTTGACGTTCACATCATTGCCGGTATCTCTGATCGTGACAGTGCCGCTGCCCTCCACATAGGCTTTCTGGACCATGGACAAATTGGCCTGGGCATAATTCACACCAAGCGTAACCCCACTCACATCCACCGCTTTGCCGTTTACATCCGCATAGGCGGAGCTTCCGCTGCCGTCCACCTGAATGTCCAGCTTATCGGTGTACACATTGCCGCTGCCCGTGACGCCGCCGCTGGCGGTGGTTCCGGAGGTGGCTATGGCCTGATTGGTGGCGGTTTCGACTCCGCTCAAAGAGAAGCCCTTATCCGGCTGAGTGGACTCGGCCTTGGAATTGGACTGGTACTGGAGCTTGATGCTGATATTTTTGACATAAACATCGGCTCCGGTGCTGTCGAGATATGCCTTGAAGGTGCCGTTTGCCTTGGCGTTCATAACCATGATACCCAGGTTGGCGCCATTGACAGTGTAAGCGCTGTTCGTGTAGCTGGCAAGGGCATAGCTCTTGGCATTGGACAGGATATTCAGATTGCCGCTGTAATCGCTGGCGCTGCCGAAAGAAGTACCGGAAACATACGCACTGTTTTCCGCCTTAACCTCGGCATCCGCGGTGTTGGCGATGATGCTCCCACCGCTTACGTCCACATTGGCAGCTTCCAGTTTTGCCACCGCGCCCTGCTTATCATTGTCGTTGAGCCACGCGGTAATGTTGGTATTGTTCTTTGCCTTTACGCTGCCGCCGGAGATATAGGCGTTCTGCTTGGCAGAGACAATGGCCTTGACATTGCTAACCAGCACGCTGCCGCCGGTAATGCTGACTTTGGGCGCGTAAATGGTGGCAAAGGCAGTCGCGGTGCCGTCGCCGATGACCCGAATACCATCACTGCTGTTGCCAATCGTCCCAGTCGTAGTGATATCGCTGCCCGTGATGGCCGCGCAGTTGGAAGCACCCGCGTCCGCGTCAGCCAGATTTACCTGGCCGCTTGTGAAGACAACGCTGACCTTGGGCTGCTCCGCCGTGGCTTCGGCCGTTGCGGTAAAGTTGCTTCTGACGTTCAGTGTCTCCGCGTCGATTGTACTTCCGCTGACCTTTGCCGCGAAGATACCGTTGGCTTTTGCGTCCACGCTGACCGCGCCGACGTTCACCAGGCCCAAATAGGCGATGGTTTCCTCGGTATAAGCCTTGGCATAGCTCTTGGCGTCACTCAGAATGGCAACCGCGCCGGTGGCGGTAATGTCCGCGCCGGTGACGGAGGCCATACTTGTGCCGGCCATTTCCGCTTTCAACACATTGACCTCGGCACTGTATTCAGAAGCGCTGATCTTTACATTGAAACCGGTGGTAGCACTGCCGAGAACGGCGACCGCACCCTGGGCTTCCCCGTTGTTGAACTGGCTTTCCACGGTTACGGTGCCGGCTACGACATTGACCCGGTTCAGCTGTGCCTTCTGCAAAGCGGTGACTTTCGCGGTCAGAAGGCTTACAACAGCATTCTTTAGAGAAATATTGCTCTGCTTACCCACATTCGAAAGAGCCGTCGCGGTACCGTCCGCGAGAACGGAAACAGTTGTCGCCTGAATCGATAGGGGCAAGTCTCCCTCTCCATCGCCTGCGCCGTCGGTGTTTTCCAGATTCACGCCCGCACCGGCATTCGTACCGCTGACCGCACTGGCTTCATTGGCCTGGCCGGATACTGCGCTGACGCTGGCGGAATTACCCGTACTGGCGTTGGCTTTGGAGGTGTAAGTGCTCTTGATGTTTACCGTTCCGGCTTTGATGGAGCCCGTGCTGCCGTTGGCATATGCCTGGAACGTACCATTGGCGTTGGCATTCACCACATTGACGCCGATCGACGCCAGAGCCACACTGGCAGGCAGAACTACCTGGGCAAGGGCAAGGCTCGTTGCATCGGACGTGATGGCAACCGTACCCACGCCAACGCCCACATCGATGGACGCGCCATTGGTAAAGGAACGGCTGGTGGCATCGGCATTGGCTGTCGCGGTATTGGAGGTCGCGCCCACCAGGGTGGCGCTGAAGCTGCCGGAGGTCACTCTGCTCAGCTCGGCGGTAGCGCCGTCGGTACGGCCCTTGTTCAGTTCACTGAGAACGGTCACATTTTCCGCATTCACGGTGGTGCCCTGGATATAGGCAGACTGGTGAGCCTTCAGCTCCGCAGTCAGCACATTGGCCGCGATCTTGATTCCGGAGATGCTCACAGAGGTCTTCGCAACACCGGCATACGCCAGAGCGGTACCGATCGCCTTGACATTGACGTCGCCGGAAGTGATGACCTTGCCGCTGCCCTTGATGGCCGCTTCGGCAACGGTCCCCACGCTGGCAAGCGCTACGTTGGTATCCAGACTTCCAATGGTAATATTGGAGCTGAAGCCGCCAACAGCGGGAGTGGTCTTTGCCTCCGCCTTTGCCGTGTAGGTGTTGGTCACATCGACGCTCTTTGCGTTGATCGTAGCATCGGTGGTGTCAATAAAGGCCTTGAAGGTGCCGTTGGCCTCCGCCTTGAGGACCGTCAGACCCACTGCCACGTAGCCCAGGGTCAAATCGTCCATCTTCACATAGGGCCTCACGATGCTGCTGGCCTTGGAATCCACGGTGACGGTTTTGCTTGCCGCATTGACGCTGGCGCCGGTCATGGAGGCTTCATTGCGAGAATTGTTCCTGGCAACGGCTACATTACTCTTGCCGCCATAGAGGGTCAGGGTCACATTCGCGGGAGCGGAATTGCTCAGGGCAGCCACCGCACTTTCCTTGGCGCTGCCGTCTTCCGCCATATTCAAAGCAGCAGAAACATTGACATTTGCCCCATGGATCGTAACACCATTCAGCTGGGCCTGATTGGAGGCATCGAGCAGGGCCACTGCCAAATTCACCGCCACCGACGCGCTGGTTCCGGTAAAGGCAGGGGTATTGATGATCGCGTTCGAAAGGGCCCTGCCGGCTGCCCGGACGGTTACCGTGCCGGCAGTGATGGTGCCGCCGCCGTAGATTTTGGCGGAGGAATTGGTGCTTGCGTTGCTGACCGCCACATTTGCCTTGATGCTTGCCAGGGCACCCTCAACGCCTCCCACGCTGGGCGTGAGACGGGTAGTTGCATTGGCGGTATAGGTGGTCTTTACGCTGACGCTGTCCGATGTAAGGCTGTCGCCCTCATCCAGACCCAGGTAAGCCTCAAAAACACCCTGCGCGTAGGAATAGCCGGTCATCAGTCCCGCTGAAATCGCCGCGAAGTCCTGATTGGAGATGTCCGCGAGGGTATCGGCGGTGCCGTCGGAGTGCACTTTTACACTGCCGGAAACCTTGCTTCCGTTCACAACCATGCCGTTAACTTTGAGCGAATCCGGGGCTACGCCGGCAACGGAGCGGGAGCGGCCGTAGGCCACTGCCACATTTGCCCGCACGTTTTCCATTCCGCCGCCGCCGGTGAGCAGAGACGCCTTGGCGCTGTCGCCGCCGGAGACATTGAGCAGGCTCTGGGCGGTGAGGGTGCCGGTGATGATCCGGCCGCCCTGGACAGTTGCCTCCTGGGTGCCCCGGAGCACTGCCACCGCAACGCTTGCCGCAATGTTCTTCTCGAGGCCAAGGCTCACACCGGCCACAGACGCTTCCGCCGTAGCCTCACCCACCGCCTGCACCAGAAGCGCGGAATTTGCGGTGAGCAGCGTGGAAGCATTCCCAAGGATGCGGGCAATGTTGGCGCTGCAGTTGTCGGCAATGGCAACATTCATGGAGCCGGTAAAAGCACCCACGTTGTTGCTGACCGACAGGGACTCCACCTTCGCGGTGTTGGTTTCGCCTTCCTTGCCGGCGGTAACGCTGACGCTGCCGGCAGCCACCGTTACGCCGGTGGCGTCCAGGATGGCGCTGTTCTTCGAACCCAGCCGGGCGTAGCTCACACTGGCGCCCACAGCCAACCCACCCGCGTTGGCGCCGCTGAAAATCGTCTGCGCCTGGGCATCCATCTTCGCGTTCACATCGATGGAGGACGCGGTGATATTCTTACGGAGGATGCCTGCCACAGCGTCGGTGTCGTTAAAGCTCAGGAGCACGTTCACGCCTACCCCCGCAATGCCGCCATTGGCGCTGAGGATCAGGGGCGCACTGCTGCTGGTCACTTCATTACTAACCTGGATCACCGCGTTTTTCGCGTCAATTTTGCCGGTCTGGCTGGCTGCCTCGTCAGAGCCGGGCGCCACGCCGATGTAGGTGTAAACCTTCGGGCTTACGATCGTGACCGCGCCCGCTACACCTGTACTTACCACGCCGCCCGAGACATTCATGAGCCAGGCGTTGGCCTCGGTGTTGGAGGTGCCGGTTACGGTAAGCTTCTGAAGCTCGCTGCCGATGGGAACATTCTTCCCAATATAGGTGTTCATTTCCATGCGGCTTTCCACAACGGCAACGCCCGCGTTGACTGCCGCCACGCCGCCGGAGATGGCGGCGGAAGCAGCTGTGGCATCGGTGTCGGAATTGGTTGAGACCGCAATCGTCCCAACGCCGCTGATGACGGCATTCTCGTCGATGTAAGCATCCACCCTGCCCTCATGGTAAATAACCGCAAAGGAACTGGTGACCGCTGCCACACCGCCGGATACCGCACCGGTGACACAGAGGATGCTGGAGTAGTCGCTGCTTGCGGTGACATTGAGATCAGTGGCCTTTCTCACATTGCCCTTCAGGTAGGCAATGGTGTTATTGCCGAGGATCACAACGGAACCGGACACAGACACACCCGCCACACCGCCTGCACCCACAACCGCTACGGAGCGGATGGTGCGGGAGGTAAGATCGAGCTTATTGGTTTTGCCATCATTGTCCTTAACAAGGCTGGAGATCCCGTCGTTTCTCTTCTGCTCGTCGGCGTCACTGTCCTCTTTCTTTTCCACGGTGCCGGAGGTTGCCTCGATCTGAATCTTGCCGCCCGCGCTGAGAGAAGTGTCCTCATTCACGCCGGCAATCACATTGCTGTACACCACGTTGGCAGCCAGCGCCGGGCCGACCCCGGCGATACCGCCGGCAAAGGAGCCCGCCAGCATGTCGGAGGAAACCACCTCGCCGGAGAGCACGGAAATGTCTCCGCCCGCCGTGATGCTGATGCCGCCGCCGATCACCGCGCTGACCGCGCTCTTGGGATCATACTTGGCTGCGGCAATGGCCGCGGCTTCGGTCAGATCTTCGTTATTGTTTTCGTTAACTTCAAAGTTTTCCCCACGGTTTGCATTATCGGCGGTTGCCGCTTCGGATTTATTGAAGTCCTCGCTGACATATCCGCTTTCGGCATCGAAGTTGCCCTTATCGTCGCCAAGCTGGATGTCAGACTGCTTGACACCGTCGCCTTCCAACTTGCCCGCAAGAGCGTCCATACGGTAGCCTTCGGTGTAGCTGCCGGAAGCGCTGAACGCATCGTTAACGAAGCTGTCCGGGTCAAAGCCGGTGGACAGGGCGTCGGAGGAATCCTGGGACAGCTTGCCGCCCGCAACGGTCACCATAATGGTGGTGCTCACACCGGCTCCGCCGCTGACTGCCGCGGAGGCGGCGTAGCTGAGTACATCCCGTTTCGCGTCGGCTTGCACATTCACGCTGCCGTCAACGGCAACCACGTTCTTATCCGCCGTCTCGCCGCCGACCATGCCGGCAGTAACGGTGTTGTGCAGCACGCTGACAACCGCCGTCACGCTTACACCCGCCGCGCCGCTGAAGGCGCCGGTAAGCGCCGTGGCAAGAATCTGGGAATCATCCATGGCGGTGATGTCCAGCTTCTTCGCGGTGATGGACACATTCTTCTGAGCCTGTGCACGGGTAACCTGATCGGAGATGATGATATCCACCGTTCCGGAAACCGATGCCGTGCCGCTGGCGCTGACGCCCGACGCGTCGGAGGTGATGAACTCCATAGAGTCCGCGGAAAGCGTTACATCGCCGTCTGTCTCAATGACCGCGCCTTCGCCGAATTCTGCCACGGTGCTGCCGTCAAACCATGTGACCACTGCCACAGGAGCGACCGCCGCGGTGCCGCCGCCCACAACGGATGCTGCCACGTTGAAAAGATCGGTGGTGCTCTTGGCAGTCACGTCCACATTGCCTCCGGCAGTCACACTGCCGCCAAGGGACGCGAACAGATCGTTTTCAAAGGCCAGTGCGCTTGTGCTCACACCAACGGCCGCGGTGCCGCTGCCCGCGAAGCTGAGCGCCAGCAGGTACACATCGTCAGAAGACGCTGCCGCTGCCTTGACGCTGCCGCTTGCCCGCAGCTTTCCGCCGGCACCTACGCTTGCCTCCATCGTCTTGTCATAGACCATGGTTACAACGGTGGTGCCTACACCTGCGGTGCCGCTGACGGAAATCTCGCCTGCAAGGTTATATATGTGTGTTTCGTCGGAGCTTTCTATGGCAGCCTCCGCATCGTCGCCGGATGCTTCCTGAGCGTCTTCCTCAGAGAAGCCAGCCTCTATGACACCGTTACCGCCAACTGTGGCCTTGACGGTGTTTTTGATTACCAACGTGTTTACAACGCCGCTGACACTGACGTTTCCACCGGCTACAGAGCCGCTGACGGATGCCATCACCAGCTGGGTACCCGCGTTGGCGCTGACAATAACACCCCGGCGCTTGTCTTCCCGGTTGGGAAGCTTCACACCGCCATTGCCCGCAGCGCAGGCTCGCAGGGTTACGTTGTTTCCAACGGTAGTGAGAATCTGGTTCTGCACAACCACGGTGGAAACCGTCGCACCTACGCTTGCGCTGCCGCCGATGCTCATTGACAGATTGCCCGCTGCGTTACAGATACCAATCCAGGCATCGCTGGCGATGGCAATGCTGTCCCCCGCGCAGACCACACAGTCGTCACCGATCTCGGTGATGAAGCTGGACTGGGAGATTACAACGGGGATTGTGCCCGCGATTGTTACGGAAGTGGAGCTTAACGCACCGCCAAAAGTCACAAGAACGGTCTGATTGCTGCCGCTGGCCAGAACATTTACATTCCCGCCCGCGGTGAGGGTTGTTCCGCTTCCAACTCTTGCGGCTACAGTCTGCTCAAACACACCCACGTTGATCGTCGCGTCTGCCGCAGGTTTGGTTCCGCTGAGTGCAAGGGCTGCCATGGTGACGATCTGCTTCACATCGCCCTGAGCCAGCACATGGACTGCACCGCTCTTTGCTTCGACGACGGCATTGTCACCCACGCTTGCCTCGGTATTGCTTTCACTGACCAGCACACCGATGATACCCGCAGCGCCGACTTGATCGGTGGCCGCAGCGGAGGCGGAAGCAAGAACATTGATGAGGTTTTCTTCACTTTCTGCCTTGACCGTCACGTCCTTTGCCCCGCGGATAACTGCGCGGTCACCAACTGTGGCATAGGTATCGTTTCCGGAAACAGCTGCCGCAAAAGTACCGCCTGCCGCGGGTCCCTTCCCTGCCACGTTCACGGAGGTGGAGAAGAGGATCAGGTCAGAAAGGTTCTTCGCCAGAACACTGACGCTGCCTTTTTCCGAGTTGAGCTTTGCGCCATCGCCCACGGAGGCATTTACGTTGTTTCCGGTGAGGATAATATCCAACGTGCCGCCGATTGCTGCCGTGCTTTGTTCAGCAGGAACGCTAAGAACACCAGCCACGGTGACAGCAAGAACATCGTTCTTTGCTTCCGCACTGACGCTGATATCATCGCCGGCGGTAATACTGGTATTCTCGCCCACGCTTGCGTTTACCTTGCTTCTGTCATCAAAGCCGGCAATGTTCACCCCAACACCTGCCGCGCTGGTGGCAGCCAGAGAGCCGCCGATGATACGGCTGTTCACGCCGCTCTTCGCCTCAACCGTGGCCTTGCCGCCGTCAAGGACGATGATTGCACTTTCGTCTATCTCTGCACTGGTAGCGTTATGGGCAAAGAGCATTGAGAATGCACCTGCCACTGCCGCCTTTGCGTCGAGACCAGCATCGATAGTGCCAGCAATGGATTCAATATAGTAGTTTACGGATGCCAGATAGTTCAGCATATCCACGGCACGCATAAGCATCTCGGTACTGAGGTTGACCTCAATGCTGTTGTTCTCCTCGTTGCCGTTGGTATCACCCGTTCCGTCGCTGATGTTGAGATGGATGAGGCCCTTGTTGTCGGGGCTGGTCTGATCCATGCTGCCGTCAGAAACGGTGAAGAGATTTTTAAGATCGAAGGGGAACTGGTAGTCATCAACGGTAACCGCCTGTTTTTCTGCCTTGATCTCCAGGCTGTTTGCCGTGACCTTTACACCCTTGCCGATCTTTGCCAGGTTTTCATTTTCGTCATAGACCAGTGCAAAGGATGCGCCGATACCCACGGTGGAGCTGCCAGCGCTGATACCGCCGGCTCTGACCGCGATCTTGGATTTCTCCACAGCTTTGACAACCACATCGCCGCCGTTTATCACGGCGCCGTCCAGGATCTGGGCACTGCTCTTTCCGTAAGTCTTCACCACGGACACGGCACCTGCAAGACCCACGCCGCTTCCCTTGCTGCCCACTGCGCCCGCGAGGGACTGGGCTGCCAGAAGACCCGCAAACCTGCCGTCCAGATTCTGTCTGAGGATGGCGTTCGCTGCGACACCGTCGGTGGCACTGAGGTTGCCGGCAAGCTTAACGTCAGCCTCATTGTGGTTGACACTGACTGCCACACCCATGGAAAGAACATTTGCGTTGACAAAGGGATTAATGGACTTCGCAACGCTTGCGCCGGTGGCGTAGGCGCGGTAGTTTGCGCCATTTTCCACTCTGGCGTCAATGCTCTGCGCGGTGAAGCTGCCGCTGATCCGGGCATTGGCCCTGTGGGCAGTGACATTGACACCCACAGCCGCGGCAATGTTCACAGTGGTGCCGGGGAAACGTGGCAAATCCTGAAGGCGAGCACCGGCTTCCTGCAGAGCGTTGTTCGCGGTCTGGTTATCCATAGTTGGATCGGCAGGCAGGTTCAGACCCAGCACGCTCAGCACCATGGTCATCAGGGGGCTGTTGCCCATGCCGCTGGCAGCCGCGCCATACTTGGACGCGGAGACATCATTGAACTTGCCCATAACCTTGTTGCTGATGATGCCGGTGGAGGGGTTGTCGGTGAAATTGGCGATGCTGAGGAAGGTTCTGATTTTCTCGAAGTAGCGGTCAAGGCTCGCGCCGTAGGATAGAGCGAAGGCCTGGGCCTCATCCTCGTTCAGAGTTTCCGCATCAACAATGACACGCCCTCGTATGTCTCCCTCCCCATCAAGGTCGGCACTTACATCGGAAGTGGCGAGATTGACGGCAACGGATCCTCCCACAGCGGCGGTTTCGCCGGAGGCAAAGCCGGAGGAGGTGGCGTAGGTCTGACCGCGCTGGCGCGCGTGCAGGTAAAGATTCGCCTTCTCGGAAACAGTTTCACCCTTATCATTTGTGGTGACTCTTGCGGTAGTGATGATATTACCGCCGTTCAGCGTCAGAACCGCGCCCTCATTGACCGCGGCAGTGACGGTGTTCTTTACGATATTAAGCGCCACGGAAGCATCCACCGCGATGTCCTTGGTGCTGGTCTGGTTTGCAGGCAGAGGCTGTCCGACGGCAGGCGTCTGATAGTCGGGGAAAGACTGCTGTCTGCCAATGGGATCCTGACCTGCTACGGAGACCGTATCAATGTCGTTATGGACGATGGACTCTACGCTGAGTGCTCCGGCAGAAACCGTTCTGTTCATGCCAACGCTTGCCTCTGCCTTTGCGTCCACATCGGCCATGGCAAAAGACGCGCCCACGCCTACACGCTTACCGCTGAGCTGACTGCCGATCTTGTTTTTGACAGGCAGACCGTTGTCAGCAGCGGAGGAAGAAGCGGTGGTGTAGACCTTGTTGGCAGACTGTGCATACATTTCCAGAATACCGGTCAGCTCCACCTTGTCCTGGGTGCTGGGAGCTTCCAGTCCGGAGAGGATGGCCTGGGCATCCGCATTGAGGATCGTCAGGGCAAAGCTGCCCGCCACGCCCACGTTGGCGGCACCTGTGCCGGAGACAGCGGAAGTGCTGATGCGGTTGCCAATATTTTCCAGCTCGCTGGGATTGCCGTACTTGGCGGTAAGCTCGGTAATAGCGGCTTCCAGAAGCAGATCCATACTGACTGTGGCCACCATCTTCTTTTCTTCCAGTTCCTGACGGATCCTGGAAATGGCGGTCTGATCCTTCAGCAGGGCTTCTACCAGGAAGCTGGGGTCAAAGAGCAGGTCTGCCAAATCCTGGAGCAGACTTTCTGCCAGCGCCACTGCCCCTGCGGAGACGGTACCCAGAGGATCGCCCTTCAGATCGGAGAGCATGATCTCGAAGATCATATTCTCCACCTTCTGTGCATCGGAAAGCTGTTCATCGTCACCGTACTTTTTGATGTACTCATCCAAGAGCTGCTTCTGCTGTTCATTGGTAAAGTAGTCCAGCAGGGAGTTTTTATTCTCCTTGCCATCCAGAAGCGCTTTCTTGAGAATGTCTCTGCCGGTATTGGTGCTCGAAAGGTAGTTTAGAAGCTCACTGATGACTTCGTCCACGCTGCGGCGGTTTTCGGCTTCCAGGACGTCCGCGCGGATGATGAGATTGTCAGCCTTGATGGCCTTCGCGCCAACATATGCCTTGTTCTCATACTCCACATAGTTGACTGCCGCTGCCGCGCCCACACCGATGGTGCTGTCGCAGGCGGTGGAGTCCGCAAAGATCACGGCGTCGGTGTCCTCAAGGCTGGTAACGCGCACATCGCCTGTGGCCTCGATGGTCACACCGTCCGCGATAACGGCGCACGCCTTGTTGGAATGAACATTTACCGCGATGGTGGCCGCCACCTGCACGCTGCCCTCGAGGGTCTGCATGCTGGGCATCTTACTTGCCAGGCTGGACGCGCGTTCCGAGGTCATGGTGCCGTTTTTGCCGGACATGCTGTTTACATGGCCTGCCGTATTGCTCAGCGCCGCGGCGTTATTCTTGTTGATGTTCTCCGCAACGCTGTTCTGGTTCATGGACTCGCTGGGCGTTGCGTAAGCGGGGTCGCCCTTGCCGGCAAGCAGGTCACCAAAGTCCTGGATGGTGATGTCCGTAGGAGCGGCGGTGCTGATTACCGGAGACGGGTTCGCGCCCTGGGCGCTGGCGTAGACATTCTGGCTTACACGGCTGATGGACTGTGCCGCCACACCCACGCTCTGCGCTTTTACGCTGCGGTTAAGTTCCGCCACGGCGGAGTCATCCAGAATGGTAAGACCCACTGCCGCGCCTACGCCTGCCCGGCTGCCCACTGCCTTCGCGTCGGAGATGAGCTTGCGAACAGCCTCGGTGTTTGCGGTGACAACCACGTCACCGGACATCTCGGTCACGGTGCCATCCAGCTTGCCCACAATCGCCTTGGTATTCACAGAGCTCAAGCTCAGCGCCATGACCGGTGCGACGGAGACACCGCCGGTGGAACCGGCCGCGGCTTGAATATAGAAGCTTGCCTTATAGTCCGCCTCTGCCTTCAGAGAGCCAAGTCCGGTTTCGCCGAAGCTGATACCGTCTTCAATCTGGGCGATGGCATCGATGTTAATCACTTCCACCGCGATGCCCGCGCCCACGCCCGCGGAGTGTGCGGTCATCTGGAAAGCGGGAACCACGGGGATGCTTATGCCGCCAACCTTAATGCTCTGTCTGGCGCGCTTGCCGGAGGCGTCGGCCACGGTGGTGTATCTGCCGCTTCCGGTGGAGATAACCTCCACATCGCCGCCGCCAATGTCATAGCCCGCATCCTTGCTGAGAGTAGCGCTGTTATAGACATTGGCAACGTGCACGGTAACCGCGCCGCCGATGCCCAGCTTGGTAAGGTACTGGTTGGGGGTATGGCCCGCCTTGGAAACGGCCTCGGAGGTTGCGTCCAGAGTATTGGCTCTGACGCTCAGATCCTTCGCCCGGACAGTGCCCCGGCTGACGCTGGCCTCATTGCTGTGCATAAGCACTTCGATGGCGATGGCTGCGCCAACGGCGTTCTTGGGAGGAGTCTCCAGGCTGGCATAGGGGCCGTTCACGCTGATGAGAGAAGGCGTGCGGTACAGGGAGCCGTCCGCTCTCAAATCGGAAACGCTGCTGGCGGTGGCATGGACACGAAGCGCCGCGGGAGTGCTGACGCTCTTTGCCGTATCCACCTTCGCAAGGTTCGCATTGTCGATGTATGCGATCCCCAGAGCGCCAACGAACTGGTTTGTGACTTCGGAACCTGTGGACTTGGTAGCATCCTCCAGAACCTGGCTGATGCTGGTGGAACCGGTAAGTACCTTCAAAGCCTTGCCAAGGGCCCCATCGATGCCAAACATCTTGGCAACGAAGGAAAACCCGTTGATGGGATTCAGCTGCTTGCTTGCAGGCAGATCGTTGAGGGGAATTGCCAGAGACACGGTGCTGGCTCTCACATCGGAGAACGCATCCACCACCACATCGTTCATAGCGAGAACCTTGGCATTGTCATTAATGAGTGCCTTGGTGGTGCTGAACACGAAATTGCCCGCCACGAACACGCCGGTGGTGGGAGCCACGTTCCACACATTGGGGAGCTTGCCGGTGGCGTAGCTGGTGCTGTCCACAATACTGGAGGCGAGCACCTTCACCGCTCCGGCAGAATCCATTGTGGCGTAGTCGGTGATCTTCGCGATGGTGTCAAACTCCACCACGGAAAGGGAGATGGAGAACGGGGAGATACCGCCCATGGTGTAGGACACCAGGTCGTTTACGGAGCTGGCACCGATGAGGATGCCGCCCTGTCCCCGCTGGCCGCCGTTGCTGCCGCTGTCACCGGAGACCAGGTGCGCCTGCTTCCCGACGGTCACCTGGGAGTGCCCGGAGGAAACTGCCATGGTGATGGGAACGAAGGGGCTGAGAAGCTCATTCTTCGCGTCGATGGTAACATCCACATTGGAGCGGGCATGGATGCAGCCGCCTGCGGTAAGATCGCCGTAGATGGTCACATCGGCGTTGCCGAACTTCAGCGTAACGGGGTTAAAGTCCTTGCCGATGAGATCGCTGAGAATGTCTTCACCGGGGATGAAGCCCTTGTTGAGAATGAGCTGCGCGTTCAGGTCGATGACCTGATCCGCATGAACCTTCTGCTTTTCCGCAATAATAATGTAGACATCTTTGCATGCTTTGTAGAACCCAAGCTCGATCTCGGAAGTGTTCTCGGGATCCAGATCGTCTTCCACAATCTTTGTTTCAAAAGCGGCCAGCGCCTCGTCCTCGCCGTAGACGGAGAGGAGAACATTCTTCGCGCTGATGGGCCCGAACACATCAATCTGCTCGCCGATTACCAGAAGATTCAGTCCTTCAGCGTTCAGCCGGTCGATGCCCAGCTTTCCGCTGATGGGCTCGCTCAGGTCATCGGTGAAGATAATGTTCGAGAAGAGGACGCCGCTCTCGGGCATCACGGTTCCCAAAGTAGCCAGGTCAAAGTTAATGATTTTATAGGAGACAGTTTCGGGGGCGGAACCGCCTTCCTCTTTCTCTGTCTCGATCTCTCTGTCCTCCACGCTGGGCGTGACCACGTAGTTTGTGAAGGACTGGAGTGTATCGCCGCTCTTAAGATCCTCCACCGCTACCGTGCGCTTGTTGAGCAGCGCGTCGGTGAGGGCTTCAATGTACTGGAAGAGGATTTTAAAGCATTTGGTAAAATCGATATGGAGTGCGTTGTCGGTCAGGTCACCCAGAATGGTGATCTGCGCCAGAGCTTCGATGGTAATTTCCGTTCCTTCGGTGTTGACGGAAATGCGATTGTCTTCAGGAATGTTGTTGTTGAGTTTGCCGGTCAGGTGCAGACGGTCGAAGCCGGCCTGATCCTTGACCTGAATGTCGGTGCTGCCCCATGCAGCAAAAGGAGTAGTGGTGTCTACTGTGATCAGGTCGTCGCCCTTGCCGCCGTCGAGGGTGATGCTGCTGACGGGAAGGGTCTTGCCGTCCAGCTCGCTGGTGACGAAGTCTACCGCAGCCTTCAGGAAGTCCTGTGCGAAGCTGAAGTCACGGCCGCCGCTGATGCTGAGCCTGTCCTCGCCATCGCCGCCGTCCATTGTGACATTGGCTGCGCCCATGTCCACAGCGAAACCGAACTTATACAGGGCATTGCCATCCGGGTCGGTATTGCCGAGGAGGGACATGATTACATCGCTGGTGTCAATGAGCTTGATGCTGCCCACATCCTCGCCTTCGCCAAGCTTCACGTCCACGCCAACAGTGGCGGGGTTGCCCTGAGAGCCGTTGATACCATTTACGAGGATGTCCTTCAAGGTATCAATATAAGGAAGAACATCATTGAACCTGATGTCGGGATTGATGAGGGAAGGCAACTGGCCGAGGGTATCGATGTGCGCCTGGGTTACCTCCACAGTCGCCGACACATTGGGCTTTCTTCTCACTTCCAAAGTGACCGTGTCATTGCCTGCGCCGCTGTCCACCAGGATATGGGTCTTATCCGCCTCGGCGCTGCCCGTAATGTCGGATACGCTGAGGTTGATCGTGTCATCCTGCTGTGTGCCGTAGTATTCCACACTGCCTGCATGCTTGATGCTGACAGTATCACGGGTGGAGAGGTATAGGCCGGCAAGCAGTGTGTTGAGCCCATCGATGTCGATGTTGATACCGCCCTCCAGCTTTACATTGCCCTGGGACTCCGCATGGATATCAATGATCTTTCCCTGCTCATCCTCCACAATGGCGTCATGAGCCACGATGCGTATGGTCAGCTCGCCGCCCTTGGAGGAGCTGTTTTTTACGCCCAGAAGTTCCGTGATAAGGGAGGCCAGAAGATTGTCTTCTCCCTCTTCACTCAGATTCAAACCGCCAAGGTACAGGCCGTCCTCCACCACGATGGTGGCAACGCAATCTGCATCAGACTGGTCGTCCTTGTACAGGTCACGCAGGTAGGTCAGAGCGTCTGCCATGGCCTCGTTGATGGCGTTGCCGTTGTTGTCGGCGGAGTTATTGTACTTGACCTCTTTGCTGATCTCATGGATATAGGCGCTGCCCGCGGGAATGGCGTAAGCCTCCACCTCCACCTGGTCCTCAGGAATAGATGGTTCCGGCTCGGCAGGGTTATCTTCCCCGGCAGCAGTTCTGGGCTGAACGCTGGCAGCAGCAGCGTTCGCCGGATCGGCAGCCGCCTCACCGCTCTGAGCGCCGTCACCGGCAGCGGGAGTGGTGTCTGTGCTGTCCGCTGCATCCTCCGAATTGTCGGTCGGTTCGTCGGTATCCTCCGAGTTGCCGTTCGTATTGCCCGCATCCTCCGAGTTGCCGGACGTATTGCCCGCATCCTCCGAGTTGCCGTTCGTATTGCCCGCATCCTCCGAGTTGCCGGACGTATTGCCCGCATCCTCTGAGTTG
>CAMCCS010000006.1 GCA_945873295.1 uncultured Clostridia bacterium
CAAGACGGGTCAGGAACATTTTCATCTGCTCCCGGGTGGTGTTCTGGGCCTCGTCAAGGATGATGAAGCTGTCGTCCAGGGTCCTGCCCCGCATATACGCCAGAGGCGCCACTTCGATGGAACCCCGCTCCTGGTACTTCTGGAAGGTCTCCGCCCCAAGCATATCGTACAGGGCATCATACAGCGGACGAAGATAGGGGTCCACCTTGTTCTGCAGGTCGCCGGGCAGGAAGCCCAGACGTTCCCCCGCCTCCACCGCGGGCCGGGTCAGGATGATCCGGTTCACCGTCCGCTCCCGGAAAGCCGCCACCGCTGCCGCAACAGCCAGGTAAGTTTTTCCTGTGCCTGCGGGGCCAACGCCGATAGTAACGGTGTTCTTGAGGATCGCTTTCATATAGGTCTGCTGGCCAACGGTCTTGGCTTTGATGGGCTTTCCCTTGGCAGTGATGCACACCACATCCTTGCCCCACTGGTTCACCAGCTGCTCGTTTCCCTCATTCACCAGGGTGATAAGATAGCGCACCCGCTGCTCGTCGATGGTCTCCCCCCGGGAGGCCAGGGACAGGAGGCTTTCCAGGGTTTTTGCCGCCTTATCCACCATCTCTTCATCCCCGGTAATTTTCAGGTCCGTCCCACGGTTGATGATGCGCACATTCAGCGTCTCCTCGATCCGCCGGGTATTTTCATCAAAGGAGCCGAAGACCGAAATCAGGTCATCCACCCGCTCCACATTGATCATTCGTTCAATCTGATTGCCCATGGTTTTCTCCCATCTCCTCGGCACGCTCCCTGCCGATCATTTCCAGGCAGTCGAACTGCCCGGTCAAAACATATCCTCCCGCCTGGTGAAATACCGATTCCACAGCATACAGGATTCTCCCCGCAACCATCTGAGAAGTAAGGTAGTTATCCGCAAAGGCTTTCAGCTCCGCCTGCGCAGCCGCTTCCTCCGATACCGTGGGTTCCGTATTCCAAAAGGTCAGTTTCTCCACCGCCAACGCCACAGGAAGCCGAAACCCTCCGGGCAAAACAAGCGGATATTCTGTTTCTATTCTACCACAACTACTATCCCAAATTCCACTCCCTTTCCATAAATTTATGCGTTTTTTTCCGAGGATCAGGCTGTACTGAACGGCAGAACCGGTCTGTTCCGTCCTCTCACCCCATTCTGCCGGGGCAATCACTGTGATTTCCCTGCGGGTGCGGGCATAAACCTCTCCCTTGGCCCAGGCCGCGCGGATGGAGATGCCGCAGTCGGTATAGCCGGAAATCAGAACCTGCCCCTGCCGCACCGCCTGGCCGGGGGTGCATTTCGATGTTCCCTCCAGCACCGTGCAGGAGACGATGACACCATCCCTGACTGCCACAACGCTGCCTACCCGGTTTTCTTCCTCCCCTGCCTTTTCCTCCGGGGTACGCTCCCGGACGGAGATCACTGCTGTGCAGCCCCGGGTATTGACTCCGGCCCACTGCAGCTCCGGAATGGCGCCCAGCAGAGCGTTTTTGATCCGCTCGCTGCGGACCCCACGGCGGGATGCGCCGAAACGAATGCCCATCGTCTCCGCCGCTTCCAAAATCTGCCTATCTGGAAGTGTGCTGTTTCCCTCCACCCGGACAAAAAGTACCCGGGTTGGAAGAAACAGCGTCAGAAAAAGCAGCAGCCCCACACCCAGGGCCAGCACCGGTCTGGCAAAAAAGCGCTTCACAGTCCAATAGATTCCAAGGGTGCGCCTGACGGAAAGGCGGTCCCCTCTCTTTTCACACAGCTTTCTCAAGGCGGGAAGATCCCTGCGGAAGACACGCAGACGCATGACCAGTGCTTCTTTGCGTGTAACAGAAAATACAGCAATATTTTTTTCTGCGGCGGCAGCCAGTGTGCCCTCCGGGTCAGCACTGGTCAGTTCCGCCTCCACCATTCCCGCCAGCGAATTCCACAGGTTCATGGTCTGCCCCTCCGAATTAAATTCACGCTGTCGATGCGTCCGGCAATCACCAGCCGCTCCTTTGTCATCTGCTTCAGTTCAAGCCCACAGCCAATGACGCAGACCGTTCCGTAATTCACCCGAACGCCGATCCGCTCGGCGCTGTATTGGGTCACGCCGCCATGGTTTTCGATAAGGACACGACGGTCCCCTGCCAGTTCCACAACCGTTTGCCCCGGCAGCGGCTCCCCCGGCAGATCAGCCCCCTCCGCCAGACGTTCCAGAAACCGAACACCTCTCATGGTCTCACCCCTTTTGGAAAGCATATGAATGAGAAGCGGACGAATTGCATAGATTCTTCCGAGGTGATTGTCTGTGCAGGCAAAGCGTTATGCCCTTGGGTTGGGGGCCGGGATCGGATTTCTGCTGCTGATCCTGGATGGGAGAACAGCCCTATCCGGTGCCGCCGCCGGAATTGAGCTGTGTATGAAATCCGTCATTCCCGCCCTGTTTCCCTTTTTTGTTCTCTCTGATGTGCTGGTATCCTCCTTGTGGGGAAGCAGATCCCCCTTTCTGCGGCCCATGGGACGCTTATTCGGTATGCCTGCGGGAGCAGAATCCATCCTGCTCAGCGCCTTTCTGGGCGGCTATCCCATGGGGGCAAAGGAAATATCCAGGGCATACGAAGGAGGACACTTAAAAAAAGAGGATGCCATCCGGCTGCTTTCTTTCTGCAATCAACCAGGCCCGGCATTCCTGTTCGGCATGGTTGGGCCCTGTCTGCCGGAAAGATGGATGGCCTGGGTCCTATGGGGAATCATCCTCGTCAGCGCCCTGTTTGTCTCCCTGCTGACAAGGCCGGGAACTGCCCAGGCTGAGCTTCCGGCCAGGAAGATCCTCACCCCCACTACCGCCATGGGAAGCGCTCTTCGAGTCATGGGGCCCGTCTGCGGGTGGGTTGTGGTCTTCCGGGTAGCTGCCGCGTTTCTGGACCGTTGGGTGCTGTGGTTACTGCCTACAGTCTGGAAAACAGCGGCACAGGGCGCGCTGGAGCTGAGCAATGGGTGCTGCATGCTTTTTCTGATTCCGGACGGGCGGATTCGGTTCATTATGGCTGCCGGAATGCTGTCCTTCGGCGGTTTATGCGTCACCATGCAGACAGTTTCCTTGCTGGGTAAGCTTCCGGTAAAAACCTATCTATGGGGAAAAGCGCTTCAGACCGTGTTTGCCCTGGCCCTTTCCTGCGCCGCCGTCTATGGACATGTATGGTACTGCATGGTCCCTGCCATTCTTGCCGTCATCCTTTTATTCCGAAAAAAGGCAGTAGCTTTTTCCAGGAAACCGTTGTATAATGGATAAAAAGCAGTATTCGTTTTTACATGATTCTCTTAACCTGGAGGTTTTCCCTATGCTTTTCCGGAAAAAGATTGCCCGTTGCTGCGGCTACTGTGTCCACTGTACAACAATGGAAGAGGGGTTGGTCCTTTGCAGCAAGCGTGGGGTAAAACGCTCCGAAGACCGCTGCTTTCGTTTCCGGTACGATCCGTGCAAGCGGATCCCGCCAAAGCCGAAAGCCCTGGACTTTTCCAAATACGAATCAGAAGATTTTTCCTTGTAAAAGCACATCCACCGGCTGCAAAAAGCCGGTGGATGTAATTTTATTGGAGCATTTCCAGGAATTCGTCCTCGGTAAGAACAGGGATCCCCAGTTCCCGGGCTTTGCGCTCCTTGGAACCGGCGTTTTCGCCCGCAACCACAAAGCTGGTCTTTTTGGACACGGAGCCCGCGGCCTTTCCTCCGAAAAGCTCAATTTTTTCCGTGGCTTCCTCCCGGGTAAAGCGGCTCAGGGCGCCGGTCAGAACGATTGTCTTCCCGGCAAACCGGGTGTCCGTCACCCTGCGTGTGCATTCAAAATTGACGCCCGCTTCCCGAAGACGCCGGATCAGATGAATAGACTGCTCCTGGCGGAACCATTCATAGATACTGACCGCGGTAATTTCTCCCACATCCGGCACCTGGGTGAGTTCCTCCGGTGCAGCCTGCATCAGAGCGTCCATGCTGCCGAAATGGGATGCCAGCACCTTTCCGGTCTTGGCGCCCACCTGGCGAATACCCAGGGCATAAATGAGCCTGCCAAAGTCCCGGCTCTTGCTGTCTTCAATGGCTGCAAGCAGTTTCCTTGCCGCCGTGGTACCGGATTTCCACAGTCCGGAAATTTCATCCAATGTTAAATAGTAGATGTCCGCTGGGGAGCGGACCAGTCCCTTTTCAATGAGTGCTTCCACAATGGCGCTGCCCAGGCCCTCAATATCCATGGCATCCCGACTGACAAAGTGGGCAATATTCCGGCTGAGCTGGGCGGGGCACTCCGCACCGGTACACCGTAGGAATGCTCCGTTTTCGTCCCGTTCCACGGTCGCTCCACAGACAGGACAGCGATCTGGGAGAAAATAGGGGGTTACCCCCTCCGGGCGCTTGCTAAGGTTCACATCCAGGATTTCCGGAATAATCTCCCCTGCTTTGCGGATGCGCACCGTATCACCTATCCGTATATCCCGCTGGGAAATAAAGTCCTGGTTATGAAGCGTGGCATTGGTCACAGTGGTGCCCGCAAGTCGCACCGGACGGACCACAGCCTTGGGGGTGAGCACTCCGGTACGGCCCACCTGGACCTGGATGTCCTCCACCACCGTCTCCTTGATTTCCGGAGGATATTTATAGGCTGCCGCCCACCGGGGGAATTTGGCGGTACTGCCCAGCTGCTCCCGCAGAGCCAGGTCATCCACCTTGACAACCGCCCCGTCAATATCACAGGGAAGGCTCTCCCTGCGGTCATTGATCGCCTCCACTTCCTCCTGAATTTCTTTCACGGAGGACAGAAGCTTATAGGGGATTACCTTAAAGCGGAGGCTTTTCAGGTATTCCAGAGACTGGCTGTGGCTGGTAAAGGTAACGCCGACTGCAAGCTGGATGTTAAAAACCAGAATATCCAATCCCCGCTTTGCGGCAATCTTCGGATCCAGCTGGCGCAGGGAACCGGCAGCGGCGTTCCGGGGATTGGCAAAGAGGGGCTTCCCCGCCGCCTCCTGGGCAGCATTCAGCTTTTCAAAGCTTTTTTTCGGCATATATACCTCGCCCCGGACAATCAGCCTGGGCGGGGCATTTTCAATGGTCATGGGAATAGAGCGGATGGTTTTTAAGTTTTCGGTCACATCCTCTCCCACATTTCCGTCTCCCCGGGTAGCGCCCCGGACAAAGCGGCCATTCTCGTATTCCAGTGCAACGGAAAGGCCGTCAATTTTCGGCTCAACGGAGAAAGAAACCGCCCTGCCGTCCTGGGTCTTCTCCAGGAAATCCGCCAGCTCTTCCATACTGAATACATCCTGCAGGCTCATAAGAGGCACCGGATGGGTCACCTCCTGGAATTTGCTCAGCGCCTGCCCGCCCACCCGCTGGGTGGGAGAATCGGGTTTCGCGTATTCCGGGTGGGCTTCTTCCAGTTCCTCCAGCTCCCGCAGAAGATGGTCGTATTCAAAATCCGGCATCCTGGGATCATCCAGAACATAATACCGGTAATTCGCTTCTGTCAGAAGGGCTGTCAGCTCCTCAATTCTCTCTTTCGGTTCCATAGCTTCCTCCTGTTTGTAAAAATGTATCCGGCACCTCGCCCACGATCACCGTCTCTGCCACAACCACTTCGCTGTTCACGGTAAAGCTGCTGGCCTGCCCCAGCACCAGCACCGCCACATCGATGCTGACCTGCATGTTAAGCCTATGCAGGGTCTGATTGATCCCTGCCTGACTGAAATCACTGGCAAAAACGGCATCGCTGTTCCGGATGGAAAGAATGCGGACAGGGATTACCGGTCCCTTGCCGGAAAAGAACTCCGGCAAAATCAGGCTCCCCAGTGGGATCCCGATATCCGAGGTGTCCAGGGCCAGGATCTCATCGTTGATAATATTCAGAATGTCCGTTTTCAGCCGGTTAATCTCTCCGATGTTGGTTTTCAGGGCGGTGATCCGGCCATTCAGGTCTTTTTCAAAATAGACAATCCGGTCATAGGCAATGTTTCCCGCAGCGATCTGCTTCGCGATGGCATCGTTAGTCAGATCGGAGGTAGCGTTCTTTACCTGGGTTTCCGCAAGGCCCCGGATCACAGGGCGGTACTTTCCCCGAAAAAGCACAAAGCAGGAAAGCGCCAGGGCAAGCAGAAAAACAAGTATCCCAACAAAACGCCGCAGCCTTCTTGCCATGACCATCCCTCCCGGGAAAGGCTATGCCAGGAGGGATGGGATTATGCATATTACCTATGACAGCTTTTTCAGGTACGGGGCAGCTGTCTTCGCCATCAGCTTCTTGGTACCAATATCGTCAAAGGCAATTTCCAGAAGGGCATCCCCGCCCATTTTCAAAACGGTCAGCACCATCCCCCGCCCAAACGCGGCGTGACTAACCATATCACCGGGGTTCAGATCCGGCACTGTTCCGGCTTTCGCAGGGGAAAAGCTGCTGAGATTGGATGTGTGGTGCTGTACCGGGCGGCTGTGCGTTTGGGCGTATCCCTCCGGGCGGCGCTCGGTGCGGCTCTGGAATCCGCCCCGGTGGGTGATCAGTTCCTCCGGAAGCTCCTTCAGAAAACGGGAGGGCAGGCTGGCTGATGTTCTGCCGTAGATCATCCGCTGCCTTGCGTAGCTGACGGTCAGCTCCTTTTTTGCCCGGGTGATGGCCACATAGCAAAGCCGCCGCTCTTCTTCCATTTCTTCCGGGTCCCCGATGGCCCGGGTCCCAGGGAACAGGCCGTCCTCCATACCCACCAGGAACACATTGGGGAATTCCAAACCCTTGGCCGAATGCATGGTCATCATGACCACAGCGTCGTCCCCCTCGTGGTACTCTTCAATATCCGTATACAGGGCCACTTCCTCCAGGAAGCCTGCCAGCGTGGGGGTCTCCGCGTTTTCCATATAGGTCTGGATGCTGGATTTCAGCTCTCGGATATTTTCCAGCCGGGTCTTATTTTCTTCCGTCGGCTTGGCAATGAGCATATCCGCGTAGCCGGAACGGGCAACAAGCTCGTCGTAAAAATCCGGCAGGGGGATTCCGTTTTCCAGGAGGGCCTGCATACCGGCTATCAGTCCGGTAAACTGCCGCAGCTTGGGCGCCGGCTTTTCCAGTGCCGCGTAGGAGCCGGGATCCTCGATCACAGCGTACAGGGGCTTTTCCTCCGCCTCCGCCAGACGCTCCGCAACTTCGATGGTCTTGGCCCCAAGGCCCCGGGGAGGATTGTTGATGATGCGCTTCAGACGCAGATTGTCGGCAGGGTTATTGATCACGCACAGGTAGGACAGCATATCCTTGATCTCCGCCCGGTCAAAGAAGCGGGTGCCGCCGATGACCCGGTACGGAATCCCGTTGCGCTTCATGGCATATTCCAAAGCGTTGGACTGTGCATTGGTCCGATAGAGGATTGCGTAATCCTTCAGGTTCTTTCCCCGGGAGCGGGAGAGGATCTGTCCCGCCACAAAATTGCCCTCCGCCCCCTCATCCGCCGCCTCATACACGGTAATGGGATCACCGGCAGCGTTTTCCGTCCACAGCTTCTTCCCTTTCCGCCCCACATTGTGGGAGATCACCGCGTTTGCCGCTCTCAGAATGGACTGGGTGGAGCGGTAGTTCTGCTCCAGCCGGATGGTGCGGCAGCCGGGATACTGCTCTTCAAAGTTCAGAATATTGTCGATGGTGGCACCCCGGAAACGGTAAATGCTCTGATCGTCATCGCCCACCACACACAGGTTGTGATGCTCTCCTGCAAGCAGGGAGGCAAGCAGATACTGCATATGGTTGGTATCCTGGTACTCGTCCACCAAAATGTACTTGAATTTGTGCTGGTAATAGCTTCGAACCTCCGGGTATTGCTGCAGGAGCTGAACCGTCACATAGATGATGTCGTCAAAATCCAGGGCGTTATTGTCTTTCAGACGCTGCTGGTATTTTTCATAGGCTTTGGCAATTTGGATGGCTTTCAGGTCATTTTTTTCCTCCGCCCGGCCCAGCATCTGCTCCGGAGCAATCATCCGGTCCTTCTGTCGGCTGATGGCACCCAGGACATACCGGGCGGGGAATGTCTTATCATCCAGTCCCAAATCTGAGATGATTTCTTTCATGATCCGCTCGGAATCCGAGGTGTCGTAGATCGTAAAGCTGCGGGTATACCCCATCCGGTCAATTTCCCGGCGGAGAATCCGGCAGCAAGCGGAGTGGAAGGTCATGGCCCAAATGTCCTCCGCCTGGGGCCCAAGGAGGGCGGAGAGCCGCTCCTTCATTTCATTTGCCGCCTTGTTGGTAAAGGTAATGGCAATCACGCTCCAGGGAGCCGCCGGATCCAGGGCACACAGCCGGTCCGCACGGAGCCTGTCTTCTTCCGAAAGCGGCTGGCAGAGGGTTTCCAGAAACGAAACATCCTCTTCCGTCACGGTGTCGGGAAGAAAATCACTGTCGCTGGCACAGCCAAAACGCAGGAGATTCGCAATCCGGTTAATTAAAACCGTGGTTTTTCCGCTTCCGGCTCCCGCCAGCAGCAGCAGCGGCCCCTGGGTAGTCAGAACCGCCTGGCACTGCATATCGTTGAGCTGCGCAAACTGGGAAGCAATATACTGCCGCCGGGCGGCAAGAAAACGGGATTGAAACATTTCAGTCATGACGCACCTGTATCTTTTTTAGGATGCGTCTATTTTACTCCAAAACGCCGGAAAGGTAAAGAAGTTTTTTCAGCATACACCCTGCGGCGTGCTATCCGCCCATGATTTCCCGCAGCATTTCCAGAGCCTTTTTTTCGATCCGGGAAACCTGGACCTGACTGACGGAAAGGACCTTTGCCGCCCGCTGCTGGGTCAGGCCGTGGTAATAACGCAGCTGAATCACCTGCCGCTCCCGCTCCGGAAGGGCCTCCACCGCCTGACGGAGGGCGATTTTCTCCACCATCCGTTCCTCCGACTCCGTATCGGTCAGAACGTTTTCCAGGGTAAAGCCCTCCTCCCCGGTCTCCCGCTGGATGGATTCCGTGGCGGCGGTGGCTGTCTCCGCCATGGCAATTTCCTCCGGCGTGTACCCTGTGCAGCTGGAAATTTCCTGAATCGTCGGTTCCCTGCCCAGTTCCAAGGTCAGTTTTGCCCGGGCAGCCTTGATGGCCGCGGCTTGCTCTTTGATCCCCCGGGAGACCTTAATGGCGCCGTCATCCCGGAGGAAGCGGCGGATCTCTCCGGCAATCTTCGGAACGGCATAGGTGGAAAACTGGGTGCCGAATTCCAGATCAAATCCCTCCACCGCTTTGAGAAACCCCAGGCACCCCAGCTGGTACAGGTCCTCCGTCTCCGTTCCCCTGCCCACAAACCGTCGGGCAACGGACCAGATGAGGCCTGCATTCTCCTGAACCAGGGCTTCCGACGCTTCCCGGTCTCCTGCCTTGGCTCTGGCAATCAGTTCTTCCTGCCTGCTCATTGCTTTCGCTGGAGCTTCCGGCGCATATGTACTGAGGTACCCTTTCCCGGGGCGGAGGATATTTCCAGGTCCGTCATGAAGCTTTCCATGATGGTAAAGCCCATGCCACTGCGCTCACTCCCCCCGGTGGTATAGGCGGGCCGTCTTGCCTGCTCCACATCCGGAATCCCCACCCCCTTGTCCTTTATGACAATATCCAGGGTATTGTCTTTCAGGATCCGGCACCGCAGGGTAATGATCCCCAGTCCTTCGGGGTAGGCATGGACGATGCAGTTGGTCACCGCTTCGGAAACGGCGGTTCGGATGTCCCCCAGTTCTTCCAGAGTCGGGTCCATCTGGGCTGCAAAGCAGGCAACCGCGCTGCGGGCAAAGGCTTCGTTGGCGGATCGGCTGGGGAACTCCAGGATCATATAGTTTTGGAATTTCATAACACGGCCTCCTTCATTTCAACCAGCTTATCAATTCCCGATGCCCGGAACACCTTCATGGGCTGGGGTGAAATACCTGTGAGTAAGAGTTTTCCCTCGATCTGGGCCATGTTCCGCAAAGCGTTAATGACCACCGCAATGCCGGAAGAATCCACAAAGGTCACATCCCGGAAATCCAGAATGCAAACGTCCGGCATATACGCCTCGATCTTGGATGCGATGACTTGAATATAGGCTTTGGCACAATGGTGGTCGATCTCTCCCGTCAGGGCGATGGTCAGCCGCCCATCCTCCAGGAAGCTGGTAAAATGCATGGTAATTCCTCCTTCGTATCTTCCCCGGAAGTTTTCTTTTTCCGGTTTCTTATCAGTATAGTCGCCGGGATGTGAAATAGCAGTCGGAATCGGGAAAGCGAAAAAAATAGCGCGGAGCGCAAACCAGCAGGTTTACGCTCCGCGTTTCTAATTTACTTTCTTGTCATTACAGCAGCTTTTGGAATTCTGCCCGGCTTTGTTCCAGACCGGCAATCAGGTCCTGGGCTTTACGGGCTTTTTCCCGCTCGGCATTCACAACCGCCTCCGGGGCACGGGAAACAAACTTCTCGTTGCTGAGCTTTCCTTCCAGGGAAGCAAGGTTCTTTCTTGCCTTTTCCAGTTCCTTATCGATCCGCTCCAACTCCTTGGCAGCGTCCACCAGCTGGCCCATGGGGATATAGAGCTTGGCATCGGAGGTGGCACAGGAGAGCATACCATCCAGATTCTCCGGCGCATTCTCCAGCACGGTCACACTGTCCGCGTAGGCAAGGCGCTCCACAAAGTCCGCACCCTCCCGGAACACTTCCGGCTTGGCGGTCAACACATAGAGGCTTGCTTTCTTGGACGGGGGCACGTTCATCTCCGCCCGGCGGTTCCGAATGGCCCGGATGGCATTCATCACGGATTCCATGTGCGCTTCCTCTTCCCGGAAAGCCAGCTCCTGCCGGTACACAGGCCAGCTGGCGCGGATCAGCGCGGGACCGTCGTGGGGCAGGCTCTGCCAGATTTCTTCGGTGATGAAAGGCATAAAGGGATGCAGCAGCCGCAGCACCTGATCCAGCACATACACCAGCACCTGGAGGGCGGTTTTCTTACGCTCCGGATCCTCGCTGTAAAGTCTTGCCTTCGTCAGCTCGATATACCAGTCGCAGTAGGTATCCCAGATGAAATCGTAGATCTTCTGAACGGCAATACCCAGCTCATACTTTTCCAGATTTTCTGTGGCTTCGGCAATGAGCGTGTTCAGCTTGGAGAGGACCCACTTGTCGGCAATTTCCAGCTTGTCCCTATCCGGCAGCCGGTTTTCACCGTCCTCCGGCAGGTTCATCATCACATACCGGGAGGCATTCCACAGCTTGTTGGCAAAGTTGCGCATTGCCTCGCAGCGCTCCACGTAGAATCGCATATCATTTCCGGGGGAATTTCCGGTGATCATGTTCATTCGCAGGGCATCGCAGCCATACCGATCGATCATATCCAGGGGGTCAATGCCGTTTCCAAGGGACTTGCTCATCTTCCTGCCCTTGTCATCCCGGACCAGACCGTGGATCAGTACGGTGTGGAAAGGAGTCTTCCCGGTGTGTTCACAGCCGGAGAAGATCATCCGGGCCACCCAGAAGAAGATGATGTCATAGCCCGTCACCAGCACATCCGTGGGATAGAAATAATCCAGATCCTCGGTTTTTTCCGGCCAGCCCAGGGTCTCAAAGGGCCACAGGGCGGAGGAAAACCAGGTGTCCAGCACATCGGGGTCCCGCTGAATACGGGTGCTTCCGCACTTTTCACACTTGCAGGCATCCTCCCGGGACACGGTGATGTGGCCGCAGTCGGCGCAGGTCCAGGCGGGGATCTGATGGCCCCACCAGAGCTGCCGGGAAATGCACCAGTCACGGACATTTTCCATCCAGTTGAGGTAGGTCTTGCTGAACCGCTCGGGGACAAACTTCGTCTGACCGTCCTTTACCACCCGGATGGCCTCTTCCGCCAGGGGCTTCATCTTCACGAACCACTGGTCGGAGATGATGGGCTCCACATCGTTGTGGCAGCGGTAGCAGGTGCCCACACTGTGAGAATAGTCTTCCACTCTCACCAGGTAGCCGCCCGCTTCCAAATCGGCGACAATCTGCTTCCGGGCTTCATAACGGTCCAGGCCCTGGTACTTGCCGCCCAGAGCATTCACCCGGCCGTTGTCGTCCAGCACCCGGATAACCTCCAGGTTGTGGCGCTTGCCCACCTCAAAGTCGTTGGGGTCATGGGCAGGGGTCATTTTCACGCAGCCGGTACCGAACTCCATTTCGGCATAGTCATCCGCCACAATGGGGATCTGCTTATTCACCAGGGGCAGGGCCACAGTCTTGCCCACAATGTCCTTGTAGCGCTCGTCGGCGGGGTTCACGCACACGCCGCTGTCGCCCAGCATGGTCTCCGGGCGGGTGGTGGCCACGACCACTTCCCCGCTGCCGTCGGTAAGGGGATACCGGATATGCCACAGATGACCGGGCTTATCCACATATTCCACTTCCGCGTCGGACAGAGCGGTGACGCAGTGGGGGCACCAGTTGATAATCCGGTTACCCTTGTAAATCAGCCCCTTCTCGTACAGGGAGACGAACACCTCCCGCACAGCCTTGGAGCAGCCATCGTCCATGGTAAATCTGGCCCGGTCCCAGTCGCAGGAGGCGCCCAGCTTCTTCTGCTGCTCCACAATCCGGTTGCCGTACCGGTGCTTCCAGTCCCAGACCTTTTCCAGGAACTTTTCCCGGCCCAGGTCATAGCGGGTTTTGCCCTCCTTGCGAAGCTCCTCCTCCACCTTGATCTGGGTGGCGATGCCCGCATGGTCCACACCGGGGATCCACAGGGCATTATAGCCCTGCATCCGTTTAAAACGGATCAGGGTGTCCTGCAAAGTGGCGTCCATGGCATGGCCCATATGAAGCTGTCCTGTAACGTTGGGTGGCGGCATTACGATGGTAAAGGGCTTCTTTCCATCCTCCCGCTCCGCGTGGAAATAGCCGCCTTCTTCCCACATTTCGTAGATCCGGCTTTCCACCGCTTTGGGGTCATACACCTTCGATAATTCTCGCTGCATTTTCTATCCCTCCAAAAAGAAACGCCCTGAGCAAAATGCTCAGGGCGAAAAGATTTTCCGCGGTACCACCTGAATTCCGGGTCTCCCCGGCTCTTAAAACGCTGTAACGGGCGCAGCCGTACCGCCTTACTGCTATTTCAGGCGATCCACTCCGGGGCGACCATCCGCACAAAAACCCATGCGCTCCCACCAAATACGCACTCTCTGTAAGGTTTCCTGGTGCGGAACCTCCCCATCCATGTGTTTTACCGATTTATGATACCCAAAAGGGGGCAATTTGTCAAGAGGTATTTCAAAAAACGGAAGAAAACCTGTGTTTGCTTCCAAGCCGGCACAGAAAGTATGCTTGACGGATAGGCAGTTCTGACCTATAATAGGAACAGTCTTTAGGAAATCGGGTGAACAATATGAAGCTTTCCCTTGTGGTCCCCTGCTATAACGAAGCGGAAAATGTCATTCCCTTTCAGGAAGCTGTGATCCAGGCTTTCGATGGCTGCGGCTATGACTATGAGATTGTCTTTGTGGACGACGGCAGCACGGACGCAACTCTGCACAATCTGAAAAAAATCTTTGCCGCCCAGGCCTGTCCTGTAAAGGTGGTCTCTTTTTCCCGGAACTTCGGAAAAGAGGCTGGACTCTATGCCGGACTCCATTACGCCTCCGGCGACTACATCAGCCTCATCGATGCCGACCTGCAGCAGCGTCCGGAGCTGGTCCGGGAAATGGCGGCGATCCTGGACGAAAAGAAAGAATATGATGTGGTTGCCGCTTACCAGGACCGGCGGGGAGAAGGAAAAGTCCTTTCTTTCTTCAAGCGGTGCTTTTATAAGATTATTAATGCGCTATCGAAGGTTTCCCTCCAGCCGGATGCCAGCGATTTCCGCACCTTTCGCCGCAGTGTCCGTGACAGCATTCTTGACCTGGCAGAATATCATCGCTTCTCCAAGGGGATCTTTGCCTGGGTGGGCTACAGCACCTGCTTCATCCCCTACACCGCTCAGCCCAGAGCCAACGGTACAACCAAGTGGAATTTTTGGAAGCTCTTTAACTACGCCGTAGAGGGTATCATCGGCTATTCCACCGCTCCCCTGCGGCTGGCGACCTGCCTGGGCGGAGTGACCGGAATTGCCGCTGTCATTTATCTCATTGCGGTGGTTCTTGAAAAGTTTCTAAAGGGAATTGACGTACCCGGCTACGCTACCATCATTGTACTCATCCTGCTCCTTGGAAGCGTCCAGCTTTTCTGTATCGGTATCATCGGAGAATACGTAGGCAGGACCTTTGAACAGACAAAAAACCGCCCTGTCTATATTACAAAAGAGATCCTGAGTTATGAATAGACATGTTCCCTCCGCCGGAAGCATACGCTTTCGGCGGGGGGATGTTTATGAAACAGAAATGGCGAACCTATCTGTTCTGGATCCTGCTTTCTGAGGCAGTAGGAATTCTCGCGGCAATACGCACCCGGGAGGGGATGGCACGGTTTGTGGAAACAGCGGTGCAGCCGTATTTCGCTCCCCCCGCCGCCCTGTTTCCTATCGTCTGGTCTCTGCTCTACGCCCTCATGGGGATCGGCGCGGCCCGGGTCTGGTTGGCAGCGCCAAGGGGTGAACGGCAAACAGGAATCAACCTCTTTTTTGCCCAGCTGATTTTTCAGTTCTTCTGGAGTCTGCTGTTCTTTAACGCCGGAGCTTACGGACTGTCTTTCTATTGGCTGGCAGTGCTGTGGTTACTGGTTCTTCTGATGGTCCTTGCTTTTCTACAGGTTGACAGGCTTGCTGCCCTGCTTCAGATTCCCTACCTGTTCTGGGTCACCTTTGCAGGTATATTGAATTGCGCTGTTTGGCGGCTCAATCGGTGAGCATTCCTTGAAAGAAGCCCTTGTCCAATCCCCCTTCCATACACGGGCATCCTAAGATCCCGGGGAAAAGGAAGAATTGGAAATTTAGTGTTGACAAATGAGAAATGCCGTGGTATAATTCGTAAGCGTTGAGGGAAACCGAAGCAATATGGGCGAGTGGTGGAATTGGTAGACTCGCTAGATTCAGGTTCTAGTGTTCACTGCGGACGTGCGGGTTCAAGTCCCGCCTCGCCCACCAGAAAACAACCTTTGTCTGATTGGCAAAGGTTGTTTTTTTATGCCTTCCGGGCCGGGCATTGACTTTCTTCCTCCGCCGTGCTATTTTTATCATATCTCAAAGGATCGGGTGATGCTTATGGACCATTTATCCACTGTGTGCCTGCTCAATGACTCTTTTCCGCCCCTGATCGATGGGGTAGTAAATGCCGTCATGAATTATGCCGATGCCCTGCCCGCGGCCGGGTTTTCCCCCATTGTCATTACACCGGACCACCCCCAGGCAGAGGACAACCTTCTCCCCTACCCCGTAATCCGCTATCCCAGCATCGACTTCCGGGATAAAACCGGCGGTTACATGGCGGGGATTCCCTTTTCTCCGGATATTGCCCGGCAGCTGGAAGGGCGAAAGATTGCCATACTCCACAGCCATTGTCCCATCGCCTCCACCATCCTCGCCCGGGAACTGCGGAGCATTGTGGATGCCCCCCTCGTCATGACCTATCACACAAAGTTTGATATTGATATTGCCAGCGTCGTCCATTCCCGCGCCCTTCAGGCCGGAAGTAAGCGGGCGTTGGCAGACAATATCAGTGCCTGCGACGAGGTCTGGGCCGTCAGCCGGGGCGCCGGGGAAAATCTGAAAAGTCTGGGCTATGAGGGTGACTATATTGTCATGCCCAACGGTGTAGATCTGCCCCGGGGCAGGGTTACCCATGAAGCAATCGCCTCCGCCTGCCAGGGCTTCGATCTGCCGAAAGATATTCCTGTCTACCTGTTTGTCGGCAGGATCCGCTGGTACAAAGGACTGCGGATTATCCTGGAGGGCCTTGCCCAGCACAAAGCCGCCGGAAACAACTTCCGGATGGTATTTGTCGGCGAGGGCAGCGATATGGAAGAGGTCCGGGCCTATGCAAGCGAGCTGGGAATCGGCGGACAGTGCATCTATACCGGTGCCATCCGGGACCGGGAGGCCCTGCGCGCTTGGTACTGCCGGGCGGATCTGTTCCTATTCCCCTCCACCTTTGATACCAACGGCCTTGTGGTTCGGGAGGCGGCAGCCTGCGGCCTGCCGGCAGTGCTCGTCAGGGGAAGCTGCGCCGCCGAAGATGTCACCGACGGACGCAACGGCTTCCTCATTGCGGAAAACGCCGAAAGCCTATCCTCCCTCCTTGCCCGGCTGCGCCCGGAGGAGATCCGCCAGGTGGGGCGCAATGCCCAGGCGGATCTATACCTGTCCTGGGAGGACGCGGTTAAAAACGCTGCTGCCCGATACGAGGTGGTGATCGATCGTTACCGCAGCGGCCTGTACCCTGTAAAGCACCGTCCCATGGAGCATGTTCTCCGCCAGGGCGGTGAACTGATGGAGGATTTTGCCAGACTCCACGATTCCCTCCGGTCTTTTGGGGACAAGCTCCGGGACAGACTGGACGAAAGATTTTTGTAAAAGCCGGAAAGCCGTTATCTGAATACCCCGAGAAACGCCCGAAGGATTTTCAATGCTTTTTGGGCGTTTCTTTGCAAAAGTGTCAGAATTCTCCCCATTTTCCTGTGTTTTCACAGAAAGCGTAAGAAAAGCGGAATTGATCTGAAGAAGGGACCGTGTGCAAATGAAAGTAGCGATTTTACAGAAAAAATCATTGGATAGACAATTTTCCCGGAACACGGAAACCGTCATAGAAACGATGAAAGAAGCCGCAAAAAATGGAGCGGACATTCTCCTGCTCCCCGAAGCGTTTTTGACAGGATATTCATTACCCATGGATAACAAAGAAGCGCTCTCAGACAGGAATCTCTATCTCCAGAAAATTTCTGAAGCTGCAAAGAACTCCACCTTGGTGTCGTTGTGACCGCTATCACAAAAGGATGGAACAAGCCCCGGAATTCCGCGTATGTGGTGAAAACGGTACCGTGCTTATGAAATATTCTAAGGCTGCACCGCATAATGGGGCAAGGAGATTCGGCGAGAGGTTTTGGCGCAAGCGAAAGTATGAAAAATGCGGGAATACTGGATGTATTTCCCATTTTTCATACTGCACGGTTGGGGCAAAAGATCTGCCGAAGCCCGCAGCTCCCATTGTGCGGTGTTGCCCTAAAGTGCATACCTGCGATTTTGCGGATGAAGCGTGTCTGGAAAGCGGCGACGCGTTTCAGGTGTGCGACTTTCACGGTATCAAGCTGGGTATCATGATCTGTTATGACCGGGAATATCCCGAAAGCGCACGGGTACTGATGCTGAAGGGCGCGGAGATGATTCTCGTTCCAAACGACTGCGGCGCAATGAAGCCGCGTCTTTGTGCTCTGTCAACGAGAGCCTACGAAAATATGGTAGGGATTGCCATGGCCAACCCAAATGGAGAAAATGCCGGAAATTCCTGCGCGTTCAGTCCCATCTGCTGGGACGAAAACGGCAGGTGTGTAGATAATGTTCTGCTGATGGCCGACGATGTCACCGAAGGGTTATACTATGCCGTGTTTGATATGGACGCGATCCGCAGCTACCGGGAAGAAGAGATGATGGGAAATACTTTCCGTAAGGAAAAAGCCTATGGCTTGCTGCTGAGTGAACAAATAGAATATCCATTTATCCGCGACAACCAGTCTGATACTAATATTTAATCATCCAAGCGTGGCGGGCACACAAGCTTTTTCTTTACGATACAGTAAACAGACCACATTACCGGTTTTGAGACGGATAATGTGGTCTGTTTTTATTGCGGGCATCGGATCAGAATCGGATCGCGTCTTTTTTGCAGGCTGCGGCGCATTCCATACAGAGGATACATTCCGTTCCGTTTACTCGTTTCCGGCTGGGGTCCATAATATCCACATTCATGGGACAAACGCGGCTGCACGTTCCGCAGGAGACACATTTGCTTTTGTCCACCTTGACACGGAGCAAAGAGTAGTAGCTTGCGGGTTTCAAAAACACCGTTATGGGGCAAAGGTATTTACAGAACGCCCGGTTATCCCTGAGGGCAAAGGCCAGCGTAATTCCTGAAAAGTAGTACAGGGCATTTCCGGCAAGGAAACTCCAGAACATAATTCTGTCCTTGTTATGGACATTCAGGAGGAACAGTGCCGCTACGAACGCGAGGGACAGTCCAAAGGTGATATACCGCAGGAAACCCAGCTTCTTCCGTTCTTTTGGCGGCCTTTTGTAGGGCAGCAGGTCCAGAACCATTGCTGTCCAGCAGGCATAGCCGCACCAACCCCGTCCAAAGAACACAGGGCCGAAAATCTTTGCCACGGCGTAGTGAATGGTTGCTGCCTCGAATACGCCGGAGAACAGGTAATACCAGAAGCCCTCGATTTGCATGTTTTCATTGCAGATGAGGCCCAGATAGACCAGCATATACAGCCCGACCAGCAGCTGCGTTACGCGTCTTGCATGGCGGTATTTGTTTTCAAACAAAGCAAGGCCAATGGCAATGGATATGCCTATATAGCTGAAATTGAACAAATAAAACAGGTTGTCCATTGTCAGCCAAAGGGCAACGGCAATGGCCTCAAACACAAGAAACATCACAAGGGGTCCGGTGTATTTTTTAAGTATTTTCATGATTTCTCCATTTTGCGGGGCGAAAGACTGCCGTCAGATTAGCGCGTGGCAAGGAAAAACAGCAATCCGGCATAAAGTAATTATATACCTTTTTACTTGAATTGCAAGTATTTTGCCTGAACCGCAAAAGCACTTTTGGGGCGGTTTTCCTGAGGGATGATACCAGAAAAGCACAAGGTTGGGAAAATTAACAATGCCAATCAAGCATTGAAAAGACGTTTCATACGATCTTGCAACACTTGATTGGCATTGCCGGTTTCCTTTCCCGTTAAGCCCGGCGCAGGTTGTCGAAAAAGCGTTACGCCCCAGCTCTCAGCTTCTCCAGCGCCGCCAGCTTCAGGCAGGTGCAGAAGATCTCCATTGCCTTTTCCAGTTCCTCCACAGGCGGCAGGCTGGGGGCAATCCGGATGTTCCGGTCCTGGGGATCCATCCCATAGGGGAACGCCGCTCCCGCCGAAGTCATGGTGACACCGGCTTCCTTACACAGCGCCAGGGCCCGCTTCGCTGTACCGGGCATGGTATTCAGGCTTACAAAGTAGCCGCCCTTGGGGTCGTTCCACTGGGCAAACCCCAGGGGCGCGATCTCCCGGTTCAGGTAATCTGCCACCGTGCGGAATTTTGGCTCCAGAATCGCCGCGTGGCCCTTCATGATTTCCAGAGTGTGCGCCTTATTTTTGAGAAAACGTACATGCCGGAGCTGATTGACCTTGTCATGGCAGATCTGCTGCACACCGAACAGGCGGGAGAAATACTTGATATTATCCTCGGAGGCAGCCATGCAGCAGATGCCGCCGCCGGCAAAAGTAACCTTGGAGGTAGAGGCGAACTCAACCACCATATCCGGATTCCCCGCTTCCGCGCACAGGCGGATTATGTCTGGAAACGGTACATACTCTCCCCGGAACTCGTGGATGCAGTAGGCGTTATCCCACATAAGGATGAAATCCGGGGCGGCGGGCTTCAAATTGGCAAACCGGCGGATGGTCTCGTCACTGTAAATGATGCCATCGGGGTTTGAATACTTGGGCACCGTCCAAATGCCCTTCACGGCAGGATCCTTTACCAGTTCCTCCACCACATCCATGTCAGGGCCATCCGGCGTCATAGGGACGTTCACCAGCTCGGCACCAAAGGATTGGGTGATCAGAAAATGTCGGTCATAGCCCGGGCAGGGGCACAGGAATTTCACCTTCTCCTCCCTGCACCAGGGACGCTCACTGTGAAGCAGTCCATGGGTAAAGGCCCGGGAGATCACATCATACATAAGGTTCAGGCTGGCTGCGGCACCAACAAAAATTTCCTCAGGGCGGCAGTCCAGAATTTCCGCCCAATACCGCCGGGCACAGGGCAGTCCCGCCAGTTCACCGTAGTTGCGGGTATCGATGCCCTCGTCGATACAATCGTCGGCTGTCTGTACCTGGGTCAGAATGCCGCTCACCATGTCCAGCTGTGCCTTGCTCGGCTTGCCCCGAGACATATCCAGCTTCAGGCCAAGGGCCTTTACCCGGTCAAAATCATTCAGCGCAGTCTGATAGGCCTGCTCCAGTTCATTCCTGTTCATGCAAGAATAGGGGGTCATTTCCATCGTCCTTTCGGCTGTTCTGTGTTATTTCCGGGGATATTATATGCTCTAAGCTTAAAAAATGCAATATCGATTTTATTAAAATTGCATTTTTCGCTTCTCTTTCCGTCATTTTCAGCCCTTTGAACAAAGAAACGCAAAATGAGATTTCATTTTTCAACAGTTTTGCCGCCTGTTCCGAAGGATGGAACAGGCGGCAATTCATTTTTATTTTTTCGGAGCCTTTTCGGTTTTTGCGGTTTTCTTTTTAGGCGCTTTGGGTTTAGGCGGCAGAGCTTTCCTCTCACCCTCCCGCAGAACAACAGCGGTCCGGGCAGGCAGATACACCGTTACGGTGGAATTCCCCTTTTCATCGGCATGGGCAGGATAGTCAATGTGTCCGATCAGCCCCTGACCGCCGTACACCTCGTCGTCCGTGCTGAGGGCGACCGTATAATCGGCATAGGCAGGCAGGGAGATCTTCACATCCGTATAGGACTTGTCCGGGCTGAAGTTAAAGGCAAACAGCAGTCCGTGGCGGTAGAAGGCCAGCACCTTTCTTCCCGGATCGTTCAGCCGCAGGTCACCCATTTGCTGCAGGAACATGCCGGAATCCTTGGTCAGGTGGATCATGTCCTTGTCAAACCGGCCCAGCCACTGATATTTCAGGAATCCGTTTTCCACCAGGCTCCACTGGCGGCGGCAGTAATGGAAGCTCCAGCCGTTGCCCTCCCGGGGGAAGTCGATCCATTCGGGATGACCGAATTCATTGCCCATAAAGTTGAGGTAGGCTTCACCGCCGCCCGCCAGGGTAAACAGGCGGATCATCTTGTGCAGGGCAATGGCACGGTCAATGACGGGATTGTGGGTTGCCTTATCCATATCCGTGTACATAGCGGCATCCGCCAGACGGAAGATCATTGTCTTGTCTCCCACCAGCGCCTGGTCGTGGCTTTCCACATAGGCAACGGTCTTTTCACCGGGACGGCGCAGGCACATATCGCACCACATCTTGAAAATATCCCAGTCCTCGTCCCGCTTTTCCTTTACTGTGCGGACCCACATATCCGGCAGGCCCATGCCCAGCCGGTAGTCAAAGCCGATACCGCCATCCTCAATGGGCAGACACATACCGGGCATGCCGGACATATCCTCCGCCACAGTAATAGCGTTGGGGTTCACCTGCCGGATCAGCTCATTGGCAAGCTGCAGATAGGTGATGGCTTCCACATGGGTATTATAGGAGAAATATTTGTGATTGTTGTCAAAATTTGTACCGAGACCGTGGTCGTGGTACAGCATGGAGGTGACGCCGTCAAACCGGAAGCCGTCAAAATGGTACTCCGTCATCCAGAACTTCAGATTGCTCAGCAGGAAGTGGAGCACGCCGGTCTTGCCGTAGTCAAAGCACTTGGTACCCCAGGCAGGATGATCCCCCTTGGGCCCGTCGTGGAAGAACTGCCAGGTCGTGCCGTCGAACATGTTGATCCCCTCGGCAGTATTCTTCACTGCGTGGGAGTGTACCACGTCCAGCAGTACCCGGATCCCCATGGAATGGGCAGTATTGACCAGGTATTTCAGGTCCTCGGGCTTACCGAACCAGCTGGATGCGGCAAAGAAATTAGACACCTGATACCCGAAGCTGCCGTAATAGGGGTGCTCCATGATGGCCATGAGCTGAACGGTATTGTAGCCATCGTCCTTGATCCTGGGTAAAACCTTATCCGCGAATTCCCGGTAGGTACCGACTCTGCCCTCCTCCTGGGCCATACCCACATGGGCTTCGTAAATGTACAGAGAATCCTCTCCACGGAATGCTTCATCCGTCCAGGGGTACTGCTTTTTATCATCGGTGACCTCTGCGCACCAGGTAATGGTCTTGGGATCCTGCACCACCCTGCGTGCATACAGGGGGATGTGCTCCGTACGCTGCATATTGGCATCCACCACCGTCTTGACCCGGCAGCCCTCCCAAAGGGCATTCTCCCCCTCCAGAAGAAGCTCCCAGTCGCCGTTGCCCAGGGAGCGGAGGGGATGGCTTGTCTTGTTCCAGCCGTTGAAATCTCCCTCCAGGTAAAGCTGGTAGGCGCTGGGCGCCCATTCCCGGTATGCCCAGCCGGTTTCCGTTCTGTGGAAACCGTAATAGTTGTGGGCATTGGCAAAACCATCCAGCGTCTGCCCCTCTGTCAGAATGCGGCTCTTCGTGGCGCGGTAGAGGAACATACGCAGGTCGATGTCCCCGGCAAATTCCCGAAGCTGGGGGTTCAGTTCCATAATTCGGTACATAAGGATCTCCTTTCTTATCGCGTTCCTGTGGAGCCGAAGCCTCCGGCTCCCCGGATGGTTTCGGAAAGTTCCTCCGTTTCTTCGTAAACCGGATGGAGCACCGGAACCACCATAAGCTGGGCAATCCGGTCCCCATGGGTGACCGTTCTGGGTTCGCCGCCGTGATTATGGAGGGCTACGATAAATTCCCCCCGGTAATCGCTGTCAATGACTCCCACCTTATTGGCAGGCGCAAGGCCCATTTTACAGGCCATGCCACTGCGGGCACAGATAAGCCCCACATACCCCTCCGGCAGCGCCATAGCAAGTCCCGTGGGAATAAAGGCCGTCTGCCCCGGCTGAATCGTCACGGTTTCCTCCAAACAGGC
Source organism: uncultured Clostridia bacterium (assembly GCA_945873295.1). Classification (GTDB taxonomy): domain Bacteria; phylum Bacillota; class Clostridia; order Oscillospirales; family Oscillospiraceae; genus Faecousia. Next base: position 22,826 of record CAMCCS010000006.1, read on the forward strand.
ATACAGGTCTGCCCCTGCCGCCTGCTGGGAGCCGAAAGTGGGAAGTTTCGCTCCTTCCCGGAGCCGTTTTACAGGGATCATTTCCGCATCCCCTTTCCACTCCCCTGCCAGTCCTGCCAGGGAACAATATGCCCCGCGGCAAGAGTAGCCGGTATGTCGATCTGGCGCTGGTTCTCCGAGCCCCGGAACCGGAGGGAAAGATTTTTCTTGGCCTCAATAAAGGGACCATCCACCAGCACATCCAGATAGCTCAGATATTCCTTTGTCACCGCCCAATCTCCCAGCTCGCCGGATGTGATCTGCTCATAGGTATAGCCGGAAAAAGCCCAGATGGTCTTTTCCGGGTATTTGGCTTTCATCTGCCGCAGAAGCTCCACCACCGGTTCCTGGTTCTCCGGCTCAAAGGGCTCGCCTCCCAGCAGGGTCAGGCCCCTGATATAGGCAGGCGCAAGCATTGTAAGAATCGTGTCAATGGTCTGCTGGGTAAAAGGCTCCCCGTAATGAAAGTCCCAGGCAACTTCGTTGAAGCATCCGGGGCAGTGATGGGTACAGCCGGAAACGAACAAGCTCACACGTACACCGGGTCCGTTGGCAATGTCGCAGTTTTTAATACTCGCGTAGTACATGGGAATAATACTCCTTATTTGGGATAACGGACAAGGGCCGCCTTACGGCGCTTCCTCATCACTTTTTACTGTCTGGTTATGCTGCCGGGCTTCTTTTTCATCGTCCGGGTAGTCGGCCTTATACTGCTCCCACAGCTCCGGATGTCCCCGCCTTCTCAGTCCCCGGCGAACCAGCCGCTTGACAAGGTCATAGAAAACCGCGAACACCGGGACGCAGATCACCATACCCACAATGCCCCACATGCCGCCAAAGAGAATAATGGCAAACATGACCCAGAAGCCGGACAGGCCCGTCCGGTTCCCCAGAATTCTGGGGCCGATTACGTTGCCGTCAATTTGCTGCAGGATCAGAATAAAAATGACAAACCACAGGGCCTTCACAGGATCCTGAATAAGGATCAGCAGCGTGGCAGGAACCGCGCCGATGAAGGGGCCAAAGAAGGGAATCACATTGGTCACGCCCACAATGGCAGAAACCAGAAGCGCATTGGGAATGCGCAGCAGGGAGCAGCCAATATAGCACAGTACCCCCATAATTGCGGAGTCCATCAGCTTTCCGTCAATAAAACCGCCAAACATCCGGTCAATAAAATCTACTTCATCCAGCAGCAAGTTTGCCCACTTCTCTGAAAACACACTGCGGACGATCAGTACACACTGCCGGGCAAAGCGCTTGCGCCCATAGAGCAGGTATGTGGCGACGATCAGGCCGATCAGGATATTATAGAGGAATTTCAGAAGCTTCCATACACTCATGCCCACACCGCTGACAATGCTGGTGACCTGGGGCATCAGCGTATTCTTCGCCCAGTTGTCCAGGGTTTCATACAGGGTCTCGTAGCCATTGCTGAAAATCTCATACAGTCGCTCGTCCTCGCCAAAGGTGACCTTTGCCCAATTCAGGAATTCCTGTACCCGGCTGGGGATCATATTCCAAAGGGTGACAATACTGTCCAGAAGCTGGGGAGCGATCATAATAATAAGCGCATAAACGACCAGAATTCCGGTAATCAAACTGATGACTACCGCGAGAGCCGGGGCTGCTTTGCGCATTTTCCCGGGCAAATGGGTCTCCAGGAAACACTGGCTGGAATTACAGATCGGGCGCAGCAGGTAAGCGATCACGCTGCCGTAGAGAAACGGCGCCAGAATGGCGCTGATGGATCCCAGGGCATCCCCAATACCCTGCAGCCGGAATATCACAAAAAACAGAATGACACTCAGACTGATTGCGCCAAAGCCGGCCAACATAAAATATAAGTAACGTTTCCGAAGCGGATCTTTCATATCCATTCCTCTTTCCCCGGGGCGCCCCCTGATACAACATGAGTATACCAGTTTCACACAAGCAATATTTGAACAAAGTGTGAACAATTTCTTCCATCCCCCAGGTGCGGAAATCCCTTGCCAATTTCCGCTGTTATGCTATAATAGTAATAGTACACTTTGAGGAGCGATGCCAATGTTTTCCCACGAACCCCGCTGCCATTACCGGCGGAATCCTCTGGGTGAGGTAATCTGCCAGCTTCGCTTCCCGGAGATCCTGGCAATCAGTGTCAATCCGCCGGTGAATTTTCAGGAAGCAATCCGGGATGACTATCCCCAGTTTCTCCGGAAAGAGGAAAATCCTGCGCCGAAAATCACCGGTGCTCCCGGTCATCTGACCCTGGAAAACGCCCCCGTCACGGTAAACTACCAATTTGCCTCCCGGGATGGCGTCTGGCGGGTGAACCTGACCAGCCGGTTTATTTCCCTGAGCTGCAGCCGCTACGATTGCTGGGAAGACTTTGCTCAGAAGCTGGACAAGCCACTTGCCGCCTTTATCCGGATTTATAAGCCCGCTTATTTTGAACGGATTGGTCTTCGGTATCTGAATTTCTTCTCCCGTTCTGCCCTGGAGCTGGAGGATGTCCCCTTCTCCCAGCTGTTTTCCCCCTGCTATCTCGGCCCTCTGGGGGAGGAAGACGTGGTGCCCAGTACCGTTACCCGCTGCGGTGTGGATGCCGAGCTGGCAATCCGGGGCGGATGCCGGGCAAAGATCCATGCCGGGCCCGGTCTTCTCCGGCAGGGCGGAAAGGAAGACAAGGAGGTCAAGTTTATTTTTGACCAGGATCTTTTTATGGCGGGACAGGTGAACATTTCCCTCACTACCGGCGCCCTGAACACTCTTCATGTCCAGGCAGACAGCATCTTCCGGGGCGCAATCACCTCAGCGCTGCACGAAGCCATGGAGCCCGTGGAATAATTCTCCAGCGGGTTTTCCCCATTCCATTTCAAAAAGGAGTTAAGCTATGCCCTATTACTACGGTTTTGACTGGACCTATGTGGTCCTTGTGCTGCCCTGTCTCATTCTTTCCATGTGGGCAAGCGCCAATGTGAACAGCACCTTTAAAAAGTATTCCGGTCAGCTGTCCTCCCGGCGGATCACCGGTGCCCAAGCTGCCCAGCGGGTACTCATGGCAAACGGCGTTCAGGGCGTGAAGATTCAGCGGATCTCCGGCAACCTTACGGACCACTACGATCCCAGGACCAATGTGATCCGCCTGTCCGACAACGTATATGACAACACCTCCACCGCCGCCATCGGCGTTGCCTGCCACGAGGCAGGACACGCCGTACAGTATGCCCAGAGCTATGCTCCCATCAAGCTCCGCGCCGCCGTGATCCCCGTGACCAATCTGGGCTCCAAGCTGGCAATGCCCCTGATCCTCATTGGCTTGCTTCTGTCCTACTTGGGAAATATCTCCTATATGCTGGTCTACGCCGGTATCGCGTGCTTTGGACTGTCCCTGGTCTTTCAGCTTGTGACACTGCCTGTGGAGTTTAACGCCAGCCGACGGGCTCTCGCCGCCATTTCCTCCGGAAATCTTCTGACAGAAGAAGAACAAAAGGGCGCCAGGAAGACACTGACCGCCGCGGCCCTGACCTATGTCGCCGCCACCGCCACTGCCCTTGCCCAGCTTCTGCGGCTCCTCGTTCTCTTCGGCGGCAGAGGCAATCGGCGCAGAGACTAAAGCGGGAGGTATGCCCAATGGCTTCCTGGATCGTCCACCTGCGGATCGCGGACCAGCTTCTGGACCAGATCCCGGACCTTAAAAGCACCGAATTTGTTGTCGGCAATATTGCCCCGGACAGCGTATCCCCAACGAGGACTGGTCTGCCTATACTCCCAGCCCGGTTCTTTCCCACTTTAAAACGGATGATTCCGTACCAAAGTCCATTCACATTCCTCTTTTTATCACCCGGCATTTTTCAGAGGAAAAGCGGGCAGAATATACGAAAGAAGAATATTCTTTTTTCCTGGGCTACCTGGTTCACCTGCTTACGGATCAGCTCTGGTCTTCTCAAGTAGGAGGAGCGCTCCAACACCGCTTTCCGGAGGAATGGACAGCAGACAAACACGCACTGATTCAGAAAGCAAAGGAGGACTGGTATGACCTGGACTTCCTTTATCTGAAACAGCATCCCGGCTTTCGTGCCTACGTCATATACGAAAACGCCGTGGGGTTCCAGAATACCTTTCTGGATATTTTCAGTCCCGATGCTTTTGATAACCGAAGGGTGTATATCACTGCATTCTACCGGCAGGAAAATGACCATCTTGACCGGGAATATCCCTATCTGACAGAAGCGGAAATGGATGCATTCGTTCAGAACGCTGCCGGTCAGATCCTGTCCCGCCTGAAAAGCGAATATGGCCTGTAGCCTGGAAACCCTTTTTTCCGCTCCGGTATTGACAACCGGAGCGGAATTATGTATAATCCCGCTGGTATGAAAAATATGAAAAATGTGAAAATGTTTAGGCAACAACGCACAATTCGGCAAGAGCCAGTGGCGAGGGATTTTCCCTCAGCCGAAAGTTTGGAAAACAGAGGAATACTTGGTGTATTTCCTGTTTTCCAAACTGCGCGGATGGGGGAAAAGACCCGCCATCCGGCCGCAGACGCAATTGTGCGGTGTTGCCTTAAGAAAGAAGGGATGCTATGCCCGGAGGCAAGCATGTTCTGGGAAAAGGGAATGTACAGCGTGTCTTTGGCACCGCAAAGGTCGGTGACCGGGGGCAGATCGTCATTCCAAAGGAGGCCCGGGAAATGTTCGGAATTCAGCCGGGAGATACCCTGCTGATCCTGGGAGAGGCGGATACGGGCCTGATCGTATCCCGGCCGGAGGAACTTACCACTCTAGCGGACAAGATGCTGAATAATCTGAGGAAAGAGAAGTAATTATGGAAGAACTGGAAATGCTTTATCAGGAAATGGGCATCTCCCCTGCCGTGTACGCCCGAGGGGAAAAGGTACTGGATGCCCTGCAAACGCGCTTTGCCGCCATTGACAAGGTGGCGGAATACAACCAGGCAAAGGTGATTAACGCCATGCAGAAAAACCGGGTCAGCGCCGCCTGCTTTGCGGCTACTACCGGCTATGGCTACGACGACCTGGGACGGGACAATCTGGAACGGGTTTACGCAGATGTATTTCACACGGAAGCTGCCCTGGTGCGACCCCAGATCACCTGCGGCACCCATGCCCTGACCGTTGCCCTCAGCGCCAATCTGCTGCCGGGAGACGAGCTGCTCTCCCCTGTGGGGATGCCCTACGACACCCTTCAGGAGGTGATCGGTATCCGGGAAAGCCCTTGCTCCCTGGCGGAGTACGGCGTCACCTACCGGCAGGTGGATCTCCTGCCCGACGGCAGCTTTGACTACCCCGCCATCCGGGAAGCCATCAACGAAAAGACGAAGCTCATTACCATCCAGCGCTCCAAGGGCTACGCCACCCGTCCCACCTTCTCCGTGAAGCAGATCGGAGAGCTGATCGCGTTCTGCAAGGGCGTAAAGCCGGATGTGCTGGTGATGGTGGACAACTGCTACGGTGAGTTTGTGGAAACCATAGAGCCCTCGGATGTGGGCGCGGATATGACCGTGGGAAGTCTCATCAAAAACCCGGGCGGCGGTCTTGCTCCCATCGGCGGCTATATCTGCGGTACCGCTCAGTGCATCAGCCGCTGTGCTTATCGTCTCTCCGCCCCCGGACTGGGCCAGGAGGTGGGCGCAAATCTCGGCCTGATGCCCGCCCTGTACCAGGGCTTCTTTATGGCACCGACCGTGGTAGCGGGCGCTGAAAAGGGTGCCATTTTTGCCGCCAATCTGTATGAGCCCCTGGGCTTCCGGTGCGTTCCCAATGCCACGGAAAGCCGCCACGACATCATTCAGGCCGTGGAGCTGGGCAGCGAAGCGGGCATGATCGCTTTCTGCAAGGGCATCCAGGCCGCCGCTCCCGTGGACGCCCACGCCACGCCCATGCCCTGGGATATGCCCGGCTACAATGACAAGGTCATTATGGCCGCCGGCGCTTTCGTGCAGGGCAGTTCCATCGAGCTGTCTGCCGACGGCCCCATTCGTCCGCCCTACGCCGTCTATTTCCAGGGCGGCCTGACCTGGTTCCACGCAAAGCTGGGCATTCTCATGAGCCTGCAGAAAATGGTGGAAGCCGGTTTGGCTGTGCTTGGTGAATAAATAATCTATATCGCAAAAGGAAAAGAGAGGTTTTTGTTTCATGAGTTGGTTCTGGTTTTCCATTATCGCCCTGCTGTGCTGGTCCGGTTCGGACTTTTTCTCCAAGATCGGCTGCCGGGATTCCTTCGACAAGTACAGCCAGTTCAAAATGGTCACCGCCGTCGGCGTGGTCATGGGCCTGCACGCCGCCTTTGAAATCTTTGTCAGCGGCGTAGAGATCTCCTGGGAAGTGATCTGGACCTATCTTCCCGTATCCCTGCTTTACATCGGTTCCATGACCCTGGGCTATGTGGGTCTTCGCTACATCGAGCTTTCCATTTCCTCCCCCATCTGCAATGCTTCCGGCGCTCTCGTGGCGATTATTGCCATCGTCTCCGGTACCGCCGAAGAAATGGCTCCCATCCAGTATGTGGCAGTGTTCCTGGCCTGCGCCGGTGTCATCGGCCTGGGCTTTGTGGAATCCAACGAGGACGAGCAGCTCCGTGCCGCCCGGCAGGAGGCTTCCAATTACAAATACGCCAAGTCCTGGCTGGCTCTGGCACTGCCCATTGCCTACTGCCTGCTGGACGCCGCCGGAACCTTTGCCGATGACCTTGTGCTGGAAACCCTGAATGAGGACTCCGCCAACGTCGCCTATGAGCTGACCTTCCTGGTTGCCGGTATTGCCGCCTTTATCTACACCGTAGTGATCAAGAAGCAGAAGCTCCTGCCCAAGCTGGAAGCCCCCAAGTATATCGGCGCCTGCTTTGAGACTGCCGGACAGCTTGCCTACATCTACGCCCTGGCCAGCGGCGAGGCCACTCTGGCAGCGCCCATCATTGCCTCCTACTGCATGGTCTCCGTGCTGTGGAGCCGCCTGTTCCTGAAAGAGAAGCTGAGCTGGAAGCACTACGCCTGCATTGCGGTTACCTTTGCCGGTATTGTGATTATGGGTGTGTTCGATATGTAAAATTGAAAACTGCCATTGCGGGCCGTATGACATCCGTCAAAGGTCCGCAGTGGCAGTTTTTTATTGTAAGGTAAAGCCGCTGGCTGAATAATCCCAAAAGTTCGCCGAAGAAAAGCCAGTTTTCTCCGGCTGTGGTTGGTGTGTGCGTTTTTTGTAAAAAAGTTATCCACAGCTTCGATATTCGAAAAAAGCAGACCCTTTCTGTTTCCAGAGAGGATCTGCTTGTTTTCTGAGGGGTTATTTAACAGCCCCATTCTTTTACTCTTCTATGGAAAGTGTTCTGCCGTTGTGTAAAACCTTCAAAAAGTTAGAATTGTCTAAGCACAACTACGCACGATTTTCAAAAGACGACGGAAAAAACATGATGCACGATTCCGGAAAAACCAGAAAATTGCACAAATAGCAAAAAAGTTCCTGATTTTCCGTTTTTATGGGAAAATCAGGAGCTTTTTAATGGCGGAGAAGGAGGGATTTGAACCCTCGATACCCTTTTGGGGTATACACGATTTCCAATCGTGCGCGCTCGGCCAGCTACGCGACTTCTCCATGCGCAGGCTTTCCAGCCGACTTGCATATGATACATCATCCGATTGGATTTGTCAAGTGTATTTTTCCTTTTTCGGGAAAAACATGCTTTTTTGTTATTTCCCTTTTTCCCAGCACAGCGTTCTCCGCCGGGTGCTGACGCTGCCGTCCAGGCACCGGGCGGATTCCTGGATAGCCTGGAACCCGCAGGCCTCATGCAGGCGCAAAGAGGCTGTATTGTCCCTGCTTACATGGGAATAGATCCGTGTCCCTGCCGGGCAGTGTCTCTGCACCGCCCGGATCAGGCAGGCGGCATAGCCTTTCCGCCGCTGCCCCGGTTTGGTCTCCAATCCCTCCAGAAGCTGACCATCCAGGAAAGGCCACAGCCGCAGCGCGCTGACATATTCTCCATTCTCCGTCCAGATAAAATACCGGGCATCTGGCTTCGAAAAGAACTCCTCCTGTAAATACTGGTAAAACCGTTCCTCCGCCAGGGCAAGCTGCCGCTCAGGAGTCTCCATGGGAAAGAATTCTTCGCCGTTCCACCCATTGGATTCCCGGTAAACCTCCATCAGACTGCCAAAGGAAAGGGTATGCAGTCTGTCTGCAATCAGAAGCATTGTTCTCCTCCTTATACCGCGTACTGGCTGGTATACAATTTATAATAGAAGCCCTGCTTATCCAGCAGCTCCCGGTGGGTCCCCTGCTCCACGATCCTGCCGTGATCCAGCACCAGAATGGCATCCGCGTCCACAATGGTGCTCAGCCGGTGGGCAATGATGAAGCAGGTTCTTCCCTCCATCAGGGTATCCATGGCTTTCTGAATGAGAATCTCTGTGCGGGTATCTACGTTGGATGTCGCCTCGTCCAGAATGAGCAGAGGCCGGTCCACCAGCAGTGCCCGGGCAATAGTCAGAAGCTGCCGCTGGCCTCCGGAAAGGTTTACCGTGTCCTCCCCGATAACCGTATCATAGCCCTTGGGCATGGTGCGGATGAAACGGTCGCACCGGGCCTTGCGGCACACGGCTTCAATCTGCTCCCGGGTAGCATCCGGCACACCGTAGGCAACGTTTTCCGCAATGGTTCCCCGGAAAAGCCAGGTATCCTGCAGCACCATACCGAACTGTTCCCGCACATTTTTCCGGGAAACGGCGTTCATATCCTGCCCATCCAGCAGAACCGCTCCGGCATTCAGATCGTAAAAACGCATCAAAAGATTGACTATGGTGGTCTTCCCTGCCCCCGTGGGACCCACAATGGCGATTTTCTGACCGGGCATAACGTTTAGATTCAGATCCCGGATCAGCGGTTCCTCCGGCTTATAGGAAAAGTCCACATGGCGGAATTCCACTTCTCCCTGGGCCTTATGGGGTAAGCTCCCCGCGCCGGGGGCTTCTTCCGGAATATCCAGAAGCTGGAATACCCGGGCCGCGCAGGCCTTAATCTGAGAAAGGTTTGCAAGGCCGTTGGCGATTTGTTCCAGCGGAGAGGCAAACTGCCTGGCATAGAGCACAATGGTCACAACCGTGCCCACACTGAGGCCACGGCGAACCATCAGCCAGCCGCCCACCAGATTGATGAGAATGTAGGCCACGGAATTGGAAAAGGCGATAAGCGGCTGAACAATGCCTCCTGTAAAGTTGGACTTTGCCGTGGAATCCCGGAGCTTCCGGTTCAATTCTTCATGGTGCTCCTGGGTAAATTCTTCCAGATTGTAGGCCTTTGTGGTGGGGAAATTGGTAAAGCTTTCCTCCACCAGCTCCGCAAGCTCCCCCTCCTGGGCAAAGCGCGTATCATAGTACTTTCCGCAGGCAGCAGCCATCCGGGAGGACAGCCACAGGGAAACCGGCGCTGCAAGGACCACAAAGCAGGCAAGCAGCGGGCTTTCCAGGAACATGGCCGCGGCGATCAGCAAAAGCTGGAAAAACCCCTTCACCAGCACGTCAAAGATCTGGTGCAGGTACCCGCCCATATTACCCACATCGTCACCCAGCCGGTTGAGAATATCTCCCACCGGGGTCTGATCCACATACTTCACAGGAAGCCGCTGGAGCTTGTCCGAAATCTTGATCCGCAGGTCGCAGGTGAAGTGCCGGCTGACAGTGCGGTTCATAAGCTGGGAATTGAGAAAGGAAAACAAACCGTAAGCAGCATAAACCAGCAGCAGCCACATTAGTCCCTCCACCAGCGCTGGGCGAATGGAGCCGGTCCGGTCAGACAAGCCGTAATCATATAGCACCTGCACAAGCTTTCCCAGCAACTCCGGTGCGATCACCGCGGCAACGACGGAAAGGACATCCAGGAGCATCCCCAGGCAGAGCCAGGGCGCAATGGGCTTTGTCTCCCGGACGATCCGGCGGACGGTATCATCGATCATTTTACGCTTCTTCTGCGCCAAGGCTGCCACCTCCTGTCTGTGACGCGAATATATCCCGATAAACCTGGCAGCGGTCCAGAAGCTCCGCATGGGTGCCCATATCCACCAGCTCGCCGCCGTCCATAACCAGCACCCGGTCACAGTGCATGGCAGAGGTCACCCGCTGGGTAATGATGATCTGGGTCTTCCCTGCCAGACGCCGGTTCAGGGCGGAGCGAAGGGCCTGCTCCGTCAGAAAGTCCAGCGCGGAAAAGCTGTCATCAAAAATGTAGACCGGCGCTTCCTTCAGAATGGCCCGGGCGATGCTCAGCCGCTGCTTCTGCCCGCCGGATAGGTTCTTTCCTGACTGGCGGATTACATGATCCAGCCCCTCAGGAAAGCGCCTCACAAATTCCATGGCTTGGGCCGTCTCCAGAGCCTCCAGAATCTGACTGTCGCCTGCATCCAGGCGGCCCATACGGATGTTCTCCCGGAGTGTGCCGGAGTATACCGCCCCGTTTTGCAGGGCGCAGCTGATATTGTCCCGCAGGTCCCTGCGGCTCAGCTTTTCCGTAGGGATCCCATCCAGGCGCACCGCGCCGTCGGTTGGCATCCGAAAGCCCAGAAGCAGACTGACCAACGTGCTTTTTCCTGCGCCTGTCCCGCCAATCACCGCCACGGTTTCTCCGGTGGCAACGGAAAAGCTGATATTCCGCAGGGCCGGTTCTTCGGCGCCGGAATACCGGAAAGAAACATGGTCAAAGGTAATCCTGCCGGAAAGCTTCTGCCCTTTGGGCGGCTCCGGGTCGTCCATTCCCCGGCTGTGAAGCACCTGTCCGATCCGGTCCGCGGCAACCCGGACATGGGGAAACATGACAATGGCAAAGGAGCCCATAATGACACTGTTCGCTACCAGAGCGGTATACTGGACAATGGCAAATATGTCGCCGCCAGTGAGCCCTGACTTCCGTTCCAGCTCCCAGCCGCCCAGGTACACGATGAGCACGGCGGCTGCGTTGAGAAGAAAGGTCGTAATGGGGACCACCGCGTCCATGGTCACATTGCTTTTCACAATCATATCCGACATGGTACCGATGGTGTCAGCCATTTTCCGGTGTTCAGCGCTCTCGGCGTTGAACGCCCGAATGACCCGAATGCCCCGGATGCGCTGCCTGGTCAGCTCATTGACCTTGTCAAAATATTCGTCGGTCTTGTCCCACAGGGGACGGATCTTTTTTCCAAGAATGAGCACCATGGCAAGGATCACCGGAATGAATGCAAGCATAACGGCAGACAGCATCACGTCCTTTTGCAGAGCAAGGACCGTTCCGCCCAGGAACATAACGGGAATGGTCACCATGGGGCCGGTCATCTCCGCGGCGATCCAGGACAGGGTATCCACATCGTGGGAGCAGCGGGTAGCGAGAGCCGCCGTACCCAGACAGCCGAATTCCTCAAAGCTCATGGCATTGACTTTCCGAAATACGGTACCCCGAAGGTCCGCGCAGAAAGAAGCAACCACATTGCAGGAAAGCCAGGAGCCCAAGAGCACGCTGCCAAGACCCAACAGCGCAACCACCAGCATGATGACGCAGCAGTGAACAATATAGGGGTAATCTCCGCGGTAAACACCGTTATTCAAAATATCGCTCATGATGGTCGGCAGCAGCAGGTTACAGACCGTGGACACTGCCATTGCCATAGCGGCGGCAAGCAGACCCTTCCGGTAGGGCTTCAAATAACAAAAAATCTCTTTCATTTTCTTACCTCAATCAAAAAAAGCACAAAAAAACGGCCCAGGCCGAAGCCCGCGCCGCATGAAAACGCCCGGTAAGCCCTACCGCGCAATTCCAAAAGGAGCAAGTCCCCCGCCCATATTTCTCTTCTTATCCAAAAACAGCATGTGAACTTCCTCCTTTCTTGTAATTTCCTGGTCATCATAGCACTGAAAGCCCTGTTTGTCAATGGCGAATGGTAAAAAAGTCTGTGGAAAACCCGAATGGATATACACTGGTTTATACACAGTTTCCACAAGGTTTTCCACAGATTTATTTGGATTTCCCGGGTTTAGCCCAGGAAATCTTAATATTTCATTTACATTTCGTAACCGCTTTGTAACTAATATTGTATCTAAATGTCACAGTGCCTCACCCAGAATGGATTTGGTGGCATAGGCGTTGAGGGTCATGTCCGCCGTATGCCCGGCAAGAAATTCATAATAGGCCTGGGCGCCGATCATGGCGGCATTGTCCCCACACAGGGAAAGGGGCGGCATGTAAAGCGTCCCTCCCAGCTTTTCCACCGCCTGGGTCATGTCCCGGCGGATCCGGGAATTGGCGGCAACCCCTCCCGCAACGGCGATTTTTTTAAGCCCGGTCTTTTCCATAGCCATGACCACCCGGGGCACCAGAGTATCGGACACCGCTGCGGAAAAGGAAGCGCAAAGGCCTGGAATATCCACAATCTCCCCCACCTGCTCGGCATGGTGAATGAGGTTCAGGGCAGCGGTTTTCAGACCGGAAAAACTCATATTGTAGGGATTCTCCCCGGGGCGGCTCCTGGGCAGGGTATATTTTGTATCATCCCCGGACTGGGCCGTTTTATCCAGGGCGGCACCGCCCGGATAGGGCATGTCCAGCACCCTCGCGACCTTGTCAAAGCACTCCCCTGCCGCGTCATCCAGGGTCGTGCCCAGGATCTCCATTTGTGTATAATCCTTCACATGGACGATCATGGTATGACCGCCGGAAACCACCAGACAAAGAAATGGCGGCTTCAATTCGGGATAGGCGATATAGTTTGCGGCAATGTGCCCCCGGATATGGTGGACAGGGATCAAGGGCATACCCGTAGACAGGGCGACACCCTTGGCAAAGTTCACACCCACCAGAACAGCGCCGATGAGGCCTGGAGCGTAGGTTACTGCCACGGCATCCAGGTCCTTTCTTACCATGCCCGTTTCTGCCAGCGCCTGATCCGCAAGGGCATAGATGGCCTCCATATGCTTCCGGGATGCAATTTCCGGCACTACACCGCCGTAGATCCGGTGAAGGGGCACCTGGGAGGCAATGCAGTCCGTCAGCACCTGGCGTCCATCCCGGACGATGGCAACGGCGGTTTCATCGCAGGAGGATTCCACAGCCAGAATATTCATACAGACCACTCCTTTCGCAGGATCAGGGCGTCCTCTTTTGGATTAACATAATATTTTGGCCGACGGCCCACCTGGGAAAAGCCCAGGCTTTCATAGAGGGTTCGGGCTGGGGTATTGGAGACACGGACCTCCAGCATCAGGCTGTGGCTTCCCTTTTCCGTCAATGCATCCACAATGGCCAGCACCAGTGCCCGTCCCGTCCCCTGCCGCCTTGCCTCCGGAGCCACCGCCAGATTCATCATATCCGTTTCTCCAAGCACAGTCTGAGAGCCCACATACCCAATAAGCTTCTCCCCATCCACAGCCACCAGCCACAGGGAAAGGGGGTTTTCCAGCTCGGAGGCAATACTCTTTTCACTCCAGGGATCCGTAAAGCACCGTTTTTCCAGCTGCGCGATCTGGGGCACATGGCATGCTTTCATCGGTTCAATTATCATTTCGCGTCATACCAGCTTTTTCCGTATTTTGCTTCCGCGGTCAGGGGAACGGACAGGGAGGCAACGCTTTCCATCTGGCTGCTGACCAGCGCCGCCACCTGGGAAGCAATGTCCTCCGGGCACTCTACAATCAGTTCGTCATGGACCTGCAATAAAAGCTGTGCCTCGGGGAAAGACGCGTTCAGCGCCTGCTCCACCCGCACCATGGCAAGCTTAATGAGGTCCGCCGCCGTTCCCTGGATGGGGGTATTCAGAGCAATCCTCTCCGCGCCCTGGCGGATATTGAAGTTCGTGCTTTTCAGCTCCGGAATATAGCGCTTCCGGCCGTAGAGCGTAGTGGTATACCCGCTTTCCCGGGCGTCTGCCACCACCTTTTTCATATAGTCCCGGACACCCCGGTAATTGGCAAGGTAATTGTCGATATATTCCCGGGCCTCATACCGGCTGACACCGATGTCCTCCGCCAGGGAGAACTCGGAAATGCCATAGACAATGCCGAAGTTCACAGCCTTGGCATGGCGGCGCTGAAGCGGCGTCACCTGATCCGCCGGGACACCGAAAACCTGGGCGGCGGTAGCGGTATGAATATCCTCCCCGCTGCAGAACGCCCGCTGCATGGCTTCATCCCCAGCAATATGGGCAAGGACACGCAGCTCAATCTGGCTGTAATCCGCGTCCACCAGGACACAGCCGTCCCTGGGCACGAACATCTTCCGGATCTCCGCCCCCAGGTCCGTGCGGACAGGAATATTCTGCAGGTTCGGCTCCGTGGAGGACAGCCGCCCGGTGGCGGTGACCAGATTTTGAAACGTGGTGTGAATCCGCCCATCCTCCCGGATCTCCCGGACCAGTCCGTCGGCGTAGGTGGATTTCAGCTTGGTGAGCATCCGGTAGTCCATAATGGCGGGAATGATGGGGTGCTTATTTTGAAGCTTTTCCAGAACGTCCGCGTTGGTGGAGTAGCCGGTCTTGGTTTTCTTCACCGGAGGCAGGCCCAGTTTCTCAAAAAGAAGCTCCCCAAGCTGTTTCGTGGAATTGATATTAAAGGGGCCGCCGGAGTAGCCATAAATCAGCGCTTCGCAGTCCGCGATCCGCTGAGCAAGCATCTGGCCAAACTGTTCCAGCTGCTTTCGGTCAATGGCAATACCCCGCTCTTCCATTCGGAACAGAACATCGCACAGGGGCAGCTCAATGCTCCGGTAAAGCTCCGTCATTCCCGCTTTTTCCAGCTCAGTTTTCAGCACAGGGGCAAGGAACCACAGGGCTTCTGCACAGGCGGAAGCGTCCCCGTCCTCCACCGTAGTGCCCAGGAAATTGGTGGCAAGCTTGGAAACCGGGTAATCCGATTGGGACGGATTCAGGTCATAGGCAGCAAGGGCCGTATCAAAGAGGACGCTTCCCCAGCCCAGGCCAAGCTCCGTCATCCGGTGCATGGATGTCTTGGCATCATGGAGCACCAAGGCAGCATCCGGCGGGAAGGGCTGTCCTACCATGGCAAGCTCCATGGGAGTAAGCGCGCACACGCCCCCCTCCCAGGCAATGCCAACGCTTCCATCGGGCGCAAAATACACA
>CAMCCS010000007.1 GCA_945873295.1 uncultured Clostridia bacterium
ATGCAAAATCGGTTCATTTCGCCGTTCCTCATCAGTCTCGCTGCGCTCGACAGCTATAAATTATGGTATGATTGCCCCCGGCAATCATTTGGATTTTGATTCGCTGCGCGGAGCACCACCCCCGGGGGAAGCGATTGCGCTGCGCGTCAGTGCGCCAAATTCCAATTTATCTCATTTCTTTTTCCGCTCCATCCTGCGAAAAGAACCAGGATGGAGCAAAATTCGCCTCCCGGGCATAGATTGTGCCGGGAGGTTTTGCTGTTATGATGACGGATTATATTACCTTCCGCTCGGTGACAGTGGCACAGCGGGGGGAGAAGATACTGAATGCTGCGGGGATTCGCTGCGCGGTCCGGCGAACGCCCCGATGGATGGAGGAACAGGGCTGCGGTTACTGCATCCGGCTTTCCGGGGCGGAGGTCCCGGACGCGCTGGCGCTGCTTCGGAAAAACCAGCTGAGCTGGCGCAAGGTCTACCACCAGGGAGAAAATGGGGTTCTGGAGGAGCGGAGGGTATGATCTATCTGGATAGTGGAGCCACTTCCTTTCCCAAGCCGCCGGGTGTGGCCCGGGCCATGGAGACGGCTCTGCGTACCTGCGCGAATCCCGGCCGGGGCGGGTATCCCGCGGCGGAGGCGGCATCCCGGACGGTGTACCGCTGCCGGGAGCAGGCGGGGAAGCTCTTTCAATGCCGCCCGGAGCAGGTTGTCCTCACCGGAAGCTGTACCCATGGTCTCAACATTGCGATCCGCACTTTGGTAAAACCGGGAGCCAAAGTGGCGGTATCCGGTTTTGAACACAATGCGGTGACCCGGCCTCTCCACGCCCTGAATGCCCAGCTTATCGTCTGCGGACGGCGGCTGTTCGACCAGGAAGACACCCTGTCCGATTTTCGCCGGGCGCTGCGGTCCGGGGTGGACGCGGCGGTATTTACCCATGTTTCCAATGTGTTCGGCTGCATTCTCCCGGCGAAAGAAATGGCGGCCCTGTGCAGAACCTACGGTGTGCCCTTCATCGTGGACGCGGCCCAGTCGGCCGGGGTCCTGCCGGTGGAGCTTGCCGGGTGGGGTGCGGATTTTATCGCCATGCCCGGGCATAAGGGACTGCTGGGCCCCCAGGGAACCGGACTGCTGCTGTGCGCCGGGCAGGCCCAGCCTCTGCTCTACGGCGGAACCGGCAGCCAGTCCCTGATGCAGACCATGCCGGAGGAGCTTCCGGAACGGTTGGAGCCGGGGACGGTGAATGTGCCCGGTGCGGCTGGGCTGCTTGCAGGGATGCAGGCGGTGGAGCGTTTGGGCATGGAAACGATTGCCGCCCGGGAGGCCGCGCTGGCGAAAAAATGCGCCGCAGGACTGGAAAAATTGGGAATGGAGGTTTTCTCCGGGGAAAACCAGGGGGGCACGGTTTCTTTCCGGGCCGGATGCGGCTGTGAAGAGGCCGCGCAGATGCTTTCAGACCGGGGCTTTGCCCTCCGGGCGGGGCTGCACTGCGCGCCCCTGGCCCACGAGAGCGCCGGGACCCTGGACACCGGTACGGTGCGGGTCAGCTTCGGCTGGAACAGCACGGCAGGGGAGCTAAACGCCTTCCTCCGGGTAGCGCGGAGCCTCCCCCCGGCAAAATGAACGGGCTGCAAGCGCCGGGGCGGGAAGTAGCCCGGGCCCGGCGCAGATAAATTTGAGGCCGGGAACGAATCTGATTTTTATGCAGAATATCACTTGCTATCGGCGAGGGAATCCGCTATAATAGAGCGGAAAATAGGTTAGTATACCATTGGACAGTATACGCTTTCAAAAGTTGACATAAAAGAGGTCGGAGAACGTATGATGGAGGCAATTCACAGTTTGATGCAGCAGCTCACCAGAATGCAGTGGTCGGATTATTTGGATATTGCCGTGGTCGCGTTTCTGATCTACAAGCTGCTGCCCCTGATCCGCGCCCCCGGAACCATGCGCATTGCCCGGGCGGTGATAGCAGTGATGGTTGTCGCAGGTCTGGCGGCAGCCCTTCGGCTTTACACCCTGAGCTTTATTCTGAACCAGTTTATGGCGGTTGGACTGCTGGCGCTGGTCATCCTGTTCCAGCCGGAGCTGCGGCGGATGCTGGACCGGCTGGGCAGCGTGAAATTCCGGGCCCTGTTCGGCTACACCAAGCCTACCCAGGATCTGGAGTCGGTGATCGCCCAGACGGTAATGGCCTGCGAGATTATGAGCAGGGAGCGTGTGGGCGCTCTGATCGTCTTTGCCCGGGAGGCCCGGCTGGATGATTACTTCAAGACCGGCACCCCCATCGACGGACAGGTGACGGAGCAGCTGATCCGCAACATTTTCTTTGTGAAAGCGCCCCTGCATGACGGCGCCATGATTATTCGGGACGGCAGGATCGCCGCCGCGGGCTGTGTGCTGCCCCTGTCGGACAGCAGCCATCTCAGCGCGGACCTGGGTACCCGGCACCGGGCCGGTGTGGGCATGAGCGAGGTCTCCGACGCGGTGGTGGTCATTGTATCCGAGGAGACCGGCACCATCTCCGTGGCGGTGGGCGGCATGCTGAAACGGCATCTGGCATCCCAGACCCTGGAGAAGCTGCTGTGCAACGAGCTGTGCCCCAAGAATGATCCCGATGGAGAGCAGGCGCTTGCCCTCCGGCTGAAAAAGGGTCTGCGTAAAACAGGCAAGGAGGCGAATACCCGTGAAAAGTAAAATCGGCTACATTGCGCTCTCCGTGCTGATTGCCTTTGGACTGTGGCTGTATGTGATTACTTCCGTCAGTCCCGGTTCCGAGGATACCTACGACGATGTTCCCGTGATTCTCAGCGGAGAGACGGTGCTTCAGGAACGGGGACTGATGATTACCAGCGTATCGTCGGACACGGTGACGCTGAAGCTGTCCGGCAACCGGTCGGACCTTGCCCAGGTGAACCGGGGAAACATCACCGTGAAAGCGGACCTTTCCAAGATCTATGAACCCGGCAGCCAGCTGCAGCTTAGCACTACCGTGAGCTTTCCGGGGAATCTTCCCAGCAACGCCTTCGTGATAGAGTCCAAGAATCCGGGCTACCTGTATGTTACCGTGGAGCGCCGGGTGACCAAGGAGGTCCCCGTGGAGATCCAGTGGATCGGTTCCGCGCCGGAGGGCTATCTGTCCGACCGGGAGAACAGCACCCTGGACTATACCTCCGTTTCCGTTACCGGACCGGAGTCCGTTACGGACCGGATCGAAAAGGCCGTCATCCAGGCGGATCTGACGGATCAGCGGGAATCCATCAGCCAGAGCTTCCGCTATACCCTGTGTGACGGGGAGGGAAATCCGGTGGATGCCGAGCTCATTACCACCAATGTGGAGGAGGTTCGGCTGGATGTCCGGATCCAGAAGGTAAAGGATATTACCCTTGTCTACAATATTGTGGAAGGCGGCGGCGCTACCCGGGACAATGTTTCCGTCACTATGAGCGCGGAAACCATCCGTGTCTGCGGCAGTGAGGTGGCCATCGATGCCATGGAAGACCAGCTGGTGGTGGGCACCATCAACCTGGCGGAGCTGACCAAGTCCGGCAATCTGACTTTCCAGGTAGTGCTGCCCGAGGGGATTACCAATCTGTCCGCCATCACGGAGGTGGAAGCTACAGTACTGCTTTCCGGCCTGACCACCCGGGACTATGTGCTGGAGAATATCCAGAGCATCAACATTCCGGAGGGCATGGAAGCGGAACTCATTACGGAAAAGCTGACGGTCACCGTCCGGGGGCCGGCGGAGCTCATGAGCAAGCTGACCGCGGAAAACATTACCGCAACGGTGGACTTTACCGGCGCCGAGGCGGGGACCACAACCTTCCGCACGGTCATCACTTTCGGTGAGGGCTTCACGGGGGTCGGCGTACTGCGCTCCGATCCGGTATCCGCTGCCATAACGCCGGCGAAGTAAACGGGACCGCGAAAAAAACCATATGCCGGGCGGCGGAAAGCTGCCTTTGAAAAGGGGATAATAACCATGGTGAAAAGCATGACCGGCTACGGCAGAGCCGTGGAGACGGTGAACGGACGGGAATTCACGGTAGAAGTGCGCAGTGTCAACAACCGTTACCTGGACTGCACGGTGAAGCTTCCCCGGAGCCTGTCCTTTGGCGAGGACGCAGTGAAGCAGGCGGTAAAGAATACCGTCTCCCGTGGCAAGGTGGATGTCTTTGTGTCCGTGCGCAGCGAGGGCGGCACGGAAGGTAAGGTAACCTTAAACAGCAGCCTGGCAGCGGGCTACGCCGAAGCCATGCGCCGGATGAAGGCGGAGCTGCAGCTTTCCGGCGACATCAGCCTGGAGCTGATTGCCCGGATGCCGGAGGTGTTTACCGTAGAAAAACCGGAGGTGGACGAAGAGCAGCTTCTCAAGGATCTGCTTTTCGTGGCGGACAAGGCTTTCGCGGGCTACGATGCCATGCGTTCCCGGGAAGGACAGGCCCTGGAAAATGACCTGCGCAGCCGGGGACAGACCATCCTCTCGTTGGTTTCCCAGGTGGAGGCGGGCAGTGCCCAGACGGTGGCGGACTACCGCGCCCGGCTGGAAAGCAAGCTCCGGGAGGTTCTGTCAAGCACCACCATTGACGAAGGCCGGATCCTGACCGAGGCGGCAATCTTTGCCGACAAGGTGGCGGTGGACGAGGAAACCGTCCGTCTGCGCAGCCACCTGGAGCAGATGGATGCCATGCTCACCGCGGGCGGCAGCGTGGGCCGGAAGCTGGACTTCCTGCTCCAGGAGATGAACCGGGAGGCAAATACCATCGGCTCCAAGTGCTCCGATGTGCGCCTTGCCCGGCTTGTGGTGGAGATCAAGGCGGAACTGGAAAAGATCCGGGAGCAGACCCAGAATATCGAATAGGAGCGGGATATGAAGCTTGTAAATATCGGCTTCGGGAGCATGGTGGCGTCAAACCGGATCCTGGCGATTGTTGCGCCGGATTCCGCACCTATCAAGCGGCTGATCCAGGAGGCGAGGGACCGGGGAATGCTGATTGATGCATCCTTCGGGCGGAAAACCGCCGGTGTGCTGCTGATGGACACGGACCATGTGATCCTCTGCGCCGTATCCCCCGAGGTGCTGGGGCAGCGCCTGCGGGAAGAGAAAGAGGAGGATAACCAATGGGAGAAGGAAAGCTGATCGTCCTTTCCGGCGCTTCCGGTGTGGGAAAGGGAACAGTGCTGAACCAAATGATGAAGCTGCGGGAGGATCTGAGTCTTTCCGTTTCCGCTACCACCCGGTCCCCCAGGCCGGCGGAGCAGGAGGGCGTTCACTATTACTTTGTCACCCCGGAGCGGTTCCGGGAGATGATCGAAAACGATGAGCTTCTGGAATACGATGCCCATATGGATAACTGTTACGGCACACCCTGGAAGCAGCTGGAGGAAAAACGGAGTCGGGGGCCGGTGATCCTGGACATTGACCCCAAGGGCGCCAGAATCGTAAAGGACAAGATTCCCGATGCCGTTCTGGTGTTTATCATGCCTCCCTCCATGGCGGAGCTGGAGCAGCGGCTGCGGGGGCGCAACGACACCTCCGAGGAACAGATCCGCCTGCGGCTGCAGCGTGCTGAATGGGAAATGGACCAGCGCAGCTGGTATGACCATGTGGTGGTCAATGACGATGCCCGGCGCTGCGCCGGGGAGATCCTGAGCTTCATTCAATAAGGGCAACACCGCACAATGGGAACTGCGGGCTTCGGCGGATCTTTTGCCCCAATCGTGCAGTATGAAAAATGGGAAATACATCCAGTATTCCCGCATTTTTCATACTTTCGCTTGTGCCAAAACACTGCCCGAATCTCCTTGCCCCATTATGCGGTGCTGCCTAAGAATTTTTGTAAATTGCGCGGACGGCGATTCCGGCCTGTGCCGGAAGAATTTTGAATATACTAAACTGCTTTTTTGGAGGAATGAATCATGCTTTATCCACCTGTTGCGGATTTGCTGGAAAAGGTTGAAAGCCGGTATCTTCTGGTGAACGTGGTCGCCAAGCGGGCCCGCCAGATTGCCGAGGAAGCCGAGGAGCTTCACGAGGACCTGCCTGAGAAGCCTGTCACCATGGCAATCAACGAGGTCGCAAACGGCGAGCTGTCCGGCTCGTTGAAGGAAGAGTATATGTAAGCAGGAAAGGGAGGCCACGCATGATTGCAAAAATTGCCGTGGAAGCGGCCTCCTTTGCCATTGACAAGCCCTATTCCTACCGCATCCCGGAGGGGATGACCCTGTGTCCCGGCCACCGGGTGCGGGTAAGCTTTGGCAGGGGCAGCCGGATTACCGAGGGCGTTGTGCTCGCGGTAGAAGACGGAGATGAAACAGGACTTAAGCCAGTGGAGGCTCCCCTGGAGGAGACCCCGCTGCTCACGGCCCATCAGCTCCGTCTTGCTGCATTTCTGCGGGAGCGGTATTTCTGCACCTTTTATGACGCTGTTCGGGTTATGCTTCCGGCGGGGGCATGGTTCCGGGTCCGCAGTACCTTTGCTCTGACGGAAGACCGGGGCTGGAAAGACAAGAAGCTGCGAAAGCCGGGAGCCGAAGCGGTGCTCAGCCGTTTGGAATCTCTGGGCGGCACGGCGGATACCCAGGCGCTGCGCCAGGTGGTTCCCGACGAGGAACAGCTCAGCGGCGTTCTTTCCTATCTTCTGCAAAAGAAGTGGGTCTCGGGAGAAAAGGAGTATATCCGGCGAACCGGGGACAGGACCGAAAAGATTGCGTCCCTCGCGGTCAGCTCCGAGGAAGCCATGGAATTTGCCGCTTCCCGTCCGAAATCCGCGGCAATGCAGCAAAGCGTTCTGGAGCTGCTGTGCAGCGTTGGCAGCGCGGCGGTAAAGGACATTCTCTACTATACCGGTGCTTCCGCCGCCACGGTAAACCGGCTGGAAAAGCTGGGCTATCTGACCCTGAGCCAGCGGGCTGTACTCCGGTGCAGCGAGATAAAACCGGTAAAACTGGATGGCCCTCTGATTCTCAACGAGGAACAGCAGCAGTGCTTTGAAGGCTTGTTGGAGCAGATGGGCCGTGAGGATCCCGGCGCGGCCCTGCTGTACGGCGTCACCGGCTCGGGAAAAACCTCGGTGTATATCCGATTGATCCAGGAATGCTTAAGCCGGGGCAGGAGCGCAATGCTTCTGGTTCCGGAGATTGCCCTGACGCCCCAGCTTCTGGGACTGCTTGCGGCCTGGTTTCATGATCTGGTGGCGGTGCTCCACAGCAGCCTCAGTGCCGGAGAGCGGTATGACCAATGGAACCGGGTCCGCCGGGGAGAGGCCAGAGTAGTAGTGGGCACTCGTTCTGCGGTGTTTGCCCCCTGTGAAAACCCGGGGCTCATCATTCTGGATGAGGAACAGGAGCATTCCTACAAATCGGAAATGAACCCCCGGTACAGCGCCCGGGATGTGGCGCTGTGGCGGGGAATCAAGGAAAAAGCCCTGGTGGTGCTGGGGTCTGCTACCCCCGCCATCGAGACAATGTACCACGCAAAGCAGGGAGACTACACCCTCTATACCCTGCGCCGCCGGTTCAACGGGCGGCCCCTGCCCCAGGTGGAGATCGTGGACATGGCGGACGAGCTGCGCCAGGGAAACGATACGTCTCTGAGCTATCCCCTCCGGGAGGGGATCCTGGAAACAAAGGAAGCGGGAAAGCAGGCAATCCTCCTGTTAAACCGCCGGGGAAACAGCCGGGCGCTTACTTGTGTGGACTGCGGGAAGGCCCCGGAGTGCCCCCGGTGCAGCATCCGTATGACCTACCACAGTGCCAACAACCGGCTGATGTGCCACTACTGCGGCTACTCCCAGCCGGTTCCGGCCAGGTGCCCCGACTGCGGCGGCCCCCTGAAGACCATTGGCACCGGGACCCAGAAGGTCCAGCAGGAGCTAGCCGAACTGTTTCCCGATATGCAGGTGCGGCGGATGGATGCGGACACCGTCAGCGCCGTAAACACCCACGAAAAGCTCCTGTCCGAATTTCAGTCCGGGGAGGACACGGTGCTGGTGGGCACCCAGATGGTTGCCAAGGGGCTGAATCTGCCCCGGGTGACCCTGGTGGGAGTGCTGGACGCGGACATGAGCCTGTACACCGGCGGCTACCGGTCCGGGGAGATGACCTTCGACCTGATTACCCAGGTGGTGGGCCGGGCCGGACGGGGGGACTGCCCCGGTAGGGCCATCCTGCAGACCATGACCCCCGGGCATACCGTGCTTCGCCTGGCGGCGGAGCAGGACTATGACAGCTTTTACGATTTAGAACTGCGGCTGCGCCGGGTGCAGAACGCACCCCCCTTTGCCGACTTCGCCATGGTCACGTTCCAGGGCCAGGAGGAAACCCAGGTGCTGCGCTGCGCGGTAAAATTCCGGGACAGCCTGCTTGATTGCCTGGCCCGGCCGGAGTACCGGGAAGAAACCGTCCGGTGCCTGGGGCCTGCCCCCTGCCCGGTGCCCAAGATTAACTACCATTTTCGTTACCGGCTGACGGTGAACTGCCGGCTGAACCGGAGGCTGCGGCAGCTTTTGGCTTTCTTACTGCGGCAGTTCGGCGCGGATAAAGGAAGCCGGGGCGTCACCGCCTTTGTGGATGTAAACGGATTTGAATAAGGAGAACGACAGATATGGGACTTCGAAGGATTTTTACGGATCAGGACCCTGCGCTCCACAAGGTATGCAGGCCGGTGGAGAAATTTGACTGGCGGCTGCGCAAGCTTCTGGACGATATGAAGGAGACCCTGGTGGATGCCGAGGGTGTGGGCCTGGCGGCTCCCCAGGTGGGGATCCTCCGCCGGGTTGTGGTGGTGGATACCGGCGAGGAGATTCTGGAGCTGGTGAACCCCACTTTGGTGGAAACTGCCGGGGAGCAGTGCGGCGCGGAGGGCTGCCTCAGCGTGCCGGGGAAATACGGCCTGGTGAAGCGGCCCAATTATGCCAAGGTCCGCGCTCAGGACCGGGACGGAAACTGGTTCGAGGCAGAGGGCGAGGAACTGATCGCCCGGTGCTTCTGCCATGAGCTGGACCACCTGGATGGCATTCTGTATACGGAAGTAATGGAGCGGTTCCTGACGGACGAGGAACTGAAAGCGGACGAGGCGTAAATTTTTTACGCCTGCGGAGGAATGGCATGCGTATTGTTTTTATGGGCACCCCGGATATTGCGGCGGTATGCCTGGACAGAATTCTGAAAGACGGCTTTGAGGTGGTAGGCGTATACACCCAGCCGGACCGCCCCCGGGGCAGGGGGATGAAGCTGACAGCCTCTCCTGTAAAGGTGCTGGCCCAGAGTGCCGGAATCCCCGTGTTCCAGCCGGATTCTTTCCGGGAGGAAGAAACGGTGGAACAATTGCGGGCATTGAAGCCGGATATTTGCGCGGTGGTGGCCTACGGACGGCTTCTGCCCCAGAAGGTGCTGGATATTCCAAAATACGGCTGCATCAATATCCATGCCAGCTTGCTTCCCAAGTACCGGGGCTCCGCGCCCTACCAGTGGGCGGTGCTGAACGGGGAAAAGGAGACCGGTGTCACCGCCATGTATCTGGTGCGGGAAATGGACGCCGGGGATATGATCGACGCGGTGCGCACCCCCATCGGGGAAAATGAGACGGCAGGGGCCCTTTTGGACCGCCTGGCGGAGCTGGGGGCGGGACTTCTCAGCAAGACCCTTGCCCGGTTCGTGTCCCAGGGCAAGGTTCCCGCCCAGCCCCAGGACCCGGCCCAGGTGAGCTTTGCTCCCATGCTGGATAAATCCTTCTGCCCCATCGACTGGACGAAGCCCGCGGGACAGGTCCATGACCAGGTCCGGGGCCTGAATCCCTGGCCCGTTGCCACCATGGTGCTGGGGGGCAAGCTGTTTAAGGTATATGAAACGGTCCTGACGGAGGGACATGGAACCCCAGGGGAGGTTCTGGGGCTGACGAAGACCGGACTGCGCATCGCCTGCGGCGAGGGCGCGGTGGAGATCCGCACCCTCCAGGCCGAGGGTGGAAAGCGGATGGGTGCTGCGGATTACTTCCGGGGCCACCCGCTGGAAATGTAAATGGGCGCAAGGGAAACAGCGCTGAACGCGCTGATGGCCTGCAGGGTCTCCGGCGCCTGGGTCAACGAGGCGGTCAAGGAGCTTTCTGCCCGGGACCGGCTGGAAAGCCGGGACGCTGCCCTTGCTGCCCGGCTGTGCTACGGTGTGGTGCAGAACCGGGCCAGACTGGACTTCTATCTGAATCAGCTCTATCACGGCAGGAAACTGCATCCCGTGGTGCGGGATGTGCTGCACCTGGGGCTGTATCAGATCTATGACATGGACAGAATCCCTGCCAGCGCGGCGGTGAATGAAGCCGTGGCGCTGACGAAAAAATATTGTCCCGGCCAGCCCAAGGCGCCGGGACTTGTAAACGGTGTCCTCCGGGGTGCGATCCGCACCAAGGGCACCCTGGCGGAGCCCACTGCCTATGAAGATAAGTACAGCCATCCGGCGGAGCTTGTGGCCCAGCTGAAGCAGGCCCTGCCAAAGGGGAAGCTGGAGCCCATGCTCATTGCGGATAACCAGGCCCCGCCGCTGGCGGTACAGGTGAACACCGTGAGAACCACTTCCGCGAAATTGGTCGAAATTTTGGAGTCAGAGGGGGTAAGTGCCAGGGCCCATTCCTGGTGTCCCGACTGTCTGACTCTGGAAAACTCCGGGCGGCTGGAACAGCTGAAAGTGTTCCGGGAGGGGCTTCTGTATGTTCAGGACCCTGCCTCCCGTTTGAGTGTCCTGTGCGCAGATCTCCCGGAGACGGGGGGCCGGGTGCTGGACTGCTGCGCGGCTCCCGGCGGCAAGAGCTTTGCCGCGGCCATGGCTATGGGGGGCAGGGGGCAGATCCTTTCCTGCGATATTCACCCCCACAAAATCGATCTGATCCGGGCGGGAGCGGAGCGGCTGGGCTTCCATACTATCGAGCCCATGCTCTGTGACGCATCCGTATTTAACCCCGAATGGGAAAAGGGGATGGACGCGGTCATCGCGGATGTGCCTTGCTCCGGCCTGGGGATCATCCGGAAGAAGCCGGACATCCGGTATAAAAACCTGAAAGAGGCGGAGGCACTTCCCGGCCTCCAGCTTCAGATTCTAAAAAACGTTTCCCGGTATGTCCGCCCGGGCGGGGTGCTGATGTACTCCACCTGTACGGTGCTGCCCCGGGAGAATGAACAGGTGGTTTCCGCTTTCCTGGGGGATAATCCGGACTTTGCGCCTGAAAAGCTGCCGCTGCCGGAGGTATTTCCCCGGAATGAAACCGGGATGCTGACCCTCATTCCCGGGGAATACGATACCGACGGCTTCTTTATCTGCCGGCTTCGCAGGAAGCATTGATACCGGGCGGCACCCCGGAAATGAAATGTGGAGGTAAGCCATGAATCTTCGGTCCCTGACGCTGGCGGAGCTGGCGGACCTTCTGAAAACCATGGGACAGCCGTCTTTCCGGGCAAAGCAGGTCTACACCTGGCTTCACCGGGGGATTCGCAGCTTCGACGAGATGACGGATCTTCCCAAGACCCTGCGGACTGCTCTGGCAGAAAACTATCCCCTCTATGCCCCCCAGGCGGTGCGCAGGCAGGAATCCGCCCGGGACGGCACTATCAAATACCTCTGGCGGTTATCTGACGGCAACTGCGTGGAGACGGTGCTCATGCGCTATCACTATGGCAATACCGTGTGCATTTCCACAGAGGTGGGCTGCCGGATGGGCTGCGCCTTCTGTGCCTCCACCCTGGGCGGTCTGGTGCGGCGGCTGGAACCGGCGGAAATGCTGGACCAGGTGCTCTTTACCCAGCTGGATTCCGGCCTGCCCATTTCCCACATTGTGCTCATGGGCATCGGCGAGCCCCTGGATAATTTTGATAACGTAATGAAATTTTTGGAGAATGTGAACAGCCCCTTGGGCCTTAACATCTCCATGCGCCATATCAGCCTTTCCACCTGCGGCCTGGTGCCGAAGATTGACGCCCTGGCGGAAAAGAAGCTGCAGCTGACCCTGTCCGTCTCCCTCCATGCCCCCAACAATTCTGTGCGGGATACGATTATGCCGGTGAACCGGGCATATCCTATGGAGGAGCTGATTGCTGCCTGCCGCAGGTACTATCAGGCTACCTCCCGGCGGATCTCCTTTGAGTATGCCATGATCGACGGGGTGAACGATACCCCGGCGGCAGCCAGGGAGCTTTTGGAGAAAATGCGGGGTCTGCCGGCCCATTTTAACCTGATTCCGCTAAACCGGGTGGAGGAAAGCCCCCTGAAGCCCAGTTCCCGGGCGGCGGTGGCGGAATTTCAGAGAATCTTGGAGCGGGGAGGCATCCCTGCCACGGTGCGCAGGACCCTGGGCGGAGATATTGACGCCTCCTGCGGCCAGCTGAGAAGAAAGTACAACCAGTCCGCTAAGGGACGGGAAGAATAATTCGGGAAAGGAGCGGCTTACCATGCAGTATTGGGGCCTGACAGATCCGGGCAGCGTCCGAAAACAGAATCAGGATGCCTATCAGATTGCGCAGCTGGATAAAAACAGCTTATTGTGCGTTGTCTGCGACGGCATGGGCGGCGCGAAATCCGGAAATATCGCAAGTTCTTTGGCGGTGGATGTGTTTGTGCAGGAGGTTCAGCGCCGGTGGAGTCCCGGTACGGATTGGGACAAGGCCGACCAGATCCTGCGCGGTGCGGTGAAGCTTGCCAATTTCACCGTTTATGACCAGGCAAAGCAGTTTGTGGAGTTTGACGGGATGGGCACCACCCTGGTGGCGGCCCTCGTCCGGGGCCGGAAGGTCACTGTGGTCAACGTGGGAGACAGTCGTGCCTACGGCATTACCGAAAACGGCATCCGTCAGCTTACCCGGGATCACAGCCTGGTGCAGCTGATGGTGGAGCGGGGGGAGCTGCGCCCGGAGCTGGCCAAATCCTATCCCGGCAAAAATCTCATCACCCGGGCCATCGGCACCGAGGCGGTGGTATTGTGTGACATGTTCCGTCAGGAATTTCAGCGGGGGGATTTTCTCCTGCTGTGCTCTGACGGCCTGAGCAATATGATGGACGATCAGGAAATTCTGTTTGAAGTGGTCCACGGCGTAAATAAGGGCCGCTGCTGCCAGCGCCTGCTGGAGATCGCCAAAACCCGGGGCGCCCCGGATAATGTGACCAGTGTTCTGGTCGCTCTGTAAAACCGGCTGAAAGGAGCTTTTTTGCGCGTATGAACTATTATATTGGACAGCTGCTGGATGACCGGTATGAGCTTTTGGAGGTAATCGGTACCGGCGGCATGGCAGTGGTCTATAAGGCCCGGTGCCACCGGCTGAACCGGCTGGTTGCCATTAAGATATTGAAGGACGAGTTTTCCGGGGATGAGGAATTCCGCCGCCGCTTCCGGGCGGAGGGTGAGGCGGTGGCCATGCTCAGCCACCCCAATATCGTCCAGGTTTACGACGTTTCCTCGTCGGACAGCGCCAACTATATTGTTATGGAGCTGATCGACGGTATTTCCCTGAAGCAATACATGGAGGTCAAGGGGGTTCTGAACTGGAAGGAGACCCTGCACTTTGCCATGCAGATCGCCAAGGGTCTGGAGCACGCCCACAGCCGGGGCATCGTCCACCGGGACATCAAGCCCCATAATGTGATGGTGCTGAAAAACGGCTCGGTCAAGGTGATGGACTTCGGCATTGCCCGGGTGATGAACAAGAGCAACACCCTGACCAAGGAGGCCCTGGGCTCCGTTCACTATATTTCCCCGGAGCAGGCCAAGGGCAGCTACACCGACAACCGCTCGGATATTTACTCTCTGGGTGTTGTCATGTATGAGATGATGACGGGACGGCCGCCCTATGACGGGGAATCTCCTGTGGCGGTGGCCATCCAGCATATCAACGGCGGTGCCCCCCTGCCCTCCGCCCTGAATCCCAACATTCCCAAGGGCCTTGAGCAGATCATTATGAAAAGCATGGCCCTGGATGTCAACGACCGGTACGCTTCCGCCACGGAAATGCTCCGGGATATGGAGGAATTCCGGAAGAATCCGGAGATCCGCTTTAACTACCACAGCGTTCTGGATGACGCCACCCGGCCCCTGCGGGGAATGGAGAATCTGCTGCCCAGAAATACCGCCCAGCGGGTTGCAAAGGCCGGAGGCGGCAGCACCTCTGTCAGCCGGGAAACCGGGAGAACGGAAAACATGCGCCCCGTCCAGAATACAGGAACCGCCCGCAGCAGTGATGCCATCCGCCGGGCTCAGCAGCGCCGCCGGGAGGAGGAGCGCCGGGAGGCCGAGCGCAGCCGGGTAGCCGCCATCGCGGTGGTAGCCTGCAGTGTGGTGGCGGTAGTTGCCATTGTGGTGTTCCTGGTGGCAATCTTCAATGGCGCCCTTCTTGGTCAGGAGCAGACTCTGGTGGATGTGCCCTATCTGGAGGGTGTGCCGTACAGCGAGGAGCTGGCAGACCGGTATCCCGACTTTATCCTGCGCCTGCAGCCCCAACAGTACAGTGATCAGTACGCCAAGGGGCAGATCATGCACCAGGAGCCGGTGGGCGGCAGCCGGGTAAGCAAGGGCACGGAGATTTTCCTCACGGTGAGCATGGGCGTGGAGCCGGAGGTCAAGGTGATGGAAAACCTCATCGATGTGACGGAAGAGGAGGCCAAGGCCTTCCTCAGCGGCCAGGGCTTCAATCCCCTGTCCCGGTATGAAAACAGCTCCGTGTATGCAGAGGGCCGTGTTATCCGCACGGATCCCGCCTACGGTACGGAACTGAAAAGCGGGCAGACCATCAACCTTTGGATCAGCACCGGTCCCAAGACCGTGTTCGCCAAGATGCCGGGTGTGGTGGGGATGATGAAGCAGGAGGCGCTGGACCTGCTGGAAAGAAAGGGCTTTACCAATGTAGTGCCGATAGATGTAGCCAGCGATGAGCCAAAGGGGAAAGTCGTCAGCCAGTCTGCGGAAAAGAACACGGAGCTGGATGTGAATACCGAGATCCGCCTGGAAATTTCCGAGGGACCGGAGCCTACGGAGGAAACCACCGAGGCCACCCAGGCGCCCACAGCACCCCCGGAAACGGAGACCACCCCTACGGCTCCGTCCCCTGTGAACGTTACCTTCTCCCTCCCCGTCCGGGAGGAGGCCTACTATCTGAGCATTCTGCAAAACGGAACGGAAATTGCAAGCAATGTGGAGATCGCGCCGGGGAGCAACGGCTATGTGCTGGCCCTTACCGGCAGTGGGACCCAGACCTATGACCTGTATATCAACGGACAGTTTTATCAGACCCAGAGGGTGGAGTTCAGCTGAATGGGAGATAGGTTTCAGGGCCGGATCATTCGGTCCATCAGCGGCTTTTATGATGTAGCCACCCCCCGGGGAACCGTTACCTGCAAGGCAAGGGGAATCCTCCGTAAGGAGCGGGTCACCCCCCTTACGGGTGACCTGGCGGAAATCAGCCTGGAGGGAAACAAGGGGATGGTGGAAGCCATTCTCCCCAGAAAAAACTGCTTTATTCGTCCGGCGGTAGCCAATGTGGACGCGCTGGTGGTGTTTGCCTCCAATGTAAACCCGGTGACGGAGCCGTTCCTCATTGACCGGGTGGCAGCCATTGCCCTGAGCCAGGGGGTGGAGGTCATCCTGTGCATCAATAAGGGGGACCTGGACCCGGCGGAAGCTCTGGCGGGAATTTATACCCGGGCAGGTTTCCCGGTGATCCGCACCAGCGCTGTGACCGGCGAGGGTGTGGAGGCACTGCGGGAAAGTTTGCGGGGCCGGATCACCGCCTTTACCGGAAACTCCGGGGTAGGGAAGAGCAGTATCCTGAACCGGCTGTGCCCGTATCTGGCGCTTCCCACCGGGGAGGTGTCGGAGAAGCTGGGCCGGGGGCGGCATACCACCCGGCATGTGGAGCTGTACCAGCTGGGGGAAAATACCTATGTGGCGGATACCCCTGGTTTTTCCTCCTTTGATACGGACCGGATGGAGTGGATCCTGACAGAAAACCTGCCCCTGGCCTTCCCGGACTTTGACCCGTTTCTGGGGCGCTGCCAGTTCCGGGACTGCACCCACCGGAAAGAACCGTGCTGCGCTGTGCGGGAGGCGGTGGCGGCGGGGAAAATTGAAAAGACCCGCTACGAAAGCTACCTGCGCCTGTATGAGCAGGCAAGCTCCCATAAGGAATGGGAAATGAAATAAGAAAAGCGGCGTATTCGGACAGCTTTGACCAGTGTGTGTTGATAGTTCCGGCAAGGCCGTCTGCCGGGATGCGTTATGAAAAAGGAGTGCGTTTATGAAAAGACTGGTGATTTTCCTGGTGGCCCTTGTGCTGCTGTTTGCCGGGTGTGCCCGGGAGGCGAGCCCTGGCAGTGTAACAACTGCTCCGGAAAAAAGCGGGCAAACCGATGTCTCCCAGACGACTGCGGATACGGCTCCCTCCCAGGAGGCAACTGCCCAGGCGGGTCTTGCGGAAGCCTTTGCTCCTGATTTTACATTCACCACCACGGACCGGGATGGAAACGAATGGACGGAAGACTGCTTTGCTGCCTGTAAGCTGACGATCCTCAATTTCTGGGAGCCCTGGTGCGGGCCCTGCGTGGGGGAGATGCCGGATCTGCAGAAGATCAGCGAAGCCTATGCTGATCAGGGCCTGCAGGTCATCGGCATCTACCAGACCCCGAACGTTGAGGATGATGTGCGGCAGGTTTTGGCTGGCGCGGGCATCACCTATCCCATTCTGCATTACACTTCCGCCTTTGATTCCCTGCAAACCGGCTATGTTCCCACCACGGTTTTCGTGGACCAGCAGGGAAAAATTGTTGTACAGCCCTTTGCCGGGTCCATGGACTATGATGGCTGGGCGGAAATGGTGGAGGAAAACCTGAAATGAAACGGAATATCCCCTGTATGCTCCTGGCATCTGCCGGAGTAGTGCTTATTGGGATCGGTATTGCTCTTGGACAGCCAGGGCAGGTGTTGATGAAAGCGGTGCGGATTTGTATGGAGTGTGTGGGAATTGGATAAGAGACGGTTTTCCATTCAGGCGGTTTCCGCCCTCCTTCACAATGCCAATCTGAAAGGCTTCCTTACCGGAAAAATTTATCAGGGCGCCGGGAAAAATATATGCGTCCCAGGGCTTAACTGCTATTCCTGTCCCGGCGCCGTGGGTGCCTGCCCCATTGGAAGCCTGCAGGGCTTTCTGTCTGGGCTCAAGTTCCGGTTCCCTTATTATGTCCTGGGCTTTCTCATTTTCTTCGGCGCTTTGCTGGGCAGGGCCGTCTGCGGCTTTTTGTGCCCCTTTGGCTTCTTTCAGGAGCTGCTCCATAAGATTCCCTTTCCCATAAAGAAAAACAGTTTTGCCGGAGACCGGCAGCTGCGGTGGGTGAAATATGCCGTGCTGCTTCTGATGGTCGTTATCCTCCCTCTGTGCTTCGCGCTGACCCCTTTCTTCTGCAAGTACCTCTGTCCTGCCGGAACCCTTTCGGGTATTCTCCTCGCGGTACACGACAGCATGCTCCGGGCACAGCTGGGCGGGATCTTCCTTTGGAAGGCTTTTGTGCTGGCGGTGGTTATTGTGGGCTGTCTGATTGTTTTTCGTCCGTTCTGCAAGTACCTGTGCCCACTGGGGGCCATCTACGGCTTTTTTAACCGAATCGCTCTGTACCGGATGGACCTGGACGCCGACAGGTGCGTATCCTGCGGCAAGTGTAAAAAAGTATGCCAAATGGGGGTGGACCCGGTGAGGGAATGCAACAGCGCCGAGTGCATCCGTTGCGGCGACTGCGTAAGGAATTGTCCCGTCAATGCCATCCATATGGGCATCAAATACGGGCAGGCAAAAAAACACAGCGAAAAAACCACCGCATTATAGAAGCCGGGAATTTTCCCGGCTTTCTTTTTTGAAGGCTGTTTTTATTCTGGAACGGAAAGAAGAAATTCTCCGCTTTTCACGAAAATCATGATGATTTTTTGTGATTTTTTCTGAATTTCTCCTTGACAAATGGACACAAAGGTGGTAAGATATTCGAGCGTGCGCAGGAGAAAACTGCGCTATGCAAATGCGATGATGCGGGAGATTGCGTCTTATGGCGGTAACTTCCGCGGAGTATGTCCGGTCATCGGGCGGCTGAACGGCTTCTGTCGGCGCTGGTGTATATCGCCAGGCGGGAAGAATGGTCGGCGCATGTCGGCTATTTTTCTTGCCCCGGAGTGATACACGCGGCGGCGCGGATAGAACCGCTCGACCGTACCCAGCCATCCCAAGCAAACTGAGTACGTTTTTCAAGGAGGAAAACAAACATGGCAAACCAGCAAATGATCCGTATCCGGCTGAAGGCTTATGACCATCAGCTCATCGACTCCAGCGCAGCCAAGATCGTGGAGACCGCCAAGCGCAACGGCGCCCAGGTTTCCGGCCCCATCCCCCTCCCCACCAAGAAGGAGATCGTCACCATCCTCCGCTCCCCCCACGTCAACAAGGACAGCCGGGAGCAGTTTGAGCGCAGAACCCACAAGAGACTGATCGATATCCTCAACCCCAGCCAGAAGACCATCGAGGCTCTGATGAGCCTGGACCTCCCCGCCGGCGTTGAGATTGAGATAAAGCTGTAATCGCGTAAGCGAAAACAGCTGCCCGCACTGTCTGGCATCGGGCGGACGGGTCAAGTTGGCGGACCGTCCCAATGCGGCTGTCAACCAATAACCTATTAAAAAGGAGAAACCAATCATGCAGAAAGCAATCATCGGCAAAAAAGTGGGCATGACCCAGATCTTCGATGAGAGCGGCAAAGTGATCCCTGTGACCGTCGTGGAAGCAGGTCCCTGCGTCGTGACCCAGAAGAAGACTGTGGAGACGGACGGCTACACCGCCGTTCAGCTCGGCTTCGGCGACGTGAAGGAGTCCAAGCTGTCCAAGCCCGAGGCAGGCCACCTGAAGAAGGCTGGCGTTGCCCCCAAGAAGTACCTGAAGGAGTTCAAGCTGGAGAAGGCCGCCGAAATGAACGTCGGCGATGTCGTGAAGGCTGACACCTTCGCCGCCGGCGACAAGATCGATGTCACCGGTATCAGCAAGGGCCATGGCTACCAGGGCGTTGTGAAGCGCTATGGTGCCGGCCGTACCCCCATGACCCACGGCGGCGGCCCTGTCCACCGTCATGCCGGTTCCATGGGCGCTTCCTCTCACCAGTCCCGGATCTTCCCCGGTAAGATCGGCGCAGGCCAGATGGGCTGCGAGCAGGTCACCATCGAGAACCTGGATGTGGTCAAGGTGGATGCGGAGCTCAATATGCTGGTCATCCGCGGCGCCATCCCCGGCCCCAAGGGCGGACTGGTTTATATCCGCAACACTGTGAAGAACAACAAGATTAAGCAGGCTGGTGCTGACATCAGCAAGAACCCGCAGAAGGCTTCCGGCAGAAACCCCCAGAAGGCTTCCGCAAGAGGCTAAGGAAAGGAGATCTTAAATCATGCTTACTAAGGTTTTTAACATGGCTGGCGAGCAGGTTGGCGAGATCGAGCTCTCCGAAGCTGTGTTCGGCATCACCCCCAATCAGGCTGTGGTCCATGAGGCTGTCAAGCATCATCTGGCCGCTTGCCGTCAGGGCACCCAGAGCGCTCTGACCCGGGCTGAGGTTTCCGGCGGCGGCCGGAAGCCCTGGCGTCAGAAGGGCACCGGCCGGGCCCGCCAGGGCAGCACCCGTGCTCCCCAGTGGACCCACGGCGGCATCGTGTTTGCTCCCAAGCCCCGGGATTACACCTACTCCATGAACAAGAAGGCCAAGCGGCTCGCTCTGAAGAGCGTGCTCAGCGCCAAGGCTGCCGAGGAGAATGTGGTTGTCATTGACGCCATCACCATGGCCGCCCCCAAGACCAAAGAGTTCGCCGCGTTCCTGAAGGCTGTCGGCTGCACCGGCAAGACCCTGGTGGTCACCGCTGCTCCCGACCAGAATGTGGTCCGCTCCGGCCGCAACATTGCCGGCTGCGAGGTCACCTTCGCGGGTCTGCTGAACACCTACGACGTGGCCAACGCCGACAAGCTGGTGGTCGATCAGGCTGCCCTGGCCCGGATCGAGGAGGTATTTGCGTAATGAAGAATGTGTATGACATCATCCGCCGTCCGGTGATCACCGAGCAGTCCATGGAAGGCGTTGCCGACAAGAAGTACGTCTTCATGGTGGATGTGGATTCCAACAAGACTGAGATCAAGGCTGCCGTGGAGGCTATCTTCGGCGTCAAGGTTGCCAAGGTCAACACCATCCGGATGCAGGGTAAGCTGAAGCGCACCGGCGCTTATCCCCAGGGCCACCGTGCCGCCTACAAGAAGGCCGTCGTCACCCTGACTCCCGATTCCAAGACCATCGAGTTCTTCGAGGGCATGGTCTAAACCAATCTCAATAAAGGAGAGAAACGCTAATGGCTATCAAAACTTTCAAGCCTTACACCCCGTCCCGCAGAAACATGACTGTTTCCGGCTTCGACGGCGTGGACAAGAAGGCAAAACCTGAGCGTAGCCTGGTTGAGACCCTCAAGAAGAACGCAGGTCGCAACAGCTATGGTCATATCACCGTCCGCCACCGCGGCGGCGGCAACAAGCGCAAGTACCGCGTTATCGATTTCAAGCGGCTGAAGACCGAGATGCCCGCCACCGTGCAGCGCATCGAGTACGACCCCAACCGGTCCGCCTTCATTGCCCTCATCAAGTATGAGGACGGCACCCTGAGCTACATCCTGGCTCCCTACGGCCTGAAGGCCGGCGATGTGGTTGTGGCTTCCGCCAACGCCGACATCAAGCCCGGCAACTGCCTGCCCATCGCCAACATCCCCGTGGGTACTGTGATCCACAATGTGGAGCTGCAGCCCGGCCACGGCGCCCAGCTGGTTCGCTCCGCCGGTGCCGCTGCCCAGCTGATGGCTAAGGAAGGCGAGCTGGCCCAGATCCGTCTGCCCTCCGGTGAAGTCCGTTACGTCCGGATGAACTGCACCGCCTGCATCGGTCAGGTGGGCAACCTGGACCACGAGAACGTCCACATCGGCAAGGCCGGCCGGACCCGCCACATGGGTGTCCGTCCCACCGTCCGCGGCTCCGTCATGAACCCCAATGACCATCCCCACGGCGGCGGCGAGGGCCGCGCGCCCGTTGGCCGTCCCGGCCCTGTGACCCCCTGGGGCAAGCCCGCTCTGGGTTACAAGACCCGCAAGACGAAGAACCGTACCAATAAGTTCATCGTCAAGCGCAGAAACAGCAAGTAAGGAGGAAATGAAATGAGCAGAAGCGTCAAAAAGGGCCCTTTCGTAGCTCCCGAGCTGTATAAGCGCGTTGAGGAGCTGAACAAGGCCGGTGAAAAGAAGGTTCTGAAGACCTGGTCCAGAGCCTCCACCATTTTCCCCTCCTTTGTCGGTCACACCATCGCTGTCCACGACGGCCGCAAGCATGTTCCCGTCTATATCACCGAGGATATGGTGGGTCATAAGCTGGGCGAGTTCGTGCCTACCAGAACCTTCCGGGGCCACTCTGGCAGCAAGACCGCCAACGCGAAATAAGGAGGTACGAAAATGGAAGCATTTGCACACGTTAAGTACGTCCGGATGTCCCCCCGTAAGGTTAAGCTGGTCTGCGACATGATCCGCGGCAAGGATGTGAAGACTGCCGCCGCGTATCTGAGCCAGACCTCCAAGGCCGCCTGCGAGCCCATGGCCAAGCTCCTCAAGAGCGCCGTGGCCAACGCCGAGCACAACCACGAGATGAACGCGGACAACCTGTTCGTGTCCACCGCGGTGGCCAACCCCGGCCCCATCCTGAAGCGTGGCCGCATCGCGTCCCGCCGCGGATTTGTTCGGATCAATAAGAGAACCACTCACATCACCATCGGTGTGAGCGAGAAGGCTTAAGCAGGAGGTAGCTATGGGACAGAAAGTCAATCCCCATGGACTGCGGGTCGGCGTCATCAAGGACTGGGATTCTCACTGGTACGCCCGTGAGGACAAGGTCGGCGATCTGGTCGTCGAAGATTACAACGTCCGGAAGTATCTGAAGAATAAACTGTACGCCGCCGGCGTGGCAAAGATCGAGATCGAGCGCTCCAACGGCAAGGTCAAGATCAACATCCACTGCTCCCGTCCCGGCGTCGTCATCGGCAAGGCCGGCGCGGAGATCGAGAATCTGCGCAAGGACATGGAAGCCCGTCTGGGCAAGAGCGTGAACCTGAACATCGTTGAGGTCCGCTCTCCTGACCTGAACGCCCAGCTGGTTGCCGAGAACATCGCCCAGCAGCTGGAGAAGCGTATCTCCTTCCGCCGGGCCATGAAGAAGGCCATGCAGCAGGCTACCCGCCTGGGTGCCAAGGGCATCAAGGTTTCCTGCGGCGGCCGTCTGGGCGGTGCTGAAATCGCCCGGAGCGAGAGCTATCACGAGGGCACCATTCCCCTGCAGACCATCCGTGCCGACATCGACTACGGCTTTGCTGAGGCTGCCACCACCTACGGCCGCATCGGCGTGAAGGTCTGGATCTATAAGGGCGAGGTGCTGAACACCACCCTGCGCGCCGCTGCTCCCGAACCCGAGAAGCGCGAGCGCCGGGACCGCCGGAATGACCGCCGCGGCGACCGCCGGGACGGAAACCGCGGTGAGCGTCGGGACTATCGCGGCGACCGCCGGAATGACCGCCCCGATAACCGCAGAGAAGGAGGAAACCGCTGATGCTGATGCCCAAGAGAGTCAAATACCGCAAGGTTCAGCGTGGCCGTATGACCGGCACCGCCTCCCGCGGTAATAAGGTTTCCTACGGTGATTTTGGTATCCAGGCTCTGGAGCCCGGCTGGATCACCGGAAACCAGATCGAAGCCGCCCGTATCGCCATGACCCGTTACACCAAGCGTGGCGGTAAGGTGTGGATCAAGATCTTCCCCGACAAGCCTTATTCCAAGAAGGGCCTGGGCACCCGTATGGGTTCCGGTAAAGGCGCTCCCGAAGGCTGGGTCGCAGTTGTTAAGAATCAGAAGGTGATGTTTGAGATCGGCGGCGTGCCGGAGGATGTGGCCCGTGAGGCTCTGCGTCTGGCTCAGCACAAGCTGCCCATCAAGACCCGCATCATCGCCAAGGAAGCCGATACTGAGATTGGTGGTGAATAATGATGAAGGCAAAGGAAATCAGAAATCTGTCCACGGACGAGCTGAACAAGAAGCTGGAGGAGCTGAAGAAGGATCTGTTCATGCTGCGGATGCAGCATGCCACCAACCAGCTGGACAACCCCATGCGCCTGAATGCCGTCAAGAAGGACATTGCCCGCATCAAGACCATTATTCGTGAGAAGCAGACCAATATCTGAGGAGGTAAGCAGTTATGAGTGAAAATACCAGAGCTTTCCGCAAAACCAGAATTGGCCAGGTCGTCTCCGACAAGATGGACAAGACCATTGTGGTTGCGATCGAGGATAGCGTGCAGCATCCTCTGTACAAGAAGATTATGAAGCGTACCTACAAGCTGAAGGCCCACGACGAGAATAACGAGTGCGGCATCGGCGATACCGTAGAGGTCATGGAGACTCGTCCCCTGTCCAAGGATAAGAGATGGAGACTCGTGAGAATCATCGAAAAGGCGAAGTAAGGAGGTCGGACAGCTATGATTCAACAGGAAAGCTACCTGAAGGTTGCCGACAACACCGGCGCTAAGGAAATCCATTGCATTCGTGTCCTGGGCGGCTCCAAGCGGAAGACCGGCAACATCGGTGACATCATCGTCGCTTCCGTCCGCAAGGCTGCTACCGGCGGCACTGTGAAGAAGGGCGAGGTCGTTAAGGCCGTGATCGTCCGTACCAAGCGGGGTGTCCGCCGTGAGGACGGCACCTATGTCCGCTTCGATGAGAACGCTGCCGTTATCATCAAGGAGGACAAGAACCCCCGCGGTACCCGTATCTTTGGACCGGTGGCCCGTGAGCTCCGTGAGAAGGACTTCATGAAGATCCTCTCCCTGGCGCCCGAAGTCATCTAAGGGGGAACCGAAGGAATGAACATTAAGAAGAATGATACCGTTATCGTCCTGTCCGGCAAGGACAAGGGCGTGAAGGGCAAGGTCCTGGTCGCCATGCCCAGCGAAAACAAGGTCATTGTGGAGAAGGTCAACGTTGCTACCTGCCACACCAAGCCCCGCCGTCAGGGTGAAACCGGCGGCATCGTCAAGCGGGAGACCCCCATCCGCGCCTGCAAGGTCGCTCTGTTCTGCGACAAGTGCGGCAAGGGCGTCCGCGTGGGCTACAAGGTGGAAGACGGCAAGAAGACCCGTATCTGCCGCAAGTGCGGCGCCGAAATCTGAGAAAGGAGCGTAAAGTATGGCTAGCAGACTGAAAGAAAAATACACGGCTGAAATCGCTCCCGCTCTGAACAAGAAGTTCGGCTACAAGAGCGTCATGCAGATCCCCAAGCTGGACAAGATCATCGTGAACGTTGGCTGCGGCGAAAGCAAGAACAACGCCAAGGAGATCGAGGCCATCTGCAAGGATATTGCCGCTATTACCGGCCAGAAGCCCATCACCACCAAGGCCCGGAAGTCCGTCGCGAACTTCAAGGTCCGTGAGGGCGAAACCGTCGGCGTGAAGGTCACCCTCCGGGGCGACAAGATGTACGAGTTCCTGGACCGTCTGTTCAGCGTGGCTCTGCCCCGCGTCCGCGACTTCCGCGGCATCAACCCCAACTCCTTTGACGGCCGCGGCAACTACGCCTTCGGTCTGAAGGAGCAGCTCATCTTCCCTGAGATCGAGTACGACAAGGTGGACAAGATCCGTGGTATGGATATTTGCATCTGCACCACCGCCACCACCGATGAGGAAGCCAAGGAGCTGCTGACCCAGCTCGGCGCTCCCTTCCAGGCTTGATTAGGAGGATTGAAACATGGCAAAGAAGTCTATGATCCTGAAGCAGCAGGAAGAGCCCAAGTTCTCTACCCGCCGCTATAACCGCTGCAAGATCTGCGGCAGACCCCATGCTTACCTGCGTGACTACGGCGTGTGCCGTATCTGCTTCCGTGAGCTGGCCTACAAGGGCCAGATCCCCGGTGTCCGCAAGGCCAGCTGGTAAAAAGGCAAAGCCGGTTTGACCGGTACTGCCAGAACGTTCGGGTGGGCTGTTTAGGCAGCCCAGGTCGAATTTCAATGTAAAAAAGCGCGGGAAGTCCCGGGAAGATGGGCAGGCTCCCTGCCGCATTCCCCGGATACCCCCGCGACTTAACGGGTATAGCCCGTAACTTCTATAAGGAGGATAACAACATGCAAATCACCGATCCCGTAGCGGATATGCTGACCCGAATCCGGAACGCGAACTCCGCCAAGCACGAAACCGTTGACGTGCCCGCTTCCAACCTGAAGAAGGCCATTGCCCAGATCCTGCTGGATGAGGGCTACATCAAGGCCTACAATGTGGTTGACAACGGCAATCAGGGCGTGATCCACATCACCCTGAAGTACCTGGGCAAGAAGCAGGCGGCACTGTCCGGCCTGCGCCGGGTGTCCAAGCCCGGTCTGCGGGTTTATGCCGGCGCCGATGAGCTCCCCCGTGTGCTCAAGGGCCTGGGCATTGCCATCGTATCCACCTCCCAGGGCGTCATGACCGACAAGAAGGCCCGGGAAAAGCACATTGGCGGCGAAGTCCTGGCTTTCGTTTGGTAAGGAGGATTCGTAAATGTCTAGAATTGGTAAGAAGCCGGTTATCATTCCGGCAAACTGCACGGTGGATATTGCCGCTGACAATACCGTCACCGTTAAGGGCCCCAAGGGCACTCTGAGCCACACCTTCCATCCCGACATGATCCTGAAGGTCGAGGGCAACGTCCTGACCGTCTCCCGTCCCGATGAAGAGCACCTGCACAAGTCCCTCCACGGTCTGACCCGTACCCTGATCAACAACATGGTCGAGGGTGTGGAGAAGGGCTTCTCCAAGGAGCTGGAAATCAACGGCGTCGGCTACCGTGCCGAGAAGAAGGGCAACCAGCTGGTCATGCGTCTGGGCTTCTCCCACGAGGTTATCGTCAGTGAGATTCCTGGCATCACCATCGAGGTTCCCGCCCCCAACAAGATCATCATCCACGGCATCGACAAGCAGGCTGTCGGTCAGTTCGCTGCCGAGGTTCGCGGCAAGCGTCCCCCCGAACCCTACAAGGGCAAGGGCATCAAGTATACCACTGAGGTCATCCGCCGCAAGGTTGGTAAGACCGGTGGCAAGAAGTAATGGAGGTGTGCCGAAATGGTTAGCAAGATTGATAAGAAAGCAATGCGCGCCCGGCGGCATGTCCGTGTTCGCGCCAAGATCTCCGGCACTCCTGAGCGTCCCCGTCTGAACGTGTTCCGCAGCAACGCGAACATCTACGCCCAGATCATCGACGACGTGAACGGCGTCACCCTGGTTTCCGCCAATACGCTGGAGAAGGACTTCGAAGGCTCCACCGGCAACTGCGAGGCTGCCAAGAAGGTGGGCACTGTTCTTGCCGAGCGTGCCAAGGCAAAGGGCATCACCCAGGTCATCTTTGACCGGGGCGGCTATGTGTACCATGGCCGGGTTGCCGCTGTTGCCGATGGCGCTCGCGAGGGCGGGCTGGAGTTCTAAGGTAGAGGAGGAAAAGAAATGGCTTACAATAAGACTCCGAACAATGAGGCCTCCGAGCTCATTGAAAAGGTCGTTTACCTGAACCGGGTCAGCAAGACCGTTAAGGGCGGCCGTGTTATGAAGTTCTCCGCCCTGGTGGTTGTCGGCGACGGC
Source organism: uncultured Clostridia bacterium (assembly GCA_945873295.1). Classification (GTDB taxonomy): domain Bacteria; phylum Bacillota; class Clostridia; order Oscillospirales; family Oscillospiraceae; genus Faecousia. The sequence continues at coordinate 26,715 of CAMCCS010000007.1, forward strand.
AAGGGCACCGTGGGCTACGGCCTGGGCAAGGCTGCCGAGGTTTCCGAGGCCATTCTGAAGGGCATCGCCGATGCCAAGAAGAACATGGTCAAGGTTTCTCTGGCCGGGGACACCATCCCCCACGACATCATTGGCATCTTCGGCGCCGGCTCCGTTCTGCTGAAGCCCGCTCCCGAAGGCACCGGCGTTATCGCCGGCGGCGCTGTCCGTGCCGTTATGGAGGCTGTGGGCATTAAGAACATCTGCGCCAAGTGCCTGCGCTCCAACAATCCCCAGAACGTGGTCAAGGCCACCATGGCCGGTCTGACCACCCTGCGCTCCCCCGAGCAGGTTGCTGCCATCCGGGGCAAGAGCGTGGAAGAAATCGTTGGTTAAGGAGGGCAATTAACATGGCAAACCTGAAGATTAAGCTTGTTAAGAGCCTGAATGGCCGCCTGGATAAGCACATCGCTACCGCCGAGTCCCTGGGCCTTCGCAAGATCGGCCAGGTGACCATCCAGCCGGACAATACCCAGACCCGCGGCAAGATCGCCAAGATCGGCTACCTGCTGCAGGTTACCGAAGTAGAATAAGGAGGAGATACCCATGAAACTCTCTGAACTCTCTCCTGTCCCTGGCTCCACCCAGGTTGGCAAGCGCAAGGGTCGGGGCACCGGTTCCGGCAACGGCAAGACCGGCGGCCGCGGCCACAAGGGCCAGAAGGCCCGTTCCGGCGGCAAGATCCGCGTCGGCTTCGAAGGCGGCCAGATGCCTCTGGCCCGCCGGATCCCCAAGCGCGGCTTCAACAACATTTTCGCCAAGCCCCTCACTTCTGTGAATGTGAGCATGCTGAACCGTTTTGAGAATGGCGCAGTGGTGGACGCGGAAGCTCTGATCGAGGCTGGCGTGATCGCCGGCTGCCCCTACGGCCTTAAGGTCCTCGCCGGCGGCGAGCTGACCAAGAGCGTCACCGTTAAAGCTGCGGCTTTCTCCCAGACTGCCAAGGAAAAGATTGAGCAGGCAGGCGGAAAGGCCGAGGTGGTTTAAGTGCTGCAGACCCTTCGCAATGCGTGGAACATCCCGGAGCTGCGTAAGAAGATCATCTTCACGCTGTTTATCCTCCTGATTTACCGCGTAGGCAATGTGATCCCGGTGCCCTTCATCGATGTGACCACACTGGGCAACTACTTCGACAGCGTTCTTTCCACCACCATCCTTGGGCTGTACAACGCAATGTCCGGTTCCGCTTTCAGCCGCGCAACCGTGTTCGCGCTGGGCATTCAGCCCTACATCAACTCCTCCATTATTATCCAGCTTCTCACCATCGCCATTCCCGCTCTGGAGCGGATGGCGAAGGATGAGGGCGAGGAGGGCAAGAAGAAGATCGCCAAGATCACCCGGTACACCACCGTTGCTCTCGGCCTTCTCATGGGTTGGGCATACTACATGATGCTTTCCAACTACGCTTCTGCCGGATATTCCATCATCACCCAGACTGGGTTCCTGCCCGCCCTGGTGATTATCCTGGCCTTTACCGCGGGCTCCGCCTTCGTGATGTGGCTGGGTGAGCAGATCACCGAGTTCGGTATCGGCAACGGCATCTCCATGATCCTGTTCGCCAATATCATCTCCGGCATCCCCTCCATGGTCGGCACCCTGTTCACCATGGTGTGGTGGCAGATCATCATTGTGCTGATCGGCATTGCCGCTCTGATCCTCTTCATCGTGTTCATCAATGACGCTGAGCGCCGGATCCCCATCCAGTACGCCAAGCGGGTTGTGGGCCGGAAGATCTACGGCGGCCAGAACACCAACCTGCCCATTAAGGTGAGCATGTCCGGTGTTATGCCCATCATCTTCGCCCAATCTATCTGCTCTCTTCCTGCTACGATCTGTACCTTTACCGGCCATATTGATGGCTGGTGGTACAAAAACGTGTGGAGCTCCACCAGCTGGACCTACGCGGTTGTCTACTTCCTGATGATCTTCTTCTTCAGCTGGTTCTACTCCACCATTCAGTACGATCCCGTGGAGATTTCCAACAACCTGAAGAAGAACGGCGGCTTCATTCCCGGCTTCCGTCCCGGCAAGTCCACCGCTGACTTCATTCATCGGGTGATCAACAAGATCGTCATTTTCGGTGCTGTTTATCTTGGCATCGTTGCCCTGCTCCCCATCGTTGCGGGCAACCTGATGACCGGTGTGCGGAACCTGGCCATCGGCGGTACTTCCGTCATCATCGTTGTGGGCGTTGCCCTGGAGACGGTGAAGGCTCTGGAGGCGCAGATGCTCATGCGGCACTACAAGGGCTTCCTGGACTAAATCAGGAGGTATGGCAGGATGAATCTCATTCTACTGGGCGCGCCCGGCGCTGGAAAGGGGACACAAGCGGAGCTGCTTGTTAAAAAGCTCTCCATCCCCGCCATTTCTACCGGGAATATGCTCCGGGAGGCCATCGCGAATGGCACTGACCTGGGCAAAAAAGCAAAGGAATACATGGACGAGGGCAACCTGGTTCCCGACGATCTCATTCTTGGGATCGTCGCGGAACGGGTGTCCCGCCCCGACTGCGCCCGGGGCTTTATCCTGGACGGCGTACCCCGTACGCTGGCCCAGGCGGAAGCGCTGGAAGATAGGGGCGTGAAGATCGACCATGTGATCTCCATTGAGGTTGACGACTCCGAGATCGAGCGCCGGATGACCGGCCGCCGGGTTTGCGCCAAGTGCGGCGCCAGCTACCATGTCAGCGCCAATCCTCCCAAAGTGGAGGGTGTCTGCGATGATTGCGGCGGCGAGCTCACCATCCGAAAGGATGACGCGCCGGAGACTGTCCGTAAGCGCCTGCAGGTCTACCACTCCACCACCGAGGTCCTGAAGGACTTCTACGGGAAGCTGGGAAGACTGTGCATCGTAAACGGCAGCCAGTCCATCGAGGACGCCAACCGGGACATTTTGAAAGCAATCGAGGCACAGGTATGATCACGATCAAAAATGAGCGTGAGCTTACATCGATGCGCAAGGCCTGTAAAATTACCGCGGCAGCCCGTGCTTTGGCAGGGGAATTGGTAAGGCCGGGCGTGTCGACAAAGGCTATCGACCGGGCCGTCCACGATTTTATCGTGAGTCAGGGCGCGAAACCGTCGTTCCTGAACTATAACGGCTATCCCGCCAGCGTATGCGTCAGCGTCAACAGCACCGTGATCCACGGAATTCCGGATGGTTACATCCTGAAGGAAGGGGACATCGTGTCCGTGGACGTGGGGGCGTTTTACGAGGGATTCCATGGTGATTGTGCAGCGACCTATGCCTGTGGTGCCATCAGCACCGAAGCCCAGCGTCTGATCGACGTGACCCGGCAGAGCTTCTATGAGGGCATTGCCTGGGCAAAAAAGGGCAATCGGGTGCAGGATATCTCCCATGCCGTCCAGACGTATGTGGAGTCTAACGGTTTTGCGGTCGTCCGTTCCTTCGTAGGTCACGGCGTAGGACGGAAGATGCATGAGGAGCCGGAGGTGCCGAACTTCGGCATGCCCGGGCGGGGTCCAAGGCTTCTGCCCGGAATGACCATCGCGGTCGAGCCAATGGTGAACGCCGGAACCTATGAGGTTCGGGTGCTCAAGGATGGCTGGACCACGGTTACCGCCGACGGGAAGCTGTCCGCCCACTATGAAAATACTGTACTCATCACCGACGGCGAGCCGGAAATACTCACCGTCACCGAAGGACTTTGACTATGGACCCAGACAAACCGGATATACAAATCTCCGATGTGGTGGTCTCCACCGCGGGAAGGGATGCGGGCAGCTACTTCTATGTCATTGCTGTGGAGGAAGCGTACGTGTTCCTGGCCGACGGCAAAGGCCGTACACTGGATAAGCCAAAACGCAAAAAGCGCAAGCACATAGAAAAGGTACTTCGATCTGAGACCAGAGTTGCCGCGAAGCTTCTTTCCGGCGACAAAGTGCTCAACGGCGAATTACGAAGAGACCTGGCAAGCCTTTGCCGGGGAATGCAAGCGGAAAACCGAGGAGGTTAACAACTTGGCAAAAGACGACGTAATCGAACTTGAGGGCATCGTAACCGATGCACTGCCGAATGCAATGTTCAAAGTGGACATCGGCAATGGACACACCATTCTGGCACACATTTCCGGCAGGCTCCGAATGAACTTCATTAAGATCTTGCCCGGTGACAAGGTAACCGTACAAATGTCTCCCTATGATCTGACCCAGGGCCGGATCACGTGGAGAAGCAAGTAATTTTAGAGATACGATTCTCAAATGGAGGTTAAACAGTATGAAGGTAAGACCGTCCGTGAAACCCATGTGCGAAAAGTGCAAGATTATTAAGCGCAAGGGCCGCGTTATGGTAATTTGCGAGAACCCCAAGCACAAGCAGAGACAAGGATAACAGGAGGGAGAATATGGCACGAATTTCTGGTATCGACCTGCCCCGCGATAAGCGGATCGAGGTCGCACTCACCTATATCTACGGCATCGGACCCTCCCGGGCGAGTGAGGTCCTGGCCAAGACCGGGATCGATCCCGACACCCGGGTGAAGGATCTGACGGAAGAGCAGGAGGCCCTGCTCCGCGAGACCATCGAGCATCACTACCTGATCGAAGGCGATCTGCGTCGTGAGACCGCTATGAACATCAAGCGGCTGAGTGAAATCGGCTGCTACCGGGGCCTGCGGCACCGCCGTGGCCTGCCCGTCCATGGCCAGCGGACTAAGACCAACGCCCGTACCCGCAAGGGTCCCAAGAAGACCATCGCCAATAAGAAGAAGTAAGGAGGGATATTCATGGCTGCGAAAACTGCAAAGAAAGTCGTCAAGCGCCGTCGCGAGCGCAAAGTTGTAGAAAAAGGTGCGGCACATATCCGCTCCTCGTTCAATAACACCATGGTGACCATCACCGACCTGGAAGGCAATGCCCTGAGCTGGGCTTCCTCCGGCGGACTGGGCTTCCGTGGTTCCCGGAAATCCACTCCCTACGCTGCCCAGACTGCGGCGGAGACCGCTGCCAAGGCGGCTATGGAGTATGGCCTGAAGACCGTCGAGGTCTATGTCAAGGGCCCCGGCCAGGGACGTGAGGCTGCGATCCGCGCCCTGCAGACCGCCGGTCTGGAAGTCGTCATGATTAAGGACGTGACTCCCATTCCTCACAATGGCTGCCGTCCCCCCAAGAGACGTCGTGTCTAATAAGCAATAGGAGGAATTTTGCGTTATGGCTAAGAATATGCAGCCCGTGCTGAAGCGTTGCAGAACGCTGGGCGTTTCTCCTGCCGCAATGGGTTATTCCAAGACTTCCAACAAGAACCCCGGCGGTCAGAGAAGAGCAAAGAAGTCTGAGTACGCTACTCAGCTGACCGAGAAGCAGAAGGTCAAGTTCGTTTACGGTATCCAGGAGAAGCAGTTCCGGAACTACTATGACAAGGCCGCCCGTGCCGAGGGCAACACCGGTGAGGTGCTGCTGAGCCTGGTGGAGCGCCGTCTTGACAACGTGGTTTACCGTCTGGGCTTCGCCGCTACCCGCCGTCAGGCCCGTCAGCTGGTCAACCACGGCCACTTCACCGTCAATGGCAGCCGGGTGAACATCCCCAGCTACCTGGTGAAGACCGGTGATGTGGTTGCCGTCTGCGAGAAGAGCGCCTCCAATGCTTTCTTCAAGAAGCTGAAAGAGGATGACGCGTTTGTTGCTGCTCCCAAGTGGCTGGACCGTGATAAGAATACCCTCCAGGGTAAAGTGATTGCTATGCCTACCAAGGCCGATATCGACTTCGATATCGCTGTGCACCTTATCGTCGAGTTGTACTCCAAGTAACGCTTTCCCCTCTGTCTGTACGCTGGTTTTTAACGTGGGGAAGAGATTCCTCACACGATTAAGGAGGGTTTTGATTTAATGGTTGAAATTGAAAAGCCTCGCATTACCTGTTTCGACTCTGCGGAGGATCCCTCCTACGGCAAGTATGTCGTGGAGCCTCTGGAGCGCGGTTACGGCATGACGCTGGGCAACTCCCTGCGTCGGATCCTGCTGTCCAGCCTGCCTGGCTATGCTGCGACCTCCGTGAAGATTCAGGGTGTACAGCATGAGTTCTCCACCATCCCCGGGGTTACCGAGGATGTGACGGAGATCGTGCTGAATGTGAAGCGGATCACTCCCAAGCTGCACTGCACCGGAGTGAAGACCGTCCACATCGATGCCGTCGGCCCCTGCGAAGTAAAGGCAGGGGACATCAAGGCGGATGCCGAGGTGGAGATCCTGAACCCCGAGCTGCACATCTGCACGCTGGGTGAGGACGCCACTTTCAATATGGAGATTACCATGTCCCAGGGCCGGGGTTATGTTTCCGCTGACCGGAACAAGACACCCCAGACTGTCATCGGCGTGATCCCCATTGACTCCATCTATTCCCCTGTGGTCAAGGTGAATTACACGGTGGAGCCCACCCGTGTGGGTGATAAGACCGACTTCGATAAGCTGACCCTTGAGGTCTGGACCGATTCTACCATCTCTGCAAAGGACGCGGTGTCCCTGGGCGCGAAGATTCTCAGCGACCATCTGACAGTGTTCACTAACTTGTCCGACACCGTGACCACCAGCTCCACCATCGTGGAGAAGACGCCGGACCGCCCGGATGCCAAGCTGTCCATGACCATTGACGAGCTGGATCTGTCCGTGCGGAGCTTCAACTGCCTGAAGCGCGCCAATATCAACACCGTTGCCGATCTGATCGGCAAGACCGGTGAGGATATGATGCGGGTGCGGAACATGGGCAAGAAGTCCCTGGACGAGGTGCAGAAGAAGCTGGAGATGATGGGCCTGTCCCTGGCCAGTGAAGAATCCGGCAGCAACAACTAACATTTATTCTTCTAAAAAGGAGGAAACGTCATGTTTGGCACTCGTAAGCTGGGTAAGACCAGCGCGCAGAGAAAGGCCCTGCTTCGGCAGCAGGTGACTGACCTGCTGGAGAATGGCAAGATGGAGACCACCTTCTATCGCGCCAAGGAAGTGCAGCCCGTGGTTGAGAAGATGATCACCCTGGGCAAGAAGGGCGGCCTGTCTGCCTACCGCAGAGCCCTGGGCTATATCACCAAGGAGTCTGTTGCCAATAAGCTCTTCAAGGAGATCGCCCCCAAGTACGCCGACCGTAACGGCGGCTACACCCGGGTGACCCGGATTGGCGAGCGCCGCGGCGACGCCGCGGAGATGGCCATCATCGAGCTGGTGTAATTTCCAAAATAGAAACAGCCCGCGTACAATTCCGTACGCGGGCTGCTAATATTTCAGGGAGCCATTTATCCGTCTGAAGGTTATCTTTCGCAAGCACACTGACAAATTGGAATTTGACGGGCTGCCGACTTCCCGGTCATTGCGAACCCGACTTCCCGGTCATTGCGAGCCCGAATTCCCGGTCATTGCGAACCAGTCCGCAGACTGGTGTGGCAATCTCCATCGA
>CAMCCS010000008.1 GCA_945873295.1 uncultured Clostridia bacterium
GTTGGCTGTTTTTTCGCTTACGCTTAAACAATCCATTAATTGTCCAAGGTGTTTCATCTTGCGTTATTCAATTTACAAGGTACAGGCGCTTCCCTCGCGGTCAGCTTGCATATAATACCACGCCACCTTTTATTTGTCAAGCAGGTTTTTTCGTTTTTTTAAAATAATTTTAAAACCGTATGTATTTCTATGTAGATTCCTGCCGGCTTTTGTTTTTTGCAAAAATGCCGGAGCCTTACGGCTCCGGCATAATTAGCAGATATTAAGATTACTCCGAATCATCCAGAAGGCCGTATCCGCCATCGTTGCGGCGATAAACCACAGCGAAGGACCCTTCATTGTCTTCGTCCCGAAAAGCAAAGAAGTTATGGCCTAGCAGATTCATCTGAAGCACAGCTTCTTCACGGGTCATCGGCTTGAACCGAAAACGTTTGGTGCGAATGATTGTCAGATCGTCTTCAGCATCTTCGGGAGCAAAGGACGTTTCCTCCTGCACTGTGCGGGTAAACGCGTCCTGGCGCAGACGGCGGGCAAGACGTGTCTTATTTTTGCGAATCTGTCCTTCAATGGTTCCAACAGCAGCATCAATGGACGCAAACATATCGGAAGTGCTCTCGCTTGCCCGGAACCAGGTGCCGGCTCCATGAACCGTCAACTCAACGTGATTCCGGTTCTTTTCAACAGAAAAGACAATCAGTGCTTCCGCATCCTCCTCAAAGTAACGGCTCAGCTTCATTACCTTTTTCTCGGCATAAGCATGTACTTTCTCCGGAAGTTTTACTTTCTTTTCACTGTACTGAAATTTCATATGCGGCAGCTCCTTTCCTTTCACCGGTTCTCCGGTGTAGATATAGTATACCACATTTTTACAATTCCGGCAAGTGTTTTTGGGTATATCGCTGTATTGTTTACAGTTTCGTTACGAGTCTACCTCGTCCTCCCCGTCTAAAAGCTCCGTCATGGTCAGATTGTAAATTGTCTCGGCCTTTGTTTCAAACAGTTTTCCCAGTCGGATCGCCTGTCTTTGATTCGGTGCCACCAGCTCCAGTGTCATAAGGTTGCCCTGCTCATCATCCAGCGCCATAATTACGGAAAAATCACCATTCTCCCGGGGAATGACCTGCGTCTTTACAAAGCTGCTGCGGCGAAGCTGCCTGTTAAACCGGGCAACCGCGTTTTCCGCGCGGCATCGAACGGTATACGCAATCGAGTCTTCCGTTAAAGAGCCATCCGCCTTGCCTTTATCCGTAATTTCATAACAATCATTCTCAAGAGCTTTCAGGTGTCCGGAAGTGACCATCTGGGGGATAGCCGTGCATACATCAAAATAGCTCAGGCAGTCATCCTGATAACACAGCTCATAAATCTGCTGCGTATTAACAGGATAGGCAACTCTGGACATGACAAACAGAATCAGGACCTTGACATCCAGCATATCGTGAATAAAGCCTAGTCTTTGCATTTTCAGTCACCCCTTTGTTTTTATTATACATTTTCTATAGAAAAAATCAAGGGAAATGGAAAGAAAACCCGAACCGGTTTCCTTTGGAACCTTCTTCCATGAGCAGGCATATTATTTTGAAAAGGAGGTAATAAAATGCATACTCCTCTTCTTTACCCCATCGGTACTACGCAAGCATGCCATTTTGCCGCGGGATTCCTCAAGAAAAGGGGAATCCATATAGCAGACCACCCCTCTCCGGACGTTACTGCCCTACTTTTGGATATACCAAGCTTCTGTCCTGACGGAATGCTTCGCTCCGGGGAGGATATACATTCCTACCTGGAACGTCTTCCTTCCAAAATACGGATAATCGGAGGAAACTTAAATAAATGGATCCCGGAAAAATATTATAAGACAGATCTTTTACAGGATCCGGAATATCTTGCCCAAAATGCGTCCATCACCGCTTCCTGCGCACTCATGATTGCCGCCCAGAGACTGCCAATAACCCTGGCTCTCGCTCCTGTTTTGATCATCGGATGGGGACGAATCGGAAAATGTCTTGCCCATCAGTTGAAAGGAATGGGTGCGGACCCTATTGTAACAGCGCGAAAAGAATCCGACCGTGCTCTACTTCGCATGCTTGGCTATCGGACCGCATCGACGGATTCGCTCCGGAAGATAATTCCTTCCGTTCGGCTGATCTTTAACACAGCACCGGAACCCGTTCTCAATGAGGAAGACTTCACAAATGCGGCGGAATGTCTGAAAATCGATCTTGCATCCAAGCCCGGGATTCTCTGCCGTGACGCGATCCAGGCGAGAGGTTTACCCGGAATCTATGCGCCGGAAAGCTCCGGCCAGCTGATTGCGAATACGATTTACAGATTACTTATGGAGGAATTGTAATGAATATCGGTTTTTGTATGTGCGGTTCTTTCTGCACCTTCTCCAAGGTGTTCCCCGTTTTGAAGGAATTGGTAAAGGATAACACGGTATTCCCCATTCTGTCACCAAGCAGCGCCTGTACGGACAGCCGCTTCGGTACAGCAGAAGAACATCTTCACCGGGTCGAGAAAATCTGCGGCAAACCGGTCTGGTGTGAAATTTCCGAAGTGGAACCCATCGGCCCCCAAAAGCTCCTGGACATATTGATTATTGCCCCCTGTACAGGAAACACACTGGCAAAGCTTTCCCACAGCATTGCGGATACAAGTGTTACAATGGCCGCGAAAAGCCATTTACGAAACGCCCGTCCTGTTCTGATTGCGGTATCTACCAACGATGGGCTTGCCGGTGCGGCAGAAAACATCGGACGCCTTCTTGCAAGAAAAAACTTTTATTTTGTCCCCTTTGGGCAGGATGATCCGATTAAAAAGCCTGCGTCTCTGGTCGCTGATTTTGCCCGCATTCCGGAGGCAATGGACGCAGCCATACAGGGTATCCAGCTTCAGCCTCTTTTGCTTCGTAGCTGATACATACGACAATAAAAAGAAGAGGGGCATCCCACCGGATGTCCCTTTCCTCATATAAAAAAATATGTTTAATTCAGCTTCAGATCCGTCTGCTCCCACGGCCGGTCGGCAATGCCAAAATGTCCGTTAAGCGCAGTATCCATATAGATCGGTCTGCGCAGGCCGAGCCGGCGGATAATGCCGCCCGGTGTCATATCCACACATTTGAGAAGACGGCGCGCCATCTCTTCATCCGTGATCACGCCCGTTCCGAAGCTGTCCACCATCAGGGAAACCGGCTGCGCTACGCCGATGGCGTAAGCAAGCTGGACCTGGACCTGGGAAGCAAGTCCCGACGCAACAAGGTTTTTCGCCATGTATCTTGCCAGATACGCTCCGCTTCTGTCCACTTTGGTGGGATCCTTTCCGGAAAACGCTCCGCCGCCATGAGAAAACCAACCGCCGTATGTGTCAACAATGATTTTTCTGCCCGTCAGACCGGTATCACCGTCCGGCCCTCCCACTACAAATAAACCGGTGGGGTTGACATGCACATGCTTTACCGCATTCAAGGAAAATCCATAGCGCTCCAGAACCGGAGCGATCACATACGCTCTGATATATTCGCGAAGATCGTCAATTGCAAACTCCCGGCTGTGCATAACGGAAACAACCACCGTGTCGATTCCAAGGACATTTCCCTGGGAATCGTATTCCACGGTAACCTGGGTTTTGCCATCCGGACGAAGCAGCGGATTGTTCTTGACCTGCTGGGTCAGACGGCTGATGAGAGCACGAGCCAAAGCAATGGGCAGCGGCATGCATTCTTTCGTTTGGGTACACGCGCCTCCAAACATCATACCCTGGTCCCCGGCCCCACCGATTTCATCACAGGTTCCCAGGGCAATATCGGGGGACTGTGTGTGGATTCGGCACTGGATCTGAGCGGTATCCGCATCGAATCCCTCACCGGGATGTACATATCCGATGCTGCGGATGACGCGCCTGGCAACTTCAGGATAATCCACTACAGCTTTCGTTGTGATCTCTCCGCAGATTATGCAGAAGTTCGTTGTGACCATTGTTTCGCATGCCACACGGGAAGACGGATCCTGACGAAGGCACTCATCCAGGATCGCATCGGAAATGGCATCCGCCACCTTGTCCGGATGACCGGGGGTGACACACTCGGAAGTAAAAAGTCTGCTGTTCATTGATTTGATTTCCTTTCTCTTTTTAAGTAAAGAAAAACCGCACACCGAAGATCCGATGTGCGTCCAAATCAGATCCTCATCTTTCGTTGCCGCCGGATTTTGCACCTTGAATAAACAGGTTGCAGGGTTTCATCGGGCCGTTCCCTCCACCACTCTTGATAAGGCTGTATGCAGTTTTCACAAACGTATATTACACTTTTTTTGCTTTTTGTCAAGAGGGATTCCTGCTTTTTTTGATTGTTCACAATTCTTCTATGGACTTTTCACAGATTCGCTGGTAAAATAGCCGTAGCTTTTATTAGGAGTTGAGCCGTTTGAAAAACCTAAGAAGATCCTTCGAGCGATTCTGCTATAAAAACCGTAACAAAGGCATTCCCAATCTGATGCTCTACATCTGCATTGGTACTGCCATTGTTTATCTCATGAGTATCTTCGCCAATAACTATGTCCTGTATAATCTGCTGTGCTTCAACCGGCAGGCAATTCTTCACGGTCAGATCTGGCGGCTTTTTACCTACCCTTTGACGCTGCTTCAGGACAACATTCTCTTTCAGCTCATCACCCTGGTTTGTTACTTTTCTTTGGGACAAGCTATGGAACGCCTGTGGGGCACGTTTAAATTCAATCTGTTTTATCTCACCGGTGTGGTGCTTATGGATATTTATTCCATGGTTTTTAACTGCACCGCCAATGTGTACTACCTGAATATGAGCCTGTTTCTCAGCTATGCCACCATGTATCCCCAGGCCAGCTTTCTTTTGTTCTTTATCATCCCTATCAAAGCATGGGTGTTTGCTCTGATCGATCTTGTCATTGTCTTCACAGGACTGTTCGCAATGCCTTTTACCCCTTACAACTTCTTCCCGGTAATCGCCCTTGCAAACTATTTCCTGTTCTTTGGCAAAGATGTTCTGAATGTGATCCCGGTGTCCTGGATAGCAAATCTGCGCCGTCTTTTCCGAAAGATAACTCCCGCCAAAAAATCAGGCCGGCCCAAGGTTATCCCTTTCCCCAGCGCAGGCTCCTATGAGGCAACTACCGCAACGCCTAAGGCCCCCTATACTCACCGCTGCACCATCTGCGGACGAACGGATGTAAGCAATCCGGAGCTGGAATTCCGGTATTGCTCCCGGTGCAAGGGTTATTACTGCTACTGTCAGGACCATATTAATAACCATTCACATATTCAGTGAATACCTTTCTCTGCCCTCCGGAGTCTCCCGGAGGGCAGTTCTTTTTGTCCGCCCCGCGCATAGAATGTCCCATACATCTGAACAGACGGGGTGGTACTTATGGAATCAATCGCAAATCAGGTCACACTGCGGGGCAGCCTTACAGCGCTCCCCGAATTTTCCCACGAAAATCACGGCAAACGGTTCTTTCGCTTTTATTTGGAGGTTCAACGTCTTTCCGGCGCATTGGACACGCTGCCGGTCATTGCGGAAGAATCCATTCTTGGAGGAATCGACCCATTCGGCGGCGAAATGCTCCGGGTAACCGGTCAGATCCGGTCCCATAATCTGCGGGAGGATGGAACACGGCATCTGCTCATCTTTGTCTTTGCCTCATCCATTGCGGCAGAAGACGGGGATTGGCTGAATGATGTCATGATTGACGGAACCTTGTGCCGGGAACCAACGTTTCGCCGGACACCTCTGGGCAGAGAAATCTGCGATATCATGCTTGCGGTTCCCAGAGCATTTCACAGAGCGGACTATCTGCCCTGTATCCTGTGGGGCAGGACCGCCCAGGAGGCGGCCCGGTGCCATACAAAAGACAAAATCCGAATCTACGGAAGACTGCAAAGCCGCGGCTACACCAAACTGACCGAGACAGGCGCGCAGGAGCGGACCGCTTATGAAGTTTCTGCTCTCACCGCAGATATTCCGGAGGATCTTTATTGATTTTTCTTCCCTTTTTTCATAAAACGTGATATAGTAAGGAAAAACCTCATTTTCACATAAAGAAGGAAAGAAAAGCCATGGAAGAAAAAGTAAGCGCTATTATTTCCATTTTGAAAGATCGGTACGGTGATGCTCCCTGCGCGCTCCACTATCAAAAAGATTATGAACTCATGATCGCCGTGCGCCTTTCCGCCCAATGTACGGACGCCCGGGTTAACCTTGTAACACCGGCACTCTTTGCGGCTTACCCTACACTGGAAGACATGGCTGCGGCGGATATCGGCCAGGTAGAAAAGCTGGTTCATTCCTGCGGATTCTACAAACATAAAGCAAGAGACATTGTTCTTGCCTGCCAGATGCTGCTTTCTGACTACGGCGGAAAGGTCCCCGGCACGATGGAGGAACTGCTGAAGCTTCCCGGTGTGGGACGAAAAACCGCCAACCTTCTGCTTGGCGATATTTACCATGTTCCCGGGAGTGTAGTGTGCGACACCCACTGCATCCGGATCTGTGGGCGCTTGGGTCTCAGCCAAGGAAAGGAACCCGAGAAAGTGGAACGGCAGCTTCGGGCGATCCTTCCACCGGAGGAAAGCTCTGATTTCTGCCATCGGATCGTTTTGTACGGGCGGGAAATCTGTACCGCTCAGCGTCCGAAATGCGGTGAATGTCCCCTGCGGCCCTACTGTACCTATTTTGGTGGAGATACCAATTAAGTTTCCTACGGCATACTCCCTCCCCCCTTGCCATAGAATGTGGACAAGGGGGGATTCTTTTGCGCCGACGCTTACCCATCTTTTACAATGCCTTGCTGCTCACAGCAGTTAATCTGTTGCTTCGAATGGCAGGGACCTCGTTTCAGGTGTATATATCCAGCCGGATCGGTGCAGCCGGAGTTGGGCTATTGCAGCTTGTCATGTCTGTAAGCAGTCTTTCCATGGTTGCAGGAATGGCCGGAATACGAACCGCGACCATGTATCTCACTGCTGAGGAGCTTGGAAAGAAACGGGCACAAAATGTGACCTGGGTCCTTTCCGCCTGTTTTCTATACAGCCTATGCTTCAGTACCGCAGTGGGCAGTTTGGTTTTTTTCTCGGCCCCGCTCATTGCCCGGTACTGGATCGGAACCATGGAAGCAGTACAGGCGCTTCGCATCTTCGCCGCCTTTCTCCCCTGCACCTGTCTGTGTGGTGTGCTCACAGGCTACTTTACAGGCGCAAACCGGATCCGGACTCTGGCTGCCGTGGAAGTCGCGGAGCAGATATGCTCTATGCTGGTAACATTGGCGGCACTTAGTTTCTGGGCAGGTGAAGATTCCGCAAAGGCCTGTCAGGCTGTTGTTCTGGGCGGGTGTCTTGGCGGCATCGTAACGCTTCTGCTGCTGACGCTTTTACGGATTCTGGAGCGGCCAGCACATGGTCCCAGGACCCCGGTTCGCAGGAGACTGGAGCAGGTTGCCCTTCCCCTTGCCCTGGCGGATATCGTCAAGTCCGGCATCAATACAACAGAAAATTTGATGGTCCCCCAGCGGCTTGCCTTGAATCCAATGGTCACCAATCCCCTTGCAGCCTTTGGATTGGTCTGCGGGATGGTCTTTCCAGTTCTGATGTTCCCTGCCTGTATCCTCTTCGGTCTGGCCGAGCTGCTGATCCCGGAGCTTGCCCGGTGCGCAGCAGGGGGAAGCAAAAATCGTATTTCTCATCTTGTTCATCGGAGTCTGTGGGTCGCCATGATCTACGGAACCACTTTCTCTAGTCTGATCTATCTGCTTTCAGAGGATCTTTGCCAGTGGCTCTACCAAAGCCAGGAAGCAGGATACTATCTTCGGATGTACGCGCCTCTCATTCCCATGCTCTACTGCGACGCCATCACCGACGCAATGACAAAGGGGCTGGGACAGCAGAAAATCTGTGTGCGGTATAATATTCTCACCTCGGCTCTGGATGTTGTTTTTCTCTATTTTCTGCTTCCCCGTTTTGGGATGCGCGGATATTTTTTCAGTTTTCTTGTAACTCATCTGATTAATTTCATTCTGAGCCTCAGGCGGCTGTTAATCATCTCCGGAGAGCATATTTCCGCCGCCCTCCCAATGTTTACCGGAGCCGCGGCGTTGGGAAGCTGCTGGGCAGTCTCTTTTCTGAGTTCACCCGCTTTGCAGGCCCTCACATTTATTCCCTTGTTTTCGAGCCTTCTGTACTTGATGGGTGTATTTAAAAAAGAGGATTTTCTTTGGCTGAAAGGGCTGCTTTGTCCAAAACCTGTATAAATCCATTTGTCCGGTTTAAGAAAGCTTTAATCTGCCATCGATTGCTTTTCCTCCCTGTATTTGCTATAATACGGCAGAGGAAGTGAAAAACTTGAAAACAAAACGAAAGCTCCTGTATTGGATTCTGGCAGTTTTTACGGGAATCGCTTTGCTTGCGTCAGGGATTCTGTTCTATTTTTTATCCGACCCCTGGGGATTTGCCAGAGAGGTAGAGCCAGAGGAGAAAGCCGCGCGATTGGCGCTGATCGCTTCCGCTGAAGCCTGGCTGGGCGCGAATGAAGCAGACGGAAGCCACAAGGAAATTATTGACCTCTATAATTCCCACGAGCCCCTGGCCCAGGACTATACCGTCCAATATACCGACAGCTGGTGCGCGGTCTTTGTTAGCGCGGCAGCCATTGCAAGCCGAGAAACCAATATTATTCCAACGGAATGCGGCTGCCAGCGGCAGATAGAATTGTTACAGAAGATGGGACGCTGGCAGGAGGATGATAATTACCTCCCCCTGCCCGGTGATATTATCTACTATTCCTGGGGACGGCAGCCACTCTTTTCCGACTGTACCGGCTGGGCCAATCATGTTGGCATCGTTGTAGGAACCGCCGGTCCTTTTATCAAAGTAATTGAAGGAAACAGAAATGACCAGGTTGCCTACCGGTATATTCTGCAAGGTTATTATCAGATCCGGGGGTTTGGTCTTCCGGATTACAGCAGTACTTAACAGCAAAAACGCCTCCCATAAATCGGAGGCGTTTTCAAATATTCAGGGCAGCGCAAAATGCCCAATATTGATTTCTCAGACAAGCTGTGGTATACTCAATAAAGATTTTGTAATAAAGAGGTACGAATTATGGATTATCAGGCTTTGGCTGAGCTGCTTTTTCCCAATGTGACCCAGACAGCGGAGGATCTTGAAAAGCGGTTTCCTCCCCGCAATCTGCCGGAGGGCGCTGTCATTACCCGGATGGCCCCCTCCCCCACCGGTTTTGTTCACCTGGGCAATCTGGTTCAGGGTCTGACCAGTGAACGGATGGCGCACCAGTCCGGCGGTATCCTGTTTCTGCGGGTTGAGGACACCGATGCCAAGCGGGAGGTTCCCGGGGCTGTGGAAGTGCTGATTAACACACTGAAGCACTATGGTATTCACTTTGACGAGGGTGCCACCATGGACGGTGACAACGGCGCATACGGCCCCTATCGCCAGCGTCAGCGTGCTGACATTTATCATGTCTATGCCAAAAAGTTGGTTGCCGAGGGGAAGGCCTACCCCTGCTTCTGCACAGAGGAAGAGCTCTCCGCCATGCGGGAACAGCAGGAAAAAGACAAGGAGACTACGGGTTACTACGGAAAGTATGCAATCTGGCGTGACCGTCCCATGGAGGATATTCAGGCTCAGATTGATGCCGGGAAGCCCTGGGTTCTCCGGTTCCGTTCCACCGGTGACATCAGCCACCAGTTCAAATATAACGATCTTGTGAAAGGTGAACTGACGGTTACGGAAAACAACGTAGACCAGGTACTGCTGAAATCCGACGGCATTCCCACTTACCACTTTGCCCATGCGGTTGACGATCACCTGATGCGTACGACCCATGTGGTTCGGGGCGACGAGTGGCTTCCCAGCCTGCCCTTCCACATTCAGCTTTTTGGGGCGCTTGGCTTCAAGCTTCCAAAATATGTCCATATCGGACCTCTGATGAAAATGGACGGCACCTCCAAGCGCAAGCTCAGCAAACGGAAGGATCCAGAGCTGGCGCTGACCTACTACAAAGCGGAAGGCTTCCCCGTGCAGGCGGTCTATGAATACATCATGACCCTCTTAAACTCCAACTACGAAGACTGGCGCAGAGCCAATCCCACTGCACCAGCTTCCGCTTTCAAGTTCAGTCCCAAAAAGCTGAACCCTGCCGGAAATCTCTTCGACTACGCCAAGCTGTCGGATGTTTCCAAGAACGAGATTGCGAAAATGGATGCCCAAACCGTGTACTCTCTGCTTGTGGAGTGGGCAGAAGAATTTGACCCGGACTTTGCAGACAAGCTGAAAGCGGATCCGGCTTATGCCAAGTCCATTCTTGCCATCGGACGGGGCGGGAAGAAGCCCAGAAAGGATCTGGCAACCTGGAAGGAAGCCAAGCCTTATATGGGATTCTTCTATGACGACTATCTGGAAACGCCTGTATTTGACCCCAAGTTCGATAAAGAAACAGTAAAAGCCACCCTGGCCAAATTCCTGGAATGCTATGATCCGGATGAGGATTCCACAGCATGGTTTGATAAGGTAAAGGCTGTAACGGTAGATTTGGGCTTTACCACGGACATGAAAGCCTACAAGGCAAATCCCGACGCTTTCCCCGGGACTGTAGCGGATATCTCCACATTTCTTCGTGTTGCCGTAACCGGAAAAACCGCTTCTCCGGATCTGTACACGGTAATGAAGCTTCTGGGAAAAGACCGTACAATCGGGCGGATCCGCAGCGCCATCGCTTCTCTGAACTGAACACCAAAACCCGTGTCGGTCAAAATAAAGTGACCGGCACGGGTTTTTTTAATCATTATTACAGGGAACGGATCGCGTCAATCACGGGGGAAACAGCCGCGGTATCCACCGTCTCCATCAGGCCGCTGTCATAGGCTTTCGCGACCTCCGGGTCGATGGGCAGACGGGCAAGAACCGGGATGCCTAGGGCTGCTGCCGTTTCATCCAGATGGCTTTCTCCAAAAACGCTGATTTTCTTGCCGCAATCCGGGCAGCGAAGGTAGGAATAGTTCTCCACAAAGCCCAGCACAGGAATATGCATCATGTTTGCCATCTTGACAGCCTTGGTGACGATCATGGAAACAAGATCCTGAGGGCTGGTCACAATAACAACTCCATCCACCGGGATACTCTGGAACACCGTCAGCGGAACATCGCCGGTTCCGGGAGGCATATCCACAAACAGGTAATCCACATCTTCCCAGATCACATCCGTCCAGAACTGTTTCACGGCACCGGCGATCACAGGGCCGCGCCAAACGACGGGATCCGCCGGATCATCCAGAAGCAGATTAATGGACATGACCTGGATACCGCTGCGGGTCAGCGCGGGATAAAGGCCGTCCTCGTTGGCTCCAGCGCACTCCTGTACGCCAAATGCTGTGGGCACGGAGGGGCCGGTAATATCGGCATCCAAAATACCGACGCGCTTTCCGTCCCGGGCCATCGCTACTGCCAGAAGGGAAGAAACCGTAGATTTACCCACACCGCCCTTGCCGGAAACCACAGCAATCACTTTTTTTACGCTGGATTTTGGATTCAGGCTGGCAAGCAGACTTTCCGCCTTACGATCCGAGCAATCCGAGCCGCAGGAAGAACAATTTCCGTTGCATGAACTCATAATTTATACTCCTTTTTCTTTTGAATGCGTTTATTATAGGACAGCTGTCAGATACTGTCAACTGCAATCCAATGCCTGGGAAATCAGTCAACTTTCTCCGACTGTGACCAGTTCAGCTTACCCATGATTCGATCATACTCCGCCGAAGAAGGTTCATAGGGCGTTGGCTGATAGTTATTGGATGTAGTAATAGAACTGATACATACCGGGTGGACTTCCACCTGATCCATCCGGACGCTACCGTCCACACCGCGGATAAGCATAAGCTGAATCAACGCACTGTCATAGTCTCTCGGGGAAGTATTGCCGCCAAAGCTGAAATTTCCCAGAGAATAGAAAATGATCCCATCCCCGTATTTTTCAATGGGCTGAAGCACATGGGGATGATGCCCCCAAACGACGTCGGCTCCTGCGTCGATAACAGAATGCGCCAATGAAACTTGATTCGAAGCCGGGTTGTAGGAATACTCGGTTCCCCAATGTACCGCAAAGATGACAAAATCCGCTCCCTGTTCTTTCAGGGAAGTGATCCCGTTCACGATCTGGTCCTCATCCAGTTTATAGAACATCGCGCCGTAAATACCGACCTTGAAGTTATCTCCCAGGGTAATGATAACAGAGGAATCCCGCTCTACATAGGGTATCCCGGCTTCATTCAGCGTATCCAAAGTAGATTGGTAACCATCTGTGCCGTAATCCTCAGTATGATTATTGGCAAGGCTTACCGCCTCCACGCTGCCCTCCGTCAGAATATTGACATAATCCGTGGGACCACGGAAATTAAACTCCTTATTGGGTTTCGGGTGTCCATTGTCGATAAGAGGGCCTTCCAGATTGACAAGGGTCAAATCATCATTCGCAAAGTAGCATTGCACGTTACGAAATGGGTGGCCATAATCCTCTCCGATAGTGCGAATAAAGCCCAGATCCGCATAATAAACGGTGCTGTTCGTTCCAAGAGTACAATCACCCGCCAGGGAAATCACGTACTTCTCTTCCTCCGGTTCTGTCTCAGTTGGAAGTACTTCGGGTTCCGTTACTACCGTGGCAGAAACCTCCGGAATCGTTTCCGTTTCCTCCGTTGTGCTCTCCTGCAGGGCAGGTTCCTGCTTTCGGCATGCAGTCAGTGTGATCCCCAGAAAAACCGCAAGCAAAAGCAGAACAAACAATGCTTTCTTCATTTGTTTCATGGATCCATCCTCTTTCTGTGAAAGAATACGCTGATTTCTCCCGTGCGCACCACGATCAAAGCTTATTCGCTCATCTGCTCCCACTGCTCCATCAATTCCATGAGCGCCGCTTCCTGTTCTTCCTTTTCTCCCAGAAGGCGGGTCAGTTTCTGATAATCTGACGCAGCTTCCTCGATCCGTTTGTCCAGGGAGGCAATGGACTGCTCCTGCTTCTCGATCTCCCGTTCAAGGGCCCGGAGGCGCTTTTCAGCATCCTTGGTTCCGCCTTTGGGCTTTTCTTTCTTGGGCTTCGGTGCGGCGGGTACTTCCGCTCTGGCAGCAGCCTCATGCTCCAGGATGGAACGATACTTCTGATAACCGCAGGGAAAATCCCGGATCATACCATCCTGCAGAAGCCAGATACGTTCAGCGAACTTCTCAATAAAGTAACGGTCGTGGGATACAAAAAGCAATGTTCCCTCAAATTCTTCAATGGCCGCTTCCACCCATTCCCGGGAAGCAATATCCAGATGGTTTGTTGGCTCGTCCAGAATGAGAAGATTGATCTTTTCATCCATGAGCATGCAAAGCCGCAGCCGGGACTGCTCCCCGCCGGAAAGGTTCCCTACTGTCTTAAAAACATCCTCGCCCTGAAAAAGGAATGCGCCCAACCGATCCCGGGCTGTCTGGGGCGTACAGTTCTTTTCATAGAGCATGGTGTCGTACAGGCTGCGCTCCGGATGGTCAAAATGCAGGATCTGGGGCAGATACCCAACCTTGACCGTGGGCCCAAACTGGATTTTTCCCTGGCAGCTTTCATCTCCCAGCAGACAGCTCAGGAAAGTCGTCTTTCCGCTTCCATTATCCCCCAGCAGCGCAATCCGCTCGCCGCCCTCCACATTGAGATTCACATCCGAGAAAAGGACATGCTCCCCAAAAGCTTTGGACAGTCCCTTGATTTTGAACACTACATCACCGGAAAAATCTTTTTCTCCGAAAGAAGCTTTCATTGTCCGCTCTTTCTTTGGTTTTTCCGTCTTTCTGATGCGCTCCATACGGTGCTGGATGGACATAGCACGGCGATAAAGGGTCCGGTTGTTGATGCCCCAGCCCTTCACCCGCTCCACGGTAAAGCCCAGCTGTTTTAATTTCGCCTGCTCCTGCTCATATTGTTTCATTTGCAGGTCAAACCGGGCCTGCTTTTCATCCATATAAAAGGAATAATTGCCGGAATAGAACTCCGCATGGCCGTCTGTAATCTCTATAACCCGCTGAGCGACCCGGTCAATGAAATAACGGTCATGGGAAATGACCACCACGGTTCCTTTAAATATGTTAACATAACTCTCCAACCATTCCACACTGCGAAGATCCAGGTGGTTGGTAGGCTCATCCAGCAGAAGAATATCCGTTTTTTCCAGCAGGAGTCTCGCAAGATTGACACGGGTCTTTTCTCCGCCGGAAAGGCTGTCAAATTCCTGCTGGCGCTGCTGCCGGGTAATTCCCAGACCATTGCAGATCTTATCCGTTTCTACATCCGTTTCATACCCGCCCCCGGCCTGAAACGCGGCAGTAAGCCGGTCATACTCCCGGAGAAGCTCACCATTAGAACCAGACTGCATCTGCTTTTCAATGGCTTCCATGCGTCTGCGAATCTTCCAGAGATCAGCAAACGCGGAATGAAGCACGTCCTCAACCAGAAAGCCCTCCGGAAAATGGGGGATCTGAGAAATCAGCCCCAAACGCTTATTGGGATTAACGTAGACCTCACCATCGTCATAGTCCATTTCCCCGGTGAGAATCTTCAGAAGCGTGGTTTTTCCGCAGCCGTTTCTGCCCAGAATCGCAACACGCTCCCCCTCCTGGATCTCAAAGGTCAGACCATCCAGAAGGTTTTCCCCGATAACAAAAAATTTTACAAGGTTTTTTACAGATATATCAACCATTGTCTGTCTCCAAAGCCGCCACAGCAGCCTTTAATTCGTCCAGTGAATACAGCATATTGAGAGCCTGAAGCAGGGCATTTGCGCTCAGATGCTCCGGGAAATCCAAAGCCTTTATCAGTTTCTTCCGCTTTGCGCTGCTGTCAGGACCGCCGGAAAGCCCAAGCTCCATCATATCCTGCTTTGTGATCCCACGAGCAGCCGGAGCTTGCCCTTCGTCGAAGGTAGCGCCCGCGCGGCGCAGTGCCTCCAAAATAATTTCCGGCTTCATGCCTTCTACACCCAGCTTTCCCTCTTTGCCGGGGGCGGACTTCCGCTTTTCCTTGCCCGGAATATCCGGAATATAGGCATGCTTCAGGTACTTTTCAGGGATTGCGCTTTTGATGTGATTGCGAATTACAAAGCCTGCGCCGTCGGAGTCCGTAAAAATGATCAGGCCCAGCCTCTCCGCAGCCCTGCGCAGAAGCCGCATTTTTTCCCGGTCCCGGAAAATTCCAAATCCGTCTGTCTGAAAGATAGGCGCGTCAACGATCTGGCTGAGGGTGTTTTTATCGTACCTGCCCTCCACCACAATGGCTTCCCGGATCTTAACCATGTTTTGCCTCCTGGGCCAGGGTCAGAATCATCATTTCCAGCAACCTGCGTTGATCGTCAAAGGAGGTCTTCATTCGGTAATCCGTCTCGATAATGAGTTCCGAAGCCCTGCGCAGAAAGGCGGGCGAAAGGTTCCGCGCCGCCGTCATTGCCTGCCGGGCGGCCTTGTCCCAGATTCCCAGGAAATCCTGCAGCTCATACGGGCTTTTCCCCCGGTCAAGAAATACTCTGGCCGCAGAAAGTCTGCGGAAGCTGCTGCCCACTGCGCCAAGAATGGGGATCGGCTCCTGCTGCATTTTCAGCAGCTGGTTCAGTTTTTCCAATGCCCCCCGATAATCGCCGCCGCAAAGCATATCCGTCATCTGAAACACAACCGCGTCCAGAACCGGTTCCGTAACGGCGTCAATATCCGCCCGACAGATCTCCGGTGCGCCGGAGAAAGCGCAGATTTTTTCTATTTCTCCATTGAGCGCCGTCATGGTTCCGCCTGTGATCTCAATCAGATACATACACAGCTCGGTGGAAATACGCTTATCATGGGCAGCAAAGTGCCTGCCCACCCATGGTATCAGGTCCCGCTGGTCCTGCCGTTCAAAATCCACAACAAGGCCGCAGCTGTCCATTGCCTCCCAAAGCTTCCGCATTCGTTTGTCAGGCTTCCAGGGTGCAGTTATATAGGTGAAAACAATCGTGCAATACGCCGGAAGATCCCGGAAAATTTCCGCAAGCCGGTTTCTTTCGTCCTCCGGCAGCTTAAACAGCTCCACATCATCCACTTGGACCATGGTCTTTTCCGCCATCATGGGAAGCATCTCAACCGCATCAGCAAAAGCTGTTATTGACCAGGTCTCTTCGGTGAACCGATGGAAATTAAAAGACTCTGTAACAGGATCCAGAATCAATTTTTTTAATCTGTCAAGATGATATGTCAGGAGGAAGGTTTCTTCCCCGTAAAAGAAGTACAGCCTTCCGGGATTTTTGTCTTTCAGCGCCTGCTTCAGATCCCTGAGGCCATTGTCCGTATTCTGCTTCTTTGCCACATCATCACCTCCTGAAAACCACTGTACCGTCCAAATCAGTCCGAAAAATTCTGCAATGGTATAGTTCCAGCCTTTCCAGCAGCTCCGGTGCCGGATGGCCGTAAATATTGTTTTTCCCCACGGAAATCACTACGGTTTCCGGTTTCACCGCATCCAGAAGAAACTGGGAGGTGGAATATTTGGAGCCGTGGTGTCCCGCGATCAGAATATCCACATAGGGCAGTTCCGTATTTCGCACCAGGTCCCACTCCCCTGTTGCGGTTCTGTCTCCGGTAATCAGTATATCATAATTTTCCACAGCAAACAAGACGCAGATACAATTATCGTTTTCTTTGCTTCCCGCATCCGGTGGGTATAATATCAGCGTTCCGGTCCCACTGGGAATGGTCTGTACGCAGTCAACATAGGAAACGGCAGCATCCTGCGAAGGAAGCTCATAAATAAGATCCGCCTCTTCAGCCGGAGAGAGCAACAACGTACGGGTTTCCACCCGTGTTAAAAGATAACTGAGTCCATTGATATGGTCCTGATCCAGGTGGGTCAGAATGATCCCATCCAGCCGATGCACTCCCTGACTTAGGAGCATTTCAGCTGCCGCATCTGCCGCCGCAGTTCCGCTTCCGCCGCCGCAATCCACAAGGTAGCTGCTACCGCGGCTCTGAAGCAGAATGCACTGCCCCTGTCCTACATCCAATACCGTCGCACGGAAGTCATCCTGCCGGGGTATCCACCAGCTGAAAAAGAGAGCTGCCGCCAGTCCCCCTGTGCAAACGCATGCATAGAATACTGGTTTCTTCTTCCGGAGAAGGAATACAACCAGCAGAAAGTAACTCAGGATCAACCATCCGGTAATCCAGCCACTCCGGGTATATACCGCAGCAAACGGGAACCGGGACAGAACCTTCGCAATAAAAAGCACATAACGGATAGGCCACGCAAGGAGCTTTCCCAGGAAAAGGCCGGCAGGAAGCCACAGCAGTCCGGCACAGCACAGGAAGGCCGTGCCGCAGAAGATAAACATGATACACCAAAGGGTCAATAAGTTGGTCACGACGGCAATCAAACTGATGGTTCCAAAATAGAGAGCACTGAGGGGAGTCGTCAGAACCATTGCGCTCATCGAAATACCAACTGAGCTGCCAAACCAACGGATTACGCTTCCCAGGATACCTTTCCATGGAAGTTTTGCCGTTTTCTTCTGATACCACTGATGCAGCCCGGGATAAAAAATCAAAATTCCCACAACGCTGGCTACGGAAAGCTGCAGGCTGACAGAGGCAGCGGAAAAGGGATTCAGAAGCAGAAGAACCAATACGCCGAAAGAAAGGGCGGAAAGAGAATCATATTCTTTCAGAAAGGCATCCGCCATTATAGCAAGGCCTGTCATCAGGCATGCACGGCTTACGGAAGGACTGAAACCGGCCATTGCCGCAAAAAACGCAAGGACCGGAATCCCAACCAAAGCTGTGAGCCACCGCTTCCGAAAGGTCAAGGTCCGAATAATACCATACAAGAGCCCCACATGAAGACCGGATACAGCCGCCACATGGCGAATGCCGCTGAGCTTCAGAGCAGTATCCGTTTCGTAGTCAAGTCCATCTGTATCTCCCAGCAGCAGAGCTTTGGCAAAGGGCGCGGTATCCTTGGGAAGACAGGCTTCCAGAATGTCCCGCAGACGATTGGCTGCTTTTTGTGGAATCAGGAACCATGCATCTTGGGAAGAACTGTCAATTACAGCATCTGACTTCTGCGTTCCCAGAAGAAACAGGCCACTGCCGGATTGATAAAGCGATTCTTTTTCCCCCTCCGGAACAGTAAGGCGAATCAGAAACTCCGCGGTGACCTCATCCCCAGGCGCAAGGGAAACTCCTTTTTTCAGGGAAAGCGAAATCTGGTAGGGTTTTCCCTCCCACAGGAACCATCCGGATACACGGTCACCATACTGGGATTTCCCGCTGTATTCTGACGCGATCACTGTCACAGAAACCTTCTGCCCGTCCAGAGTAAGAACCGGGCCAAGATACACTGCTTTAAAGAAACTGAACCAGAGCAGTGCTGCACAGCAGCCAAGAAACAGTGCAGCAATCGGGCAGGCTCTTTCCCATTTCATGCCAATAAAGCGAAGCAGGATCCACGCACAGCCGCAGATGGCCGCAGGAAACCAGAGCGTTCTGCCCCAAAGGAAATAGACACAGAGCAGGCATATACCGCCAAACCCAAGGGTAAACCACAGGAGCCTGCGCATTCCGGTCACACTCTCTTTCCTGAAGTTTCTTCTCTGCCGCAAATAATCCGCAGGGGCGAACCGTGCGCCGAAAGCGTTCCAAGCTGGGATGCCTCCGGGACACGCTGTTCGCCCCTGTCGTTCATTCAATATCAGATCTTACTTGAAACGTAATCATCTACCAGCGCCAGGGCGTTGTCAACCTTGTTTACGTCCTTGCCGCCGCCCATAGCAGAATCCGGTTTTCCACCGCCGGAACCGCCGCAGGCGCAGCAGACCAGCTTCACCAGTTCTCCGGCCTTGATCCCTTTGGCAACCGCTTCCTTGCCGCAGACTGCCAGGAAAGTAGGTTTCCCGCCGTTCACAGCCGCAAGCACCGCCACAACACTTTCATCCTTATCCCGGAGCATATCGCCCATCTGACGGAGCTTATTGGCATCCGCCTGAGGCAGGCTGGCAGTCAGGACCTTCAGCCCATTAATATTCCGGGAGCCAAACAGGAACCGCTCCACGTCGCCGGCAGCTTCCTTGGTCTTGTACTGCTCAATAACACGCTTCTGATCCCGGATCTCCTCCAGGTAGCTCTGAAGCCGGGTAGTGACCTCGGTAGGCTTGACTTTCATCTTTGCAGCGGCCTCCATGAGCATCTGCTGCATCCGCTCCATCTTCTTCATGCACTCTTTGCCGGTAATGGCCTCGATCCGGCGGACACCGGAGGCCACGCTGCACTCACTTTCAATCTCAAAGGGACCGACCTTTGCCGTGTTGTCCAGATGGGTACCGCCGCAAAGCTCCACGGAATAGTTGCTCATATTGACAACGCGAACCGTATCCCCGTACTTTTCACTGAATAGCGCGGTAGCGCCCATTTTCTTGGCTTCCGCAATGGGCATCTCCCGGGTAACTACGCCGTAGCCTTCCAGAATAGAGTTCTGAACCAGGATGTTGACCTTCATGATTTCCTCACTGGTCAGCGCAGAGTAATGGGTAAAGTCAAAGCGCAGGCGGTCAGGCTCGACGAGAGAACCGGCCTGATGAACGTGGTCACCCAGGACACTGCGCAGAGCTTTCTGCAGCAGGTGGGTCGCGGAGTGGGCACGCATGATGGCCCGACGGCGCTCCACATCGATGGATGCGCAGACGATATCATCCACCTTGATAGTGCCCTTGCTCAGGCGGCCATAGTGCAGGAACTTACCGCCCTTATCCTTCTGGACATCGGTGACTTCAAAGCGGCTGGAACCCAGGAGAATTACACCATGGTCCGCCACCTGACCGCCCATTTCCGCATAGAAGGGAGTACGGTCCAGAACGATGATGCCGCTTTCGCCGCCGGCAATGGAGCCGGAAACCTCATCTCCAACGCACACAGCTAGGACCTTGGCCTCACAGTTGTTGTTTTCGTAGCCAACAAAGGTAGTGGGGGTATTGTCAAGACCCAGATCGATACCGGCCCAGGCAAGATCGCCCAGGGCTTTCCGGGCCTCCCGGGCTCGCACCTTCTGCTCCTGCATCAGCCGGGTAAACGCTGCCTGATCCAGGGTCATATCCTCGTCGGCAACCATTTCAATGGTCAGATCGATGGGGAAGCCGTAGGTATCATAAAGCTTGAAAGCGTCAGCCCCGGAGAACTCATTTTCTCCCTTGGCCTTATGCTCCGCCAGCATATCGGCAAAAATCTTCATACCGCCATCGATAGTGCGGGCGAAGTTCTCTTCCTCCACTTTGACTACCTTGGTGATATAGTCAGCACGCTCCCGCAAGTAGGTATAGTGGGCCTCATTTTCGTGGATCACCGTCTCCACCACCTGATACAAGAACGGATGATTCACACCAAGGAGCTTACCGTGGCGGGCCGCCCGGCGCAGCAGCCGGCGCAGAACATAACCCCGGCCTTCATTGCTGGGAAGAACGCCGTCCGCGATCATAAAGGTGGATGCCCGGATGTGGTCCGTTATGACCCGGAGGGAAATATCCATCTTCACGCTGAGGCCGTAGGATGCACCGGTGAGTTCCGTCACCTTATTGGTGATATTCATAACAGTGTCCACATCAAACAGGCTGTTCACATCCTGGCAGACGACAGCAAGTCGCTCCAATCCCATACCGGTATCGATATTCTTCTGGACAAGCTCTGTGTAGTTGCCGTTTCCGTCGTTGTCAAACTGGGAGAAGACATTGTTCCAGACTTCCATATACCGGTCACAGTCACAGCCAACGGTGCAGCCCGGCTTTCCGCAGCCGTACTTTTCGCCCCGGTCATAATAGATCTCAGAGCAGGGGCCGCAGGGACCGGAACCATGCTCCCAGAAATTGTCCTCCTTGCCGAACCGGAAGATCCGCTCGGCGGGAACACCCACCTCTTTATTCCAGATCTCAAAAGCCTCGTCGTCATTTTCATAAATGCTGGGGTACAGGCGGTTTTCATCCAGGCCAACTACCTTGGTCAGAAATTCCCAGCTCCAGGTAATGGCTTCCCGCTTAAAGTAATCACCGAAAGAGAAGTTGCCCAGCATCTCAAAATAGGTGCCGTGGCGGGCGGTTTTGCCGATATTCTCAATATCGCCGGTACGGATACACTTCTGGCAGGTGCAGACCCGGCGGCGGGGAGGCTCCACTTCACCCTTAAAATAGGGCTTCATGGGTGCCATGCCGGAGTTGATCAGCAGAAGAGAAGCATCGTTCTGGGGAATCAGGGAAAAGCTGGGGAGCCGGAGATGGCCCTTGCTCTCAAAAAAAGAAAGGAACATCTCCCGCAGTTCGTTGACACCATAAGGCTTGGGATTCATTTTGGTTCTACCTCCATCTAATACTTCTGTATATTGCATGCATTTCTTTTATAGGTTTTCCAGACATCAAAAACCTCGCCCCCAAAATAGGGGCGAGGAAATGACTCGCGGTACCACCCTAATTATTTCCCGTAGGGAAACATCTTAAGCGCCCGATAACGGGAGCACCCGTCCCGGTCATCCCGGGCAACAAAGGGAAGTGGCTTGCGGCTTGGCTGATGCGGGGCTTACACCCTCCCCCGCTCGCTGAAAACGCACTTTTCCGCTTGGTTTCCCTATGGTCTTTGCATATCGGAGATATTTTACCACAAGCGAAAAAAAAGTCAATGGTTAATTGAAAAAAATTGATTTACAAAGAAACGCTGCATCATTGTGCTAAATGTTTTCCGTCAGCCAGCGGAGCATTTCGGCACGGCCTTCCTCCGTCATGGGGAATGTCCGTTCCCCCTCCATGGTGCTTTTTTCATAGCACAATGGGCCGTGCCAAAACTCCGCCCGAATCTGACTTGCGTCAAAGTCCACCTCTTTGGGTGTGGCCATCACCACCTGGGGCGCCGCACGGAAACGGAACGCACCCATGGAACCGGTAAAAATATTGTTCATGGCAAAGGTGTGCAGGGTAGGAAGAAACAACTCAGCCATTATCCTTCCTCCGTCAGCTTTTGCATCTCATCCAGGAGGCTCCCGAAGAGGGCCAGCGCATCGTTCACTGGGGCAGGACTGGTCATATCCACACCGGCACCTTTCAGCAGGTCAATGGGGCTCTTGGAGCAGCCGCCGGAGAGGAAGCCCAGATAATCTCTGACAGCGCTGTCTCCCTCCCGCAGAATGCGGCGGGACAGGGCAATGGCGGCAGAATAACCGGTAGCGTACTGGAAGACATAGTAGTTATAGTAGAAATGGGGAATTCTTGCCCATTCCAGAGCGATTTCATCATCCACAACCATATCCGGGCCAAAATACATTTCATTCAGGCGGCGAT
Organism: uncultured Clostridia bacterium; assembly: GCA_945873295.1. Taxonomy (GTDB): domain Bacteria; phylum Bacillota; class Clostridia; order Oscillospirales; family Oscillospiraceae; genus Faecousia. The sequence goes on from CAMCCS010000008.1 coordinate 22,398, forward strand.
ACTCAGCACACAGCGCGTCAGCGGTCAGTGTTTCTCCCCGGGCGGTCATCCGGCCGATATTCAATTCGAACTCGGCAAACATGGTCTGCCGGTACAGTGTCCCCTTAAACTGCTCCAGGAAATGATTGATGAGCACAATACGCCGCTGCTTGTCCGTTGTTTTAGACAGCAGATATTCCATGAGCAGGGCTTCGTTGCAGGTCGAGGCAACCTCCGCGACAAAAATCACATAATTGGAGTCCACAAAATGCTGATGCTTGTTGGAGAAGTAGGAGTGAAGCGCGTGCCCCATTTCATGAGCAAGTGTAAACTGGCTGTCCAGGCTGCCCGTGTAGTTGAGAAGCACAAAGGGATGCACCTGGGAACCAGAGGAATAGGCGCCGCTGCGCTTTCCCTGATTCTGGTACACATCGATCCAGCGGCCCTCAAAGCCTTCCTTCAGGATCTTCCGATAGTCGTCGCCCAGAGGGTACAACGCATCATACACCGTCTGCTTTGCTTCGGAAAAAGGAATGGGTGCCTGTTCCTCCCTGCAAAGCGGTGCGTACACATCATAAAAATGCAGTTCATCCACACCCAACAGCTTTTTGCGCAGGCTGACATAGCGGTGCAGCTTGGGAAGATTCTGATGCACAGCTTCGATGAGATTCAGATACACACAGGTAGGCACACCGGTCGCATCCAGAGAGGCTTCGAAGGCATTTTCATACTTCCTGCACTGGGCAAAAAACTTCAGCTGCTTATTCTGCGCATCCAGAATGCTGGCTGCGGTATTGCGGAAAGATCCCAGCGTATGGTAAAGATTTTCGTAAGCACTCTTCCGCAATTCCCGATCCTGACTCTCTTCCAGCATGACAAAGGTTCCAGCGCTGAGGGGATGATGATTTCCTTTTCCGTCAATGGCATCCGGGTAAGTCATGTCCGCGTCGCTGAGTACATCGAAAATTGTGTTTGGTGCCTGGGCCATTTCCCCGGCAGAAGCAAGAATACGCTCCTCCGCATCGGAAAGGGTGTGGGCCTTGAGCCGGCGGGTTTCGGTCAGATACCGGCGGTAGCGTTCCAGCTCCGGACAGTCAGCGTAAAAGGCATCCAGCATTTCCTCCGGAATTGCCATGATCTGCGGTGTTTCAAAGCTTATGGCAGTTTGCAGATCTACATACACACTCATAAACTTTCCGGAAAGCGCCTGATATTTCGCGTCCCGAGTGTCCTCATCGGCTTTGCGCATAATATACTCTGCCAGAAGACTTTCCTTCGCGGCTATACGCTCCGCGTTTTCCAGATACTGAAAGAGAATCTGACCGCTTTCCCCCAATCGTCCGGCATAGGAAATCAGCGTATTCCGGTCCTCCTGGAGGGTTGCAAGGGCTTGCTCCCAGCTTTCATCGCTGGGAAAAAGATCTTCAGTCGCCCAGGTGTCTTCCACCGCAATCTCACTTCGCTTTGGAATCGCTTTTATCGTTTCCATAACACAGTCCTCCCAGACAAAAGATTCGTTCGGGTCAAAACGCCCAAACGGTTTTGTGCTTTTTTTGTATTATACCGCATACCGGTATAAAATGCAACTTGAAGAAAGAACCCCTTGCATATTTCTTCCGGATATGATAAAGTAGCCAGCGGTGATTTTATGAAAAAGAATATTCGCGGAAGCCTGCTGCTGTTGTTCGGGACCGTAATCTGGGGCTCCGCTTTCATTGCTCAGCGTGCCGGTATGGATTCTATCGGCCCGTTTACATTCCAAGCCATCCGCTGCACCCTTGCCGTGCTTTTCCTTTTCCCGGCCGCAACACTCTTTGGCGCCGGACAGGGCGGGCTTCGCGCGTCTTTACGCCGCTGGATGGATATCCGTCTCTGGAAGGGCGGGCTCCTGTGCGGACTTGCTCTTTTTGCCGCCTCCAGTCTGCAGCAGGTTGGTCTTGTGGAAACCGACGCAGGGAAAGCCGGATTCCTGACTGCAATGTATATTATCCTGGTTCCCCTGCTGGGAATTTTTCTGGGCCGCAGACCCTCCCGGTCCGCCCTTTGCAGTGTGCTTCCCGCCGCAGTGGGGTTGTATCTTCTGAGCTGGTCCGGAAGTGCCGGCTTTGCCCGGGGAGACCTGCTTCTTCTGGGCTGCGCCCTGGCCTTTTCCGTCCAGATCATTCTGATCGACCGGTTTGCGGGAGAGCTGGAAGGTCTGCGCCTGAACTGCATTCAGGCAATCGTGGTGGTTCTTCTCTCCCTGCCCTGTATGGCCGCAACGGAAACCATTGAACCAGCAAACATTGCCGCCTGCTGGCTCCCCCTTACCTATGCAGGCGTCCTTTCCATGGGGGTTGCCTACTCCCTCCAGATTCTGGGGCAGCGGGATTTGGAGCCAACAACCGCATCCTTAATTATGAGTCTGGAATCCGTTTTCGCTGTTCTCTTCGGATACCTGATTCTCCATGAAACCCTGACGGCACGGGAGGGGATCGGCTGCATACTGGTATTTTCCGCCGTCATCCTGTCCCAGCTTCCTGACAGAAAAAAAGCGGAAAGCAGATAACCCGCATAAAAGGCCTTTCAGAACTATGGTGCCCGCCAGCGCGGGACCAGCTTTCCGAAAGGTCTTTTTCTGTCAGATATAAAAAGAGAATGTCCTTTCTGTAATTATTTTCCTCCCTTAAAAAATCGCGACTGCTCTTGTCAACAGCCCCAGCAGGTGATAAAATCATGTCAAACCGAAAAGGAAGGTGACGAAAATGGAAATTTCCTATACGCCAATGGACCTTCTGCTCTATCTGCTGCTGTATTCTTTCATCGGCTGGGGCGTCGAAGTCTGTGTCATGGCGGTTAAGGACCGCCGCTTCGTCAACCGGGGCTTTCTGAATCTGCCCCTGACACTGTCCCACGGCATCGCTGCTGCCCTGCTGCTGCCGGTGCTTGCTACGCTGAAAAACGTCATTCTGGAGTATGGGATGATCTGGATCATCCTACTTCTGGTGCAGGCGCTTACCAACCAGTTTTTAAAAGGCATCAGCCGAAAAAGTGCCTCCATTGACTACCATCCGGAGACTGTTTCCGGCAGGCTGCGTCTGGTAATCTCCCTAATTATCGCCGGAGTATACCTGCTGTTCTATCTGATCGTGCACCCTTTGATATTCAGCTTGGTAACCCTGATGCCCGGTTTTGTGGTGAATATTGTCGTCATTGCCGCTGCAGTTCTGGCTGCCATTGACTTTGCCAGTGTGCTTTATACCCTGCACACCAACCGACCCACCCCCCTGGAGGAAGTTCGGCAGGAAACTACACAGCGTCTGGCCCATCGAATGCTTGACGCCATCTGGCGCCGTCTGCAAAAAGCTTATCCGGGAATCGGAGAGGAAAACGCCGACCAGGAAAACTATGTGTTTGCAAAGGGCATCTGCTTTGACAAGCTGGTGTGGGTGTTTCTGGTTTCCTCTTTCCTGGGCGCCCTGATCGAGATGACCTTCTGCCGGGTCACGGCGGGCTACTGGATGAGCCGCTCCAGTGTTCTCTACGGCGCTTTCAGCTTCGTATGGGGTCTCGGAGCCGTCGTGCTGACCGTGGCACTTCAGCGCCTTGCAGAAAAGCCGGACCGCTATATTTTCCTGGCCGGGTTCATCATCGGCGGCGCCTATGAGTATCTGTGCAGCGTCTTTACCGAACTGGTTTTCGGCACGGTGTTCTGGGATTACAGTGAAATGCCTCTGAACATCGGCGGCCGCACCAATGTGCTCTACTGCATTTTCTGGGGCCTATTATCCGTAGTCTGGATCAAGGTGCTGTACCCGCCTATGGACAGAGGTATCGAGAAGCTGCCGCCCCTGCTGGGTAAAATCGCCACCTGGATCATTGTCTTTGTCATGGTATGCAACGGCCTGCTCACCTCCGCCGCCATGCTGCGTTACACCGACCGCCAGACAAATCCCCAGCCGGATAACGTCATCGCCCAATTCCTGGATACTCGCTATGACGACGAATATATGGAAAAGCGCTGGCCCAACATGTTGGTTACGGAAAAATAGTCAGAAAAAGAGCTTCCCACCATCGGGAAGCTCTTCATCTTTTAAAACACCCCGACAGAGGCAGCGAAAGATTCCGGCTGCATGGGCCGCAATTTGAACCGGATACCTTCGCCATTTCTCAGGCAACGGGTCACATTTCCTGCCGCCCCTCCAAAGCGCGGGACAGGGTAACCTCATCGGCATACTCCAACTGGCTGCCCACTGGGACACCATAGGCAAGCCGGGTCACCTTGACCTCCATAGGACGCAGGAGCCGGGAAATGTACATGGCTGTGGCCTCACCCTCCGTATCCGGGTTGGTAGCCATAATGACCTCAGAAATCTCGCCGGAGGCCACGCGCTTCAGCAGTTCCCGGATCCGTATGTCTTCCTGTGTGACATGATTCAGCGGAGAAATCACCCCATGAAGGACATGGTAGACCCCCCGGAATTCCCGGGACCGCTCCATAGCGATCACATCCTTTGGCTCGGCGACCACACAGACCGTACTTCTGTCCCGGCTGTCATCATCGCAGATGGGGCATACTTCCCGGTCCGTCAGGTTCTGGCAAACCGGGCAGGTGTGGACCTGGCGCTTTGCTTCCAAAATAGCGTCGGCAAAGCTCTGGGCATCCTCGAGAGGAAGCTCCAGCACATGAAAAGCCAGACGCTGGGCAGTTTTTCCGCCGATACCAGGAAGGCGGGCAAACTGATCCGAAAGATTCTGTAGCGCCGCGGGAAAAAACTGCATGGCTGCCTCCTTAGAACAGGCCGCCCAGGTTGAGACCGCCGGTCAGCCGGGACATATTGTTCGCCGCCTCGGCATCCGCCATACGCATTGCCTCGTTGACCGCTGCGATAACGGTATCCTGGAGCATTTCCACATCCTCAGGATCCACGGCTTCAGGCTGAATGGTCAGCTCCACCAACTCGTGCTTGCCGTTTACCGTGGCAGCCACCACACCGCCGCCCGCCTTTGCGGTAAAGGTTTTGCTCTCCTGCTCCTGCTGCATCCGCAGCATCTCCTGCTGCATCTTCTGTGCCTGCTTCATCATAGCGGCCTGATTCATTCCGCCGGGCATTCCCCGGAAGTTATTCTTTGCCATAGCTAAGCTCCTCTCAGTTTTCTTTGATTCTGACAATATCCGGATTTGCTCTGCCGAAGTTCATCAGCTTTGACATACCGGCGCCGTCCCTGCCCTGTTTGGACAGGTCGGTAACTTTCGCTTTCACAGGCCTCCCCAGAAGAACGGAAGCTTTCCGGGATACAACCTGGAGAATATCTTCTTTCCCAACGATCTCCGCCGTAAAGGAATCCCGACACCGCAGGGTCAGTACACCGCCCGTAACCTCCACGTCCATTGGGCCGTTTGGTGTCGCTGTAAAGAAACCGGATACCGGCGGGTACAGTTCCTTTCGCACAGCGGCAGCCAGATCCTGCCAAAAGCCCATGGGCAGTTCCTCATTTACTTCCTGTTGAGGTTCCGGTTCGGGCTGAGAAATATTGATTTCCTCCGCCGGGGCGGATTCTGATTCCGGCTTTTCCGCCACAACAGGGGCAGCCTTTTGCGGCAGCACAAATGCTCCCGTCTTCAGCTGTTCCTCCACCCGGGTGAGCCGTGCATTCATGGATGAAAGGTCCTGGCTCAATTCCGGCTGGCTCATTTCCAGAATACACAGTTCCGCATCGGTACGGCGGCTGACGCTGCGGGTAAACAGATTCAGCGTTTTTTGCAGCAGTTCCATCATCCGGATCAGTTCGCCGCCGGAAATCCGGGCGGCCAAAGCCTTGGTTTCCCCATCCTCAGCAACACCGGACAGCATCGTGATCCCCGCTTCCGGCGCGGTTTTCAGAATAAGAATATCCCGTACCAGGCTGGCAAGCTCATCCAGCATGGCGGAAAGGTCCTTGCCCTCGGTGTAAAGGCGGTTAAAAAGCTGCATTGCCCCCGCCGTGTCCTGCCGGGCAATTTTGTCCAAAAGCTCCGCGCACCTGCGCTCTCCGGCAATGCCAAGGGAGGCGTACACCCGCTCGGCGGTCAGCTCTCCGGATACAGCCGAAGCGCACTGGTCCAGCAGACTCAGGGCGTCACGCATTGCGCCGTCAGCAAGACGGGCCAGAACCCGGGCCGCGGAATTGTCCAGATCAATATTTTCCTGATAGGCTACAAACTGAAGCTGGGCAGCAATATCCTCCTGCCCGATTCGGCGGAAAGAAAAGCGCTGGCAGCGGGAAAGAATAGTTGCCGGAACCTTGTGCAGCTCGGTAGTAGCGAGAATAAACAGCAGGTGCTCCGGCGGCTCCTCAATGATTTTCAGCAGCGCGTTAAAGGCGCTGGTGGAAAGCATGTGAACTTCATCCACAATATAGACACGCTTTTTCACCTGAGAGGGAGAATACACCGCATCATCCCGCAGGTCACGGACATTATCCACGCCATTATTGGACGCAGCATCGATCTCCAGCACATCCATACAGGTGCCTTCATCAATGGCACGGCAGGCCTTGCACCGGTTGCATGGATTCCCGTTTTCCGGATTCAGGCAGTTCACTGCCTTTGCAAGAATCTTGGCGCAGGTGGTTTTGCCTGTACCATGGCAGCCTGTAAACAAGTAGGCATGGCTCAGCTTTCCGCTGACAATCTGGGTTTTCAGCGTCTGGGTGACCGCGTTCTGCCCCACCACATCATCAAAGGTCTGCGGGCGATATTTTCGGTACAGTGCCTGATAGGCGCTCATACGCTCCCTCCTTTCAAAGAAAGATACAGACCGGCCCATAACAAGATCGCACACCCACATTTGAATGAGCCCTATGCCCGGTATCTGTGCAGCCGGCTCAAGATCGGAAGCCTTAGCGGCACACGGGAAGGTCCGCTTAATGCTGCTTGGTTCCCCACCTGACATGGTTCACGGGATCCCGTTGCGCAAGACCGATCTATCAACACCACTTACACAGGCCAGACGGCAAAGAAGCTTACTCGGGTGTGGGAATTCATCCCTGCTGTAGCGGATTGCAGGTACAGGGCACCGCTAACTCCCCGACTAGTGCGACCTTGTTATAAGCCGGTCAGCCATAACAAGTTGTTGTGAAATTGGGAAAACTCAGTTCAGCTTGGACTCAATAAAATCTGCCAGCTCCTGGAAAGTTGTGATCTTCTGATCTTCCATATCCAGTTCAACGCCCAGCTCGCTCTCCAGATCCATAATCATCTCAACGATGTCAAGAGAATCAATACCCAGGCTCTCAAACGTGCTGTCCGGCGTGATCTCGGAAGCATCCAGCTCAAGCTGCTTTGCAGCGTAATTTACAAGTTTCTCATACATAAGGTTAATCCCTCCAACTCGTCTCTTTCAGGTATTCCCACGCTATTTTAGTACAGGACTTAGCTTTTGTCAATGGCTGATTTCAAACCACGCAGGGAAAAGCCCTTGCCGCTGCAGGATCAGGCATTCTGCCGGGTATCAGACTGGATTTCCCGTTCTTTCGGAGGCGTTCTTTCCTGCCGCATACCCGGTAGCCCAGGCAATCTGCAGATTAAACCCGCCGGTGTAGGCATCGCAGTCGATTACTTCTCCCGCAAAATACAGACCGGAAACCAGCTTGGACTCCATGGTTTTCGGGTCAATTTCCGAAACCTTGATACCGCCGGAGGTAATAATGGCTTCCGCCACCGGGCGTTTTCCGGAAATATCCAGGCAGAAGCCTTTAAGCAAAGATACCAGTTCCCTGCGTTTTTGCTTCGTCAGGGCATTTGCCTGCAGGTTAGGACTTATCTCCAGCCGCCGCAGAACCACAGGGATCATGGACCTGGGCAGAAGATCCATCAGTGCGTTTTCCATCGACCGGTTGCGGTAAGTATCCAGATCCCGGAGAATTCTGACATCCAGCTTTCCCTCATCCAGAGCGGGCTTCAGATCCAGCACCAGTCGGCATCCCTCCCCTTTGAGGTGACAGCTTGCGCTGAGAACTGTGGGGCCGGACACACCGAAGTGGGTAAACAGCAGTTCTCCGAAATCCTGGTAGAGGACCTTTCCCCGATTATTGAGAAGACGGACACCCACATTCCGCAGGGATAGCCCCTGCATATCCGGGCAATCCTCTCCGGAACACTCCAGAGGTACGAGATTCCCCTCCGGTGGTACTACCGTATGTCCCAGAGCCTGGACCATAGTATAACCGTCCCCCGTTGACCCGGTAGCAGGATAAGAAACGCCGCCGGTTGCGAGGGTTACCCAATCCGCACTATACTGCCTTTCTCCCACATCCACGCCGGTAACACGCCCGTTTTCTGTAAGGATACGCTTTACCCGCTCCCCGCATACGAAAACTCGGTTACTGTTAAGCTCTTTTTCCAGGCAGGAAAGAATGGACTGCGCACGGTCGGACACCGGAAAAACCCGGTTTCCCCGCTCCGTTTTCAGAGGGCATCCGCGGCTTTCAAAAAAAGCTTTTGTTTGCTCCGGCGCAAACGCCGTCATTGCACTGAACAGGAACCGCCCGTTTCGGGGCACATTCTGCAAAACCTCCTGGGCAGTACAGTCATTGGTCACATTGCACCGGCCCTTACCGGTAATCAGCAGCTTTTTCCCCAGCCTGCCGTTCCGCTCCAGAAGCAGAACCCGACTCCCCCGCTGGGCGGCGGTAATGGCTGCCATCATCCCGGCGGGGCCGCCGCCGATCACAATGCCGTCATACTTCATCTTCCTTTACCTGCTTTTCGTAAACGTTGTACTCATCCCAGATATGCTCCAGGTTTTCAAAGGTGCGGCTGAGCTCCTTCTCCCGTTTTGCGGCAATCGCAACGATCAGCGCGTTCACGATACTTAAAGGCGCCACAAGGCTGTCAACCAGGGACAGCATATCACTCTTGGCAATGAGTACATGCTCACAGCACTGTCCCAGAGGGGAACGAATACTGTCCGTAATGCCGATGACCGTTGCGCCGGTGGAGCGGCAGTACCGGGCACCCTTGGTCGTAGACGCGGAATACCTGGGAAAGCTGAAAGCAACAACCACATCGTCGGAATTCACGCCTACAATTTTTTCAAACATCTCTCCGGTACTCATACCAGAAATCACATGCACATTATTGAACATATAGTTCAGGTAATAGCCAAGGAAATTCGCCAATGGCGCCACAGACCGGACGCCAAGAATATAAATCCGTTTTGCTGTCAGGATGGCATTCACCGCACTGGCAAATTCCTCCCGGTCCACCGTCTCCTCCGTCTGGCGGAGTTTTTCAATATCGGAATGGAGCACCGTGGAAATCACATCCTGGTCCTTCAGCCGGTCATTGGCAACCTCAATACGCTGGACGGAAGTCAGGCGGTTCAGAACCATCTCCTGCATGGCCTTCTGCATGCTGGGATAACCGTCGAAGCCCAGGTCGACCGCGAAGCGGACAACCGTGGATTCCGATACACCCACCGTTTTTCCCAGGCGGTTGGCAGTCATAAAGGCGGCCTTATCATACGCATCCAGAATGTACTGGGCAATGCGGCGCTGTCCCTTGGAAAATTCAGGAGCCTTTTCCTGCAGTAGGGTAAAGATGTCTGTTTTCATTATAATCCACCACCCAAGATTTTTTCCTCCCCAATACTACCAAAAACGCGCAAATATTGCAAGAGAAAATGGGAGTTTTTTTCCAATGTATTCACCGGTCCGCAACTGAAGCGCTATGTATTGTGCAGAAAAGAAACCTCTTCCTCCGTCAGATAGCGCCATTTCCCGGCAGGCAGGTCTCCCAGCTGCAGCTTTCCCTCCCGGATGCGTTTCAAGCGGGCCACTTCCAGCCCCGCGGCCTGAGCCATCCGGCGAATCTGCCGGTTTCTGCCCTCATGGATCGTGATCCGGAATCGGGCAGTCTGCCCCGACACTTGCAGAAGGGTTACACCGGGCTTTCGGATCGGTCTTCCGTCCAGTTCAATAGGCCTGGCAAGCAGCGCTTCGCTTCCGGGATGATACCCCCGCACCTTAACTTCGTATTCTTTCTCAACTTCTCCGGATGGATGCATGATCCGGTTGGCAAGCTCACCGTCATTGGTAAACAGGAGCAGCCCTTCCGAATTCATATCCAGCCTTCCCACAGGATATACCCGCATACCGCAATCGGCCACCAGCTGTGCGGCATTGGGCCTCCCCTTTTCATCGGACAGGGTCGTAACATAGCCCCGGGGTTTATTCAGCATCAGATACACCCGTGGGCCATTTCCGGGCAGCGGCTTTCCGTCTACCGCAATCTGGTTTGCCATAGGATCGGCGGTATCTCCCAGAGTTGCCGGTACACCATCCACGGTGACACGACCGCTTAGAATCATTTTTTCCGCTTCCCGGCGGGATGCCACACCCCGGGAAGAAAGAATTTTTTGCAGCCGTTCCCCCATGGTATTTCCTCCTTGAAAAATATCAATTGCCTTTCCTGCCCGTCTCCGGCAGGGAATTGTTGTTCTTGGGAACCTCTGATTAAATCGGCAAGAGCTGACGGCGAGGGATTTTGGCTCAGCCGAAAGGAATGAAATTGAGGGAATACTTTGTGTATTTCCCAATTTCATTACGGAACGGATGGGGCAAAAGACCAGCCGCTCTGCCGCAGCCGATTTATTCAGAGGTTCCCTTGTTCTCTGCCGGACGCTTCTCCCAGAACTTCCAGAATGGGCGCTTGGGTTCCTCCTGTTTCTGCTCCGAAGTCTCGCCGTAGACAACCGAGACCTTTCCAACAGCCTTTCCCTCGATCAGGATATAGGCAAATCCCGCTTCCTCCCCCTCTGCAACCGGCGCAAACACGGGACCTCTCGCGGAAAGCATAAGCTGGGGGTTTTCTTCCGGAGCAACGGAATAGGAAAAGTCCTCCGCGGCAATAACCGGAACCTGGGAGATTTCCCCACCGATGACCTCCACTGTTCCGACCTGATCTCCGGCGCAAACCAGCTTCTGAAGCGTAAAGCGGGAAAATCCGTCACACAAAAGGGTCTGATGGTCCTGCCAGTCATTGGGATCGTCCAGGGTAACCGCAATCAGCCGACGCCCGTCCCGGGTCGCGCTGGATACCAGGATTCTTCCGGCTGCCTTTGTATATCCGGTTTTCACCCCATCGGCGCCATCCAGCATCCAGAGCAGTTTATTATGATTCCGCAATGCCCGGTTTCCCGCGGAGACAGTTTTTGTGGAGACGGTTTTGGCAAAAATTGGATTCTCCATGGCATAGGCTGCCAGAACAGCCAGATCCCGGGCTGTGGAATAATGTCCCGGGCTATCCAGTCCGTTGGGGTTTTCAAAATGGGTTCCCGTCATGCCCAGAACACGAGCCTTGTCATTCATGCGTTCCGCAAAGCCCTCCACCGTTCCGCCGCAGTAAATTGCCAGCGCCACCGCCGCGTCGTTTCCCGAAGACAGCATCAGCCCATACAGAAGCTCCTGGAGGGTAAGCACCTCTCCCTCTTTCAAATACATTGAGGAGCCTTCGATTCCAACCGCTTCCTTGGGGATTCGCATACGGTCCAGTACATTGCACTGCTCGCAGACGATCAGCGCCGTCATAATTTTTGTGGTACTGGCAATCAGGCTCTGACGGTCCGGATTCAGCGAGAACAGGACTCTGCCGCTCACCGCATCCAGAACATAGGCACTTTTTGCACTCACAGCCCCAACACGCAGCGGCAAAAACAAAACGGCGGCCAGCAATGCAGCCGCCGTTCCGGCGAAAACTCGTTTCATTTTCCTC
>CAMCCS010000009.1 GCA_945873295.1 uncultured Clostridia bacterium
GCGTTGCCAACACCGGGGGTGCTGCGCACGTTCGCGGTGAAGAAGCACCGGGCGATGGTTCCGGCAGTGCCGGCTCCGGTGACGCTGGTTCCGGTAATGGTCACATAGCTGGTGCAGATCCAGCCCTGATCGATCCGGCCCCAGATCATGCCGTCCACAAGTTTCTGCTCATAGATGACCACATTGGCGCCTTTCTTCAGCGTGCCGACCTTGGAGTAGGCCTGGCTGGCACCGGCGCGGATGTTCACCTCATTGACATAGTTGACGAAGCCAACCGCGACAGCGCCGGAGGGAACAGACGTCATAATGGTCGTGCTGCCGGAGGAGGTGCCGCCGGTGATGCCGGAGGTGGAACCGTTGGACTTGGTGCTCAGGTCGATGTAGCTCATGGCAACCCAGCCCTGATCGATCCGGCCCCACAGAGCGCCGTCCTTAGTGGTCTGCTCATAGACGGTAACAGCGGTGCCCTGCTTCAGAGTGGTAACCAGGGTGTTCCGCACGCCGGCGGCGCTGCGGACATTCAGGGAACCGGTGTTCACCACGGTTCCGGCCGCACCGGTGATGGGGGTAGTGACCGTTCCGCCGTTGCCGGAGGGATCGGTAGGATTCGTAGGATTGGTGGGTGCCGTGGGTGTGTTGGCACCGGCCAGGGTAATACCGGCCAGGTTGCCCCAGTATTCCTTGCCCTCGGAGGTCTTGATCTTGCCCCAGACAGCGTTATCCTTCAGCCGCCGCTGGATAATGGTGACCTTAGCGCCGCTGCGCAGAACCTGCTGCACTTCCGGATTTTCGACATCTGCGTAGAGATTCACCATATCCACATTGACGGTACCGGTGACCTTGTCCTGGGCGACCTTGGCAAGATTGATCCAGCCGGTGAAGCTGCCCTTGGTGACCTTGCCCCAGGTAATGCTGTCGGCGTACTTCCACTCGCTGATGGTGACCTTGGCATTCTTCTCCAGGACCAGAACATCGGCAGCGGAGGAAACGGGAGTAGCCTTCATGCTGACGGATTCAGTGACGGTGCCCGTGATCGAGGGAGAAACCGTCAGGCTTTCCACGTTGCCGGTGGGCTTAACATCCAGCTTCAGCTGGTGGAGCATCACATAACCGGCGACGGAGGACAGCTTGCCCCAGACGTACACGCCGTCCACATACTGACTGTCCGCTTCAATGGTGACCTTGGTGCCGGAGCCCAGGACACCCTTGGTGCTGCTGTCAATATTCTTATCGGAATAGATGTTGATGGAGGACGCGTTTACCGTACCGGAAACAGCAGGATAGGAAACATTGGTGCTGTCCGCCTTGACCCAGCCAATCAGATCCCCCAGAGTGACCTTCGCCCAGATCTGGCCGTTGCCAATGGTACGGTCAACGATGGTGAATTCCGTGTCCTTGGGCAGCTTGGCAATAACGGTGGAGCTGGGATTGGCCGTCGCGTGAACATTCAGCGTGCCGGCTGCCTTGACAACGGCATTCACGGACACATTGGTATAGGTGGTAATGGGCTTGCCGGGTTCGGTGCCGGGCTTGTCCAGAGCGCCGTCATCCAGCTTGATGTAATCGCCGTAGACCCAGCCGGTGCCGGAGACATGGAACCACTGGCCGCTCTTCTCGGTTACAGCAACCCGGGTATTTACGGGGATGGTGGTGACAAGCTTGCTGGTAACCTTTGCCTCGCTGCGGACATTGACCGCTCTGGAGCAGTTGACGACGGTGGCGTTCAGATCCGCGGAAGAAGATCCATCGGAGCTTCCGGCATCGAGAACAACGTACTGCAGGCTGATCCAGCCCTCCAGGCCGTCCTGATTGATACGGCCCCAGCCGTTCTTCATTTCAAAAAGCGTGACCTTAGTACCGTTTTTCAGAGAACCGACCTTGTTGGTAACGGTGACCTTGGGTTCAGAACGGACGTTCAGGTTAATGTTGCTGGAAACCGTGCCGGTAGCAATGGCGGAACCGCCGGAGGTGCCGCCGCCCAGGCTTGCCAAGGAGACATAGGACAGATCCACGTACAGCTTCTCCAGGGTTGAACTGAGGCCATACTTGGCAAAATCCTTCTTCTGGATCACGCCCCACTTGAGGTTCTTACCCTCGGTATCCTTCACATGGGCTTCGTAGAAAGTAATCGCGGTGTTCTTGGGGAGGGTGCCGACCTGATTCGCGGAAGCCTTGGCCGCGTCACGGACTATAATGCCCTCGGCGGCAATAACGGTACCGGTGTCGATGACCTTACGGGTGTCCTCCACAGGCAGAGAACCGGCGCCAATAACCTGCACCAGGGAAATCGATGGAGAAGCGGCGCCCAGATTGGCGTAGATCCACTCGTCCTTATCGGGCTTGATCTTCATCCAGCCGTCCGTATTCTTCTGGTACACATAGATGGTAGAATTGTAAGGCAGGGAGTAGAGCTCCGCGCTGTCGGTGCTGGCGCCGATGCGAACTTTCATGGGAACGCTGCTCTTGATGGTGCCGACATACTTCAGGCCGGGATAGCCGGTGGAAACAGGCACGCTGCTGGGGTTCAGCTCGATGCTGGCAGTCTTGACATAGAAGGTGCCGGTGCCCAGACGGGAGTCTTCAAACGCGCACCACTCATCGCCGTCGATGAAGGTAGAGGCAGGGGTGAAGTCAAAGCCCTTGACCAGCAGGTAAGCCGCGCCGCCGGAAGTGGACATTTCGGTGTAGACAGGGGTCAGATCGTACTTAATCCGGGCCGTGTAGGCAGTGGGAGCGGTCTTGTTGGTAGTCCGGGTCTCCACGTGACCGCAGACCTGGCAGGTACGCTCTTCCGTGCCGTTTTCGCCGGAGGTGGCATACTTGGTAATCTTCCAGTCGTTGAAGCTGTGGGAAGGTGCTTTGTAGGAGTCTGCAACGATATGGGTCAGGGTGCAGCCCTCCACGTTACAGGTCACATAGGTGTAGCCGTAGGCGGTGCAGGTAGGAGACTGAACGTGATTCACCCACTGATGATTGGCATCGGCGGTGGGATTCGCGGGATCGGTAATACCCTCATGGATCTTGCAGACCCGAATATCGCCGCAGGTCTCGCACTGGAAGGTGATCTTCTCGGAATCGCTCTCGTCGTCAACCTTGACGTAATGATTGCCAGGGCCGTTCAGATCCCGGGGCTTGGTAAGGGCCGGGGTGGTGTAGCCGCAGAGCTTACATTTATAGGTCTTGGACTCACCATGCTCACAGGTGCCTTCGACTGTTTCGTCGGTGATCTCCACCATATTATCGGTCAGGCCGTTCGGTTTGGAAGAATCGTAGTGTTCGTGGGTACCTTCGTCTGCGAATGCAGCCATCGGCATGACGGAAGCCATCATGGCAATGACCAGCAGCCAGGAGATAACACTAACCAGGCTTTTTTTCATTTTCTTTTTCCTCCTCTTGTATATACCCATTCATTGATTACTGTTTCATCGCCCGGTGCTCAGCTCCAGAGGCTGCCGCCGGTGCTTCCGGTGTTACTGTTGCCTCCGGAAACGGAATCCATTTTGACATAGGTCATGCAGATCCAGCGGTCGGTGCCGATCTTGCCCCAGCTCACACCGCTCACATTCTTGGTTTCGGTGATCGTTACCGCAGTGCCTGCGGCCAGGGTCCCTACCTTGGTATAGCCGGTGCCCGCGCCGCTGCGGACATTCAGAGTGGTGGTGACGGTTCCCTTTCCGGGTTCCGCGGTGGTACCGGAGGTCCCGGAGCTTCCGGTGCCGTCCAGATTGACATAGGCCAGGTTGATCCAGCGGTTGGTGCCAATCCGGCCCCACTTGGCTGTGCCAACGGTCTTGGTTTCATAAATCGTAACCTTATCGCCGGAAGAAAGGCTTCCCACCTTGGCGAAATTGGTGCCCGCGCCGCTGCGGACATTCAGCCCGGTGGTGACGGTACCCGTCTGATTGCCGGTGGTGCTTCCGGTGCTGCCGGTGCTGCCGGAGCTTCCGGATTCGCCGTCCAGCTTCACATAGGTCATGCAGATCCACTGGTCGGTACCGATCCGGCCCCAGCTTACGCCCCCAACGGTGGTCTGCTCGTACACGGTAACTTTTGCGCCCTTATTGAGATAAGTCACTCTGGCATTGTTCACACCCGCCGCTTTCCGGACATTCACACCGTTGCCGGTGACCGTGCCGGTCTTTCCGGTGGTCGTGGTGCTGTTGCCGGACGAACTGCCGTCGCCCCACAGGTCGGAGTTTCCATTGGAGCCGCTGTTGTTGGAGCTGCCGTCCATGGTCACATAGGTCAGGCAGATCCAGCGGTTGGTGCCGATCCGGCCCCATTCCACACCGCCGACGGTCTTCTTTTCCAGAATGGTCACCGCCGTGCCGGGAGCCAGGGAGCCTGTCCGGCTGTAATTCGTACCCGCACCGGAGCGGACATTCAGATTGGTGGTGGAACTGACCTTACCGGTGTTTCCGGTGGAAGAAGTGCCGCTATTGGAGGAATTGGAATCGCTGTCCAGCTTTACATAATTCATGCAGATCCACTGGTTGGTGCCGATCCGGCCCCAGGGCGTGCTGCCCACGGTGGTCTGTTCATAGACGGTAACCTTCGCGCCCTTGTTGAGGCTGCCGACCCGGGTACTGCTGATACCCGCTGCCTTGCGGACGTTCACGCCGTTTCCGGTGACGGTGCCGGTCTTTCCGGTCTGGGTGGTGCTTTCGCCGGAAGAAGTGCCGTCACCCCACAGGCCGCTGCCGGAACCATCGGAGGGGCTGCTGTCCAGGGTAACATAATCCAGGCAGATCCAGCCGCCGTCGATCCGGCCCCAAACCTGGGTGCCCACGGTCTTCTTCTCGTAAATATTCACCTTGTCGCCGTTGTAGGCGGAGCCGGCGGAGGGGTAACTGGTGCCCGCGCCGGAGCGGATATTCACGGAGGTTCCGCACTTGACAGTACCGGTAGCAATGACTTCTTCGGTGGCTACCGTACCGTCGGGAGCGGTCCACTGTGCGTACAGGGTCTTCCCGGCAACGGCAGTGGTCAGACTTTCCACTTTCTGCCCGCCGCTGGCAGCGGTATACCAGCCGCGGAAGGTATAGCCTGTCCGGGTGGGATCCTCCACCATAATGTTCACAGCAGTGTCGGTGCAGTAGCCCTGCATCTTATCCTCTCCGCTGTGACCGGGGGTGCCTCCGTTGGGATTGAAAATGACATATGTATAATTCGAAGGCATTGCCTTGTCATATGTACCTTTTAAGTACAAGTTTGCTTCGCTCATCCGGCGCTTCAGCAGTCCCGCGTTAGGTACGCTGGAAATGTTGGCCCACAGGCTGATGGCAAAGAGGAAGTCGTTTCCGGTCTTCCCTTCCGTCACGGCCTGACGCAGCCGGCCACTCGTGGTCATCCACTTTGTTCCGCAGTTGTAGGAAAGGGACGCCAGCGCGTCGAACTGGTTCTGGCTCAGGTACAGACCATACTTGGCAGCAAATTCATTCAGTGCATTTTCCACTTCCTGAAGCTCCAGCAGCATGGCGGCATGGGCTTCCTCTATGGTAATCGTGGCGCCCTGGGTGCTTTTTGTTCCGTAGCCGATGCTCCACTGGGTGTTGTCCCAGTATGCCGTATAGCTGAAGCCCTCATATTCTTTAATGAGATTCACAGCGCTTTCGCTGGTCGTCATGGTGGAATCGGCAGAGGCCTTAACCGCCATACCGGGCAGGAAACTAAGAAGCATTGCAATGGCAAGCAGTCCACTAATCATTCTGGCTTTCATAGGCTCTACACTCCTTAACCTATCTTATGTATTGGTCTCACATTCTTCGAGTAAGGGTATCACAATCTTTAAGTAACGGTATCATAACATAGTTGGTGACAAATTGCAACCCCTAATTTGAAATTAATTACATTTTTGTTACTCTTTGTTTCTTAATTTTTTCTTACGGATTGATGTTCTTCCCCCACTTCCACCATAAATACATTTAGAACGCCCTTTCTGCTGCATGCATACAGAAAAAATCCCCGGGTCAGCATCCAAAGGCCTCCGCAGTTCACGGTTCTGCCCGCGCGGTCCGTTCTTGACTTTTCCCCTCCGGCTTGCTATACTCCACATAAATGACGTAAAAAGGAGGATCCGGTATGGAGCGGGTCATAATCGGAATGAGCGGCGGCGTAGACAGCTCCGTTGCCGCCTTTCTCATGCAAAAGGCAGGCTATGAATGCATCGGCGCCACCATGCGGCTGTACGACAGCAGCACCGAGGAAAGCACCTGCTGTTCTCTGGATGATGTGGAGGATGCCCGTGCCGTTGCCAGCCGGTTGGGCATTCGCCACTATGTCTTTAATTTCAAGGACGATTTTGACCGGCAGGTCATTCAGAAATTTGTAACCAGCTACGAACAGGGTCTGACCCCAAATCCCTGCATCGACTGCAACCGCCATCTGAAATTTGACCGGCTGCTCCGCCGGGCCCAGGAGCTGGGATGCAACTGGGTGGTTTCGGGGCACTATGCCCAGATCCGGCAGGACCCGGTCAGCGGCAGGTATCTAATGTATAAGGCAGCGGACAGGGCAAAGGATCAGACCTATTTTCTTGCCTGCCTGAATCAGGAGCAGATGGCGCACATTCAGTTTCCCCTGGGCGCCCTTACAAAAACCCAGGTCCGGCAGATCGCGGCAGAACATGGCTTTGTCAACGCCAGGAAGCGGGACAGCCAGGACATCTGCTTTGTTCCGGACGGTGATTACGGCGCATTTTTGCAGCGGTACACCGGAAAAACCTACCCGGAGGGGGATTTTCTGGATCTTCAGGGGCAGGTTGTCGGGCATCACCGGGGGGCGGCCTGCTATACCCTTGGGCAGCGGAAGGGCCTGGGACTTGCCATGGGTGCTCCCGTCTATGTCTGTGCTAAGGATATGCAGCGCAACACCGTTACCGTTGGCCCCAGTGAAGCTCTGTTTTCCCCTGCCCTCCGGGCCGGGGACTGGAACTGGTACCCTTTCCCCACTCTGACAGCACCCATGCGTGTCACCGCCAAGACCCGGCACAGCCAATTTGAGCAGCCGGCAACGGTCTACCCCGAGGAAAACGGCTTTGCCCGGGTGGAATTTGACCAGCCCCAACGGGCCGTCACCCCCGGACAGGCGGTGGTGCTCTACGACGGTGATATGGTGGTAGGCGGCGGCACCATTACCATGGCGCTCCCCCAGCTCTAAGCTGCTTATTAAGGATGAAAAACGCGTGCTCTTCCCCCGATAGGAAGAACACGCGTTTTTCATTATTCCACAGATTTCAGGGCTTCTGCCATATTGATCTTTTCCAATCTGAAATAGAAGAACAGATCCACAAGCAGCGCGGTGAGAATGGTAAGGATCACCGACCAGAGATAAGACGGCACCAAAAGTCTTGCCCGGAACCAGACAAAATCGATCCGGATCTGATCTATCACGAAGGCAAGAAGCAGCTTTCCCATAAGCAATCCCAGGACGGTACCCATGCCGCACAGAGCCAGGTTTTCCTTAAAGACATACATTCCTGTCTCCGTGGCGGTAAAGCCCAGAACTTTTATGGTTGCGATCTCCCGGATCCGCTCATTAATATTAATGTTCGTCAGGTTATAAAGTACAACCACAGCCAGCAGCGCGGCACAGAAGACGACAACCACAACTACCAGGTCCAGGGCATCCATCATGCCGCTGACCATGGATGCCAGTTCCTCATTCACCGAAACGCTCATAACACCGTCCAGACCGCTGATCCGTGCACCCGCGGAATAGGCGTCCGCCCCTTCCGGAAGAATCACATAAGCCATCTGATTTTCCGGAGCCTCTCCCCACTGGTTTTCCAGGGTGGAAGTATCCACAATGGCATAGTTATAAACGTAGTTGTCATAGATACCGGAAACTGTCAGCTCGATTATACGCATATCCGGATCCCGGAGTGTCACCTGGTCCCCTACCCGGATCCCCATGGATTCCGCCGCTCCCACGGACAGGAGTACCTCATTTTCTCCCGGAAAGGCGATTGGATCAGAACCCTCGCACAGGCTCTGATACTGAAGCAGTTCATCGGTGGCGGCGATCATATAAATATCCTTTGTCATTCCGCCGCCGTCCAGCTCCATGCTGGTCTGGTAGAAAAACATCGCCTGCTCCCCGTCGGAGAGCTCACCGAGAAACTCTGCCTGCTGCTCCGGTGTCCTGCCATCCCGGAAATAAACCGCCATATCATAGAGGCTGACTTCCTGGAACTGGGTGTCCGCGATATGTACGATGGTATCCCGAATGCCAAAGCCCGTCAGGAGCAGCGCGGTACAGCCGCCGATGCCCAGAAGCATCATGGCCATACGCTGGTGATACCGGAAAATATTACGGATGGTCACTTTATTCAGGAAGCTGACCTTATTCCACAGTTTCAGCTTCTCAAATATCAGCTGTTTTCCGGTGGAAGGTGCCTTGGGCCGGATCAGCTCCGCCGGGACCTCCTGCAGCGACCTGCGGCAGCAATACCAGGTAACCAGCAGCATGGCACAGGTATACATGAGGAAGACCATAACGCACAGCGGTAAATCCAGCTGCAGGCAGATCTGGGGATCCACATAGATAATGATCTTATAGGCTTCCCAAAGAATCACCGGGAAAATGACACTGCCGACCGCGACTCCCAGCAGGCAGCCCACCACCGCCGTACTGCCGGCATAAATCAGGTACTTGCTGATAATGGTGCCGCTGCCATAGCCCAGCGCTTTCAGCGTACCGATCTGTGTGCGCTCCTCATCCACCATGCGGGTCATGGTGGTGATGCAGACAAGCGCGGCAACCAGCAGGAAGAACGCCGGGAATACCCGGGAAACGCCCTCCACAATGTCGGAGTTGCTGTCCAGGGAGCTGTAGCCCGGATTGCTGTTCCGGTCCAGAACGATTACATCGTTCTTAGTCATTTTATCAATGGTATGTCTGGCGTCTGTCAGCTCGGCCCATGCATCATTGAGCTCCGCCTCGGCGTCTTTCAGCTCCTGCAGAGCCTCATTTTTCCCGTCCCTGTATTCCTGCTTGCCCTCCAGGTACTTCTGTTTACCCTCCTCCAACTCTTCCCACCCGTCGGCAATCTCCTGTTCCCGCTGGGGAAGCATCTGCTCATAATCATCCAGCTGGGCCTCCCCCGCTGCGATCTGCGCCTCAGCAGCGGCAAACTGCTTTTCCATTAGAGCCTGGCTCTGGTTCAGCTCCAGAATTCCCATCTCAATCTGGCTCCGGGCATTTTCCAGCTGATTCTTCGTTTCGTTCAGCTCCGCGATCTTCTCATCCAACTGGGCTTTTCCCGCCTGGGCTTCCTCCAGCTGCGCGGCATGGGCCTCCCGGCTGGCAATCATCTCATCCAGAGCAGCCTGGAGCTGGGCAATGGTTTCCTCGCTGGCGCCGAACTGCTCGGCATATTGGAGAGCCGTCTTGGATGCCTGAATCCCCGCATCCTCCGCGGCAATCACCGTTTCCAGCTGAATAATACCCACGCTGACCTCCGCGTTTTTGGCGGAAAGCTCCACCAGGGCAGCATTCACCTGCTGCAGGTTGTCATTGACCGTCTGAAAGTTTTCCAGCAAGGTTTTGCTGGCGTCCGATATTTGTTTGTAAGCGGAAACCCGGCTGTTCGCCAGGGTTTTTCGGGCATTTCGCAGGGAAGTCCTGCCGTCACGAATCGTAACCTTGGCTTCGGCTATCTGTCTTTCGCCGTCCTCCAGCTGCCACTGGGCATGGCGAAGTGAATCCTCACCGTCCAGGAGTTCCTGAAAACCGTCCCGGAGCTTTTCTTCCGCTTCCGTCTTGCCCTCCCAGTATTCCAGATAACCCTCCGCATACTGGCGAATGCCATCGTTATACTGCTTTTTCGCATCCCGGCGCACATCATCCAGACGCTCCTGGGCAAGGGGCTCCAGCAGCGGCTCAATTTTATCCGCCATGGACTCCAAAGCATCGTTGTATTCGTCGGAATAGATCGCGTAGTCACCGGGGATGGTGATATGGATCTCCGTATAGTAGTCCGCGTCAAAAGCGTCCTCCGGAACGAAGTAATAATTGGCAATGCTACCGCTGCCCACCGAGGTACTGCCCCGGGAGTTGTCCATATACAAGGGCGTACTGACATAGCCCACTACGGTAAAGGTACGGTACCGCAGCAGGTCCAGGGAATCTTCGTCGTTGCACTGCGCAATGGTAATCTGCGTGCCAAGGATGCTGTCGTCATAGCGCTGTCCGTCGGCAAGGCACTCATCCGGCGCCTCGGGCATCCGTCCGCCCCGAAGCACAAGGCGGTTGATCTTCTCCGGTATGGAGTAAAAACGGTAGACCGCGTCCTCCCCCTCTTCGCTGCTGACAATGAGGTCCGTATAGAAGACGCCCTCTGCGTCTTCAACGCCCTCCATCCCGGCAACCGCGGAAACCTGGTCCCGGCTCCAGCCATAGGTGGACAGCAGCCGCAGATCAAACATATTCTGCGCGTCCGTATACTTCTGTCCCGTGGCGACCATGTCGGCTTTCGTAGTCCGAAGGCCCACGAAAATGGCGGCACCCAGGGCAATAATCACCGCAATCGCGATAAAACGCCCCATGGAACGGAAGATGGACTGGCGCAGGTTTTTGGCCATCATACTGCGTTTCATTACCATTCAATCTCCGCAATGTCCTGAGGCTTTTCGTTTATCTCCACGGAACAGACCGTTCCGTTCTTCACCCGGATTACCCGGTCGGCCATGCCCGTCAGGGCGCTGTTGTGGGTGATGATAATGACGGTCATGTTGTTTTTCCGGCCGGTATCCTGCAGGAGCTGCAAAATTGCCTTGCCTGTCTGATAGTCCAGAGCGCCTGTCGGCTCATCGCAGAGCAAAAGCTTGGGATTTTTCGCCAGAGCCCGGGCAATGGCAACCCGCTGCTGCTCACCGCCGGAAAGCTGGCTGGGGAAATTTTTCATTCTCGCTTCCAGGCCCACTTCCTTCATGACCTCCGCCGCATCCAGGGGGTGTGGGCAGATCTGATTCGCAAGCTCCACATTCTCCACTGCGGTAAGATTGCCGATCAGATTATAAAACTGGAACACAAAGCCCACGTCCAGGCGGCGGTACATGGTAAGCTGCTTTTTATTCATGGCGGACACTTCCTGACCGTCCAGGAAGACCTTTCCCTCCGACAGAGTATCCATTCCGCCCAAAATATTCAAAAGGGTTGTTTTGCCGGCACCTGAGGGACCGACAATGACAACCAGCTCCCCTTTTTCAATCTGGAAGCTGGCATCGTGGAGGGCACAGATGTCCACCTCGCCCATGTGATAGGTTTTTCCCACATTCTGGAATTCCACGAAAGCCATCCTCTGCGCCTCCCTTGCCTTTTTTCATATCATAGCACAGTTTCCGGAAAGTTTACAAACTTTTTGTGAATTTCCGGGAAAAAGGAACCGGCAAAATAAATTCATCGAAATCACTTCCGGAATACCAGAAGCTTACTTCCCAGATAATTTACCACAACGACAATAATGCTGGTTATGATTTTCCACACATTGCCGTCCTGCCCCAACAGGTCCACAAAAAGGAGAAGAATTCCCGTTTCCAGCGCGCCGGATGCCACCCGGCAGCCCACAAAACGGGCAAACTCAGGCACCACGGTTTTTGCCGACCAGTCATGGCTTCGGAACACGAAAGGTTTATTTGTCAGATAGGCAAAAACCACGGCGAAAACCCAGGCAACAATATTACTGACGGAGGCAGAAAGGTGGAAAAGATTATAGCAGGGCAGATACACCGCATAGTTGACCAGAGTCGTTAATATGCCAAAAAACAGATAGCTGAGCGGCGCCCAATAGCGCTTTACAAGGTTTTTAAGCCAATTCAGCATAGGATTTTCCTCCCGGGACATGATAGTTGTGGATAGTATAGCACAAAGTCGGCCAAAGGTACAGCTTTTTTGCCGCCTGCAACAAAATTCATCTTTCAGAGAAATTACCATTGACAATTCCTCAAATATTCGATATAATTTTATCGATAAAAGGTAAGGAGTGATTGTAATGAAACTTGCTTTTTTTGATACAAAGCCCTACGACATGCCCGGTTTTGATCGGTACGCGGTCCAGGCAGGCATTGAGATCAAATACTATGAGACCCGGCTGAACGAGGATACCGTTTCTCTTGCATCCGGCTTTGACGCTGTGTGCGTGTTTGTCAACGATACGGTGAACGCCAATGTAGTGAACAAGCTCAGCGACCTGGGTGTTCAGGTCATTGCACTGCGGTGCGCAGGATTCAACAATGTGGATATTCCCAGATGCTCTGGAAAGCTCCGGGTTTTCCGTGTCCCTGCCTACTCCCCCCACGCGGTAGCGGAGCACGCCATGGCGCTGCTGCTCACCATCAACCGCCGCACCCACAAGGCTTTTATCCGCACCCGGGAATTTAACTTCAGCCTTCAGGGTCTGGCGGGATTTGACCTGTACGGAAAGACTGTAGGCATTATCGGCACCGGAAAAATCGGCAGGGTCTTTGCGGATATTTGCCGGGGCTTCGGTATGCGGATCCTGGCCTATGACAAATTTCCCGCCCAAAATGCCGGGCTGGAATACGTAGATCTTCCCACCCTCTTCCGGGAGTCCGATATTATCTCCCTTCACTGCCCCCTCACCGATGAGACGGCCCACATTATCGATTCCGATTCCATCGCCATGATGAAAAAAGGTGTGACCATCATCAACACATCCCGGGGTGCCCTCATTAATACCGAGGATCTGATTACCGGAATCAAGGAAAAGAAGATCGGCGCGGCCTGCCTGGATGTTTATGAGGAGGAAGGGGATCTTTTCTACGAGGACTTCTCCGGCCATATCGTTCAGGATGACAAGCTGGTGCGGCTTATCGCCATGCCCAATGTGATCGTCACCTCTCACCAGGCTTTTCTGACCCAGGAGGCCCTGGACAATATCGCCGCCACCACGGTGGAAAACCTCCGCAAGTTTGAAGCCGGCATTCCCAGTCCGGAGACAGAAGTGGTGTTCCATTCGTAAGAGGCCTGAATAGAATGGTCCGGGAGGGATCCGCATGGGTCTTGACGCATTCGCCGCGGCAGCCAGCAGCATTCTCGCCGCCTTTGGAATAACCGTCCTTTGTCTTTGGCTGCGAAAAAAGCTGAAAAAGATATAAAAGGAGCACCCGGAAAAGCCGTCTGGCTGATCCGGGTGTTTTTCATTTTACAGGTTCCGTTCCAGGGTCACACCGCGAAGGTGAAAGCCCATCTTCCGGTAAAAAGCAAGGCCGTCTTCGTTTTCCACATAGGCACCCAGGCGCAGGCAGGTGCAGCCAAAGGCTTTGGCAAGGGCAGCAGCCTCCTGCATGATCTGCGTGCCGATGCCTTGGCTCCGGCAGTCCTCCCGGACACACAGCTCGTCCATCACAAACTCCCGATGAGCAACAAAGCCCGGAATGTCAAATGCTGCCACGTGGGCATTGATGTAGCCCACGATCTGTCCGTCCTGCCAGGCGCAGAAAAGCTCCTTTTTTTCAATGGCTTCCCGGAACCGTTCCTCGGGATACATTTGCTCCGCCATTCTGAAAAGGTCCGGCCGCCAGCCGATGTGAAGCCTGTGGACCTGCTCTGCCAGGGCATTGACCGTCTCCCGGTCCTCTGGCCTCGCAAGCTCCAGCATCAGCCAAGCACCGCCTTGTGGAATACCTTCTTGCCCTTGCGCAGCTTAACACCGGCCTTCAGTTCTTCCTCGGTCACCTGTACCGTGGCGGCAGCGACTTTTTCATCGTTCAGGAACACGCCGCCCTGCTCCACCAGACGGCGGGCTTCCTTATTGGAGGAGGCCAGAGAGCAGGCAACCATGAGATTCAGAATACCGATTTTACCGTCCGTGAGCTTATCCGCGGAAATTTCCGTTGTGGGCATATTGGCATCGTCTCCACCGCCGACAAACAGGGCTTTTGCGGCGGCCTGGGCCTTGGCTGCCTCTTCCTCGCCGTGGACCAGCTTGGTCAGCTCAAAGGCAAGAATCTCCTTTGCCTCGTTGATTTTGGCATCCTGCCAGGTATCCATTTCGTTGATCTGTTCCAGCGGCAGGAAGGTCAGCATCCGGATGCACTTCATAACATCGGCATCGGCTACATTACGCCAGTACTGGTAGAATTCAAAGGGACTGGTCTTATTGGGGTCCAGCCACACCGCGTTGCCGGCGGTCTTGCCCATCTTGTTGCCCTGGGAGTCCGTCAGCAGGGTGATGGTCATGCAGTGGGCATCCTGACCCAGCTTCTTGCGGATCAGTTCCGTACCGCCCAGCATATTGCTCCACTGGTCGTTGCCGCCGAACTGCATGTTGCAGCCGTAGTGCTGGAACAGGTAGTAGAAGTCGTAGGACTGCATGATCATGTAGTTGAATTCCAGGAAAGAAAGGCCCTTTTCCATGCGCTGCTTGTAGCACTCCGCCCGGAGCATGTTGTTGACGGAGAAGCAGGCGCCTACCTCCCGCAGAAGCTCCACATAGTTGAGGTTCAGCAGCCAGTCGGCGTTGTTCACCATCTGGGCCTTGCCCGGCCCAAACTCAATGAAGCGCTCCATCTGACGCTTGAAGCACTCGGCATTGTGGTCAATGTCTTCCTTGGTCAGCATTTTGCGCATGTCGGTACGGCCAGAGGGGTCGCCGATCATGGTGGTGCCGCCGCCAATCAGGGCAATGGGCTTGTTTCCAGCCATTTGCAGCCGCTTCATCAGGGTCAGCGCCATAAAGTGTCCGGCGGTCAGGCTGTCGGCAGTGCAGTCAAAGCCGATATAGAAGGTAGCCTTGCCGTTGTCGATCATCTCCCGGATTTCCGCCTCATTGGTAACCTGGGCAATGAGGCCCCGGGCAACCAGTTCATCATACAGTTTCATAAAGCATTTCCTTTCTTATTCCCCCTGGGACCGGCTGACCAGACTTGTCAGAGCGGCCCGCAGAATATTGACATTTGTTTGGTCCAATATGGTATCCCTCGCCGTATGGATACGGGAAAGATACAGCGCCAGCTTCCCTTTCCGCAGAGCGCAGATGCCCACGCCGAGGGGAAAATTGCCCTGATCCGACGGGTAAACGGCAAAGCCCTTTTCCTTTAAGGATACCCGCTTCTCTCCGAAAAGGCCGCAGCAGGTGCGAAGCAGCGCCATCTTTTGCTTGTCCTTTTTCAGCTTCCCCGTGGGAAAGAATAAAATCTCATTTCCGTCACCTACACAGTCCAGATTCAGTACAATCTGTTTCTGAACCTGCGCCTTATGGGCCTTCCGGTAGGAAGCCGAGCCGATCACGCCCAGTTCCTCCAGGTCGAACAGGACAAAGCAAACCTTATCCCGCTGGTTTTTAGGCATCGTTCCGGCAATCTCCAGAAGCGTAACCACCCCGGAGGTATTGTCGTTGGCATTCCTGGGATTGGCAGGTCCGCACAGCAGCAGGGCGATATTGACCCAAATAAGGATCAGGAAAACAAGCTGCCCGACAAAAAAGCTGTCCGTCAGCCAGCCCACGGCAATCCCCAGCAGGACAGCCGGAAGCAGAATCACCGCTGTGACAACAAGCTGATACAATACAAAAAGGACAACATTACAGGGCGTAATGAGATTCGGGACCAGCATTCCCGCGCAGGTATCATAGTGGGCAGTGATCAGGAATTTTGCCTTTTCCGGGTCGCCGATCACAAGGTTCCGCGCGCCAAGGGAACCGGATTCTTCCCGGCATCCATAGCCGTTCCGGGAAAGCCAGTCTGACACTGCATTTCGAAACATTTGTTTCTGCTTTTTTGTTTTACGGACGGGAAACTGTTCCAAAACGTCCATAGGGTTTCCCAGCATACATTCTCTCCTTTCCGGGCAACACAAAAAAGCCCCCTGTCCAAATCCGGACAGAGGGCGCAGAAAGCGCGGTACCACCTCATAATCGGCGCTTCCTCACGGACAGCGCCCTCACAGCGTCAGATAACGCCTACCGCTGTATCGGGCGAACCCGTCCTGCCCTACTGGATGTTCAGGCAAGCCACTCCGGGAGGTATTTGGGCGGTCTTTCCTGTTCCCTCGCACCAACCGGGAACTCTCTGGAGGAAAGGGGGCGCTTACTTCATCCCTTCACTGTGTTGACTTTCCTATCCTAACAAAAAGCGTCTGTTTTGTCAAGAGGCAACCTCCGAAAAGTGCTTTTTGCGGTTTTAAAGGTGTTCAAGAGACAGAGGAAACCAAATATCGGTTTCGGATCCTCCGGTAGCTTTTTACCAGCCACCAGATTCCCACAGTACAGGCAAGGCACAGCACAATCAGGGCCGCAATATTGCACCAGGAATACCACATTCCTACAATGCCCAATATCCCTGCCAGCCAGAAAGAGAAACTGTACTGCTTCCACATCCGGCCATTCTCCCGATTATAGGCCGGAATATCGGAAACGGTTCTGGGGTCAACTTCGCTGCCCGCCCAGAAGTGCATGGGTGTCTTCCGTCCGGCGGCCCACCTGCCGATTCCGTAAAACACTGCCCCGCTGCCCCAGCAGCAGACAATAAGAATTACCAACCCGGCAATATCGCTTTCAGGTTATCGGCTTTAATAAGCTGATCGTGAAATTGTAAATTGGCGGGCCAATACCTTCCCCCGGGGGGAAGGTGCCCCGCAGGGGCGGATGAGGAATGGCGACATTTTCTGATCTGGGACGCAGGCAAATAAGAACGTACAGCTTTTCAAATTGTACCTTTTTTACGAACTACATACGAAATCGTTCCATCTCGCCGTTCCTCATCAGTCTCGCTTCGCTCGACAGCTTCCCCCCGGGGGAAGCGATGGTGCTGCCGCACCGGTGCGTCACATACCAAATTGAGTGTGCTTACTAAAGCCGATAACCTTATATCGCTTTTATCCATTTTCTTTCCGGTCCTCAGCCGGCGAAAGAAGCATTTCCTCCGCGCTTTTCAGGGTGGTTTCCGTAATATGGGTGCCGCCGATGATCCGGGCAAGCTCCCTCTTCCGGCCCTCCCGGTCCAGGGGGGTAACGCTGGTGTAGGTCCTGCCCCCCCGCTCCGCCTTGGAGATCAGCAGATGGGTATCCGCCAGCGCCGCCAGCTGGGGAAGATGGGTCACGCACAGCACCTGCTTGAACCGGGCCAGGGACTTGAGCTTTTCCGCCACCTTCTGAGCGGCACGCCCGGAAACGCCGGTATCCACCTCGTCAAAAATCAGGCAGCCGATTTTGTCCTTCTCCGCCAGAACATTCTTCATGGCAAGCATGATCCGGGCCAGCTCGCCGCCGGAAGCAACCTTACTCAAAGGCTTCAGCGCTTCACCGGCATTGGCGGACATGTAGAACGCCACAGCGTCCGCGCCGCTGGGCGTCAGCTCCAGCTCCCGGAACCGGCAGGAAAACTGCACCCTTGGCATATCCAGCTGGCTAAGCTCCGAAAGGATTCGCCGGGACATGGCTTCGGCGTTTTCCTGCCGGTTTTGGCGCAGGGTTTCCGCCTTTTCCCAGGCGGCAGCCTCCGCTTTTTCCAGCTTCTTTTTCAGTTTTTCCAGATGGTCGTCGGCAAATTCAATCTCATCCAGCTCTGCCCTGGCATGATCCAGATAGGCGAGTATGTCCTCGCAGGTGGCGCCGTACTTCCGGCGCAGCCGGTGCAGAACATCGAGCCTTGACTCGATCCGCTCCAATTCGTCGGCGGAATAGCTCAGATTATCCCGGGCATCCCGGGCTTCCTCGGCAGCGTCCTCCACCTGGTATTTAAGGTCCGCCACCTTTTCATGGAGGGCGGCAAAGCTGTCACTGAACCGGCTGAGCCGGGCCAGGGCATACTCCGCCTGGGATAGCAGTCCCGCCGCGCCGTCGCTGTCGTCGTCCCCATAGAGGCACTGCACCGCCTCATCCATCCCCTGGGAAAGCTTTTCCGCGTTCTGCAGCAGCTTGCGCCGGTCCTCCAGCGCCGTATCCTCCCCGGCCTCGGGAGCCGCCTTTTCGATTTCGGCAATCTGGTATTTGAGGGTCTCCATCCGGCGGAGCTTCTCCCCCTCATCCATGGTCATCCGGTCGATCTGGCGGCGCAGGTCCGCAACGGTATCGTAGCTTTCCCGGTAGCTTTCCCGCAGGGCCTCATTTCCGGCAAAAGCGTCCAGAAAGGAAAGATGATTTTCTTCATCAAAAAGCGCCGCGGAATCGTGCTGGCCGTGAATGTTGATTAACTGGATCCCCAGCTTATGCAGAATGGAAACCGTCACAAGGCATCCGTTGACCCGGCAGATATTCTTCCCGTCCAGAAAAATTTCCCGCTGGATCACCGTCTCCGGGTCATACGCCACCCCGTTTTCCGCAAACCAGGGAAGCTCCGGCACCTGGGTGAAAATGCCCCGGACAGATGCCTTCTGGGCGCCGGTCCTTATCATATCCCGGTAGGCCCGCTCTCCCACAATGGCGGATATTGCATCAATAACGATGGATTTGCCCGCGCCGGTCTCGCCTGTGAGGACGTTGAACCCCCGGTCAAACGAAATATCCGCCTGCTCAATGACGGCAATGTTTTCAATGTGCAGCAGACTCAGCACGGTGCTTCCCCCTTTCGTCAGTTGATAAGCGCCTTGATCTCACCGCAGAAAATCGCGGCGGAATTGGAATCCCGCAGAATAGCCACTACAGTGTCATCCCCTGCCAGGGTTCCCAGAATGTATTCCGCTTTCATAGCGTCCAGGGCAGAAGCAGCGGCATTGGCAAGGCCGGGCAGGGTGTGGATCACCACAATATTCTGGGCATAGTCAAAGCTTGTGACACACTCCCGGAAGATGGCGTTGAGCCTGTCCGTAAAAGGATTGCCCAGTTCCTTTTCCGTGATGGAATAGCGGTAGGTTCCGAAGTTCGTCATTTCTTTTACGATCTTCAGCTCCTTGATGTCCCGGGAGATGGTTGCCTGGGTACAGGAGAACCCCGCCTCCTGCAGCTCCTGCAGAAGCTGCTCCTGGGTCTCCACGTTGGAAGTGGAGATGATCTCCATGATCTTCGCCTGTCTTTTTGCTTTCAATTTCCGTCCCCTCTTTTTCTAAAATATAACGGATGATCGCTTTTGATTTGCTTTGGCAACCTCTAAAAACTGTTTTTTGCGGTTTCGGGCGAGAGATTTTGTTCTAACAAAAGTTTTGGAAAGTCCGGAATACTTTGTGTATTTCGAACTTTTCAAAACGCATGCTCCCGCAAAAGATCCGTCCAAAACCCAAAAGGGCAGTTTTTAGAGGTGCCCCTTTATTTTTTGAACTTCGCGTTGACCACATCGTAAAAGCTGCGCTGCTTCAGCCGCACAAGCTTTGTTTCCAGCTTGGACCGGCGGACAGTCGTCACATCCCCCATGTTCAGGCGCAGGGCCTTTCCCCCGTCCACGGACAGATAGGCGTTGCGCCGGGCATTCCGGGCGAGCTCCACCGTCACTACCCGACGGTCGGATGCCACAATGCACCGGGCCCCCATCTCGTGGGCACAAATCGGGGTGATGAGGATGTTTTCCGCCTCCGGCTCCACAATGGGACCGCCGGCGGAAAAGCTGTAGGCCGTGGAGCCGCTGGGTGTCGCCACAATCAGGCCGTCGCCGCCGCACTCCAGCGCCTGAACGCCGTCGCACTTTACCGTGAGATAAACAATCCGCGCCACAGCGCCCTTGGTAATCACCACATCGTTAAGAGAAATGTCATGGAAAATAATATCCCGGTCCCGCTGCACCGTCACATCCAGCATCCGGCGGCTCTCAATGGTGAAGCTGTCCGTGCCCAGCAGCGCCAGCTTATCCAGCTCCGTGCTTTCCAGCTCCGCCATAAAGCCCATGGTGCCGATATTAACCCCCAGCAGCGGGATTCCCCGGCGGGTCGCGCTCTTTGCCATATGCAGTATGGTGCCGTCGCCGCCGAAGCAGACCACCAGGTCCGCCGTCTGCATCTCCCGGTCCAGACGGCTGAAATGCAGGTCCTTGGGAAGATCGTAGCTTCTGTCCACCTCAAAGGGCAGGCACAGCTTCACCTGCATACCCGCATCTTTCAGAATCTGAATAGCCTCCCGGGCAGTTCCAAAATTCTGATCCCGATACGGATTCGGGGTCACGATCACGTTTTTCATTCCTCGGCCCCCTTGTCCAGCGCCCTGTGGGCACCCTCCACAATTTCCTCCGGATCCGGGCGGAGGCTGTCTCCCTCACCCAGGGCCAGATGGGCCAGAAATTCAATATTGCCCTCCGGCCCCTTGACCGGGGACCAGGTCAGGCCCAGGACCCGGAAAGAAAGGCTGTCCGCCAGAGAAAGGAACCCTTCCAGCACTTCCCGGTGGGTGCTCTTTTCCCGGACAACACCTTTTTTGCCTACCTTTTCTTTCCCGGCTTCAAACTGGGGCTTGATCAGGCAGACCACCTGACCGGACTCTTTCAAAAGGGTCTTGATCACGGGCAGGACGATTTTCAGGGAAATGAAGCTCACGTCCACAACGGACAGGTCCAGCTTTTCTCCCAGCTGCTCCGATGTCACATAGCGGATATTGGTGCGCTCCATCACCACCACCCGGGGATCGGATCGGATCTTCCAGTCCAGCTGGCCGTAGCCCACATCGATGGCAAAGACCTTCCGCGCCCCCTGCTGCAAAAGGCAGTCGGTAAAACCGCCGGTGGAAGCGCCGGAATCGCTGCATACATAGTCCGTTGGCTGAATTCCAAAATCCCGCAGCGCCTTTTCCAGCTTCAATCCGCCCCGGCTCACATAGGGGCAGGCAGCCCCCCGGACCTCAATGGATACCGTTTCCGCAAAGGAGACACCGGGCTTGTCCGCTTTCTGACCGTCTACATATACAAGTCCGCTCATGATAATGCTCTGGGCCTTGGTCCGGCTGTCGGCGTAGCCCTG
This sequence comes from uncultured Clostridia bacterium, assembly GCA_945873295.1. Classification (GTDB taxonomy): domain Bacteria; phylum Bacillota; class Clostridia; order Oscillospirales; family Oscillospiraceae; genus Faecousia. Next base: position 20,836 of record CAMCCS010000009.1, read on the forward strand.
CTCCGTCAGCAGCACATCCAGTCTCTTCTTAACCTTCACTTCGCAGCGCCTCCTCCGCGAACGCGGCAATGGCGCTGCTGTCCAAACCGCAGAAATGATACAGCTCCTTCATAGACCCGCCGGGGACATAATCCTTCCCCAGGTCCAGGCCCATTACCCGGCAGGTTTCATCCGCTTCCCGGAGCTGGGAAGCCAGGGCCTCCCGGATACCGGAACCGGCCGCCGTTTCCTCTGCCACAATGAGGGGTCGGCCCGGAGCCATTTCCCGGAGGATCTGCTCCACAGGAAATACGGAAAGAGTCAGAAGCCGCAGGACACAGGCGGAGATTCCGTTCTCTTCCAGAAGCTCCGCCGCTTCCAGAACGTTTTCCAGCATACTGCCGTAGGTCAGGAGTGTCACATCCGTTCCCTTTCGGTGGCAGCTGACGATGCCCCGGTTTTCCACCCCGGCAAAGCCCTGCCAATCGGATTCCCGGCAGGACCCCTCCGTGCCCCGGGGATACCGGATGGCGACGGGTCCATTGTAGCTTTCCACCGCCCAGCACAGCATATCCCGCTGCTCGGCAAAGTTCACAGGCGCCAGAATCAGCATACCGGGGGCCATGCGCAGGAAGCCCACGTCAAACACACCATGATGGGTGGGGCCGTCGTCACCCACCAGTCCGGCACGGTCTATGGCAAGCACCACATGCAGGTGGAGCATACACACATCCTGAAAGATCTGGTCAAAGGAACGCTGGAGGAACGTGGAGTAAATGGCAGCCACGGGTATCATCCCCTGCTTCGCAAGCCCCCCAGCCATGGAAACGGCATGCTCCTCCGCGATACCCACATCAAAATACCGTTTGGGATACCGGCGCATGAAGCCCAGCAGTCCGGTGCCGCCGGGCATGGCCGCCGTGATGGCGCAGACCCTGGGGTCCCGGGAGGCAAGCTCCAGCATGGTGTCCCCAAAGGAATCGGAAAAGGTCCGAACCTTAGGGCCCAGCTTTTTCCCCGTAACCGGGTCAAATTTGCCGATACCGTGGTATTTAGCCGGGTCCGCCTCCGCGAAAGGATAGCCGCAGCCCTTCTTGGTCACCACATGGACAAGCACCGGCTCTTTCATATCCCGGGCGGAGCGGAGCAGGCTGATAAGCCCGGGCAAATTATGCCCATCCACCGGCCCCAGGTAAGTCAGGCCCATATTTTCAAACATTGTCGCCGGAAGCAGGAACCGCTTCAGCCGGTTTTTCAGCTTGCTGCTGGCAACATAGATCCGCTCACCCCAGGGAAGCTTCTTCATAACCTCCCGGTACCGGCGCTTGGCGTGAAGGTAATTTTCGCTGGAACGGATCCGGGACAGGTGCCGGGATAGGCCTCCTTCGCTTTTCCCGATGGACATTTCATTATCATTCAGGATAATAATCATGGGCTCATGGCTGACGGCAGCGTCATTGAGGCCCTCAAAAGCCATGCCGCCGGTGGCGGCGCCGTCACCCATCAGCGCAATCACATGGTAGTCCTCCCCCAGGAGCGTTCGGGCCCGGGCCATGCCCAGGGCAATGGATACGGAGCTGGACGCATGACCGGCAATGAAAGCGTCCGAAGGGCTCTCCGAGGGTTTGGGAAAGCCGGACATACCACCAAACTGCCGCAGATGCGGAAAATCCGCCCGGCGGCCGGTCAGCAGCTTATGCACATAAGACTGATGACCAACGTCAAAAACCAGGCGGTCGACCATTGTATTAAAAACAGTCTCAATGGCAACGGTAAGTTCCACCGCGCCTAAATTTCCGGCAAGATGACCGCCGGTCTGACTGACGTTTGCAATAAGAAATTCCCGAATCTCCTGGCAAAGCTGAACCCGCTGCGCATCGTTCAGCCGTAGAAGATCCTCATGACCGTTTATTTTCTGTAGTATTTCCACTGGTTACACGACCTATCATGATTCTTTCTTTTTCCGAAACAGCGCGCGGAAGTGATTCCAGGTATAAATCAGCTTTCCCACGCCGTGGACAATGGCGGTACAGGACCGAATGGCAAAGGTCTTGCCAATGGCTTTTCCCCCAACGGTCAGAGCCGCAACCAGCGCAGACATGACCAGGGACACCACCTGAGGCCAGGAAAAGGTAAAATGCGTCAGAATTTGGGACGCAATGGTGGCGGAGGCGGAGCCGGAAACGACGCCGCAGATGTCGCCCACCACATCGTTGCAGATGGAGCTGACCCGCTCCGCGCTGCGAAGCAGGGAAATTGCCTCCCTGGCCCCGGGCACTTTTCGGGCCGCCATGGAGTGAAATGGTTTTTCATCGGCGGAGGTCACCGCCACGCCGATCACATCGAATACAATGCCCACCAGCACAATGGCCAGCAGGATCAGAAACGCCACGGCAATGCTGCTGTTTTCCATGACCGCGTCAGAAAGCAGACTGATCGCACCGGAAACAAAAATAGTTGTTATAAAAATTGTAACGACCCATCGGGCGGTTTTATTGCGTTCCCGCTTGGATGTGCCGGAATCGGCCTTTGCCACTGCGATACCCCTTTAAAAAATCCCATGTCAGAACAGGCAAGGCGAAAACGGCAAGCCACTTCGGCATGGGAATCAAAATGAAAATTGTATAAAACGGCGGCAGGCAGGATAAATCTTACGGCTTAGGTCGGGTTGGCTTTCCCCAAAGGAAACCTGCCGTTGCCGCGCAGGCCGTTTCCATTTCATTCCTGAGCCCGGAAGTTGCCAGTCCGGGTACCCGATTGCCACTTAGACCGTACTGCAATCCCCTGCCTGCCCAGCTACGACAGCCTAGGTGTTTTCCACGACAAAGCGCACTATGATCTTAGCCTCTTTTGCAAACATGGTTTCCAGGAGCGATAACGGCAGCTGCCATGGCCATGACCGCCGGCCGCCTGGTCCCCTTTTCCCGCATGTTCACTCAAGGCAGGCTACGCTGCACGCAGCAACGCGACTCTGCGCACTGCCTTGCAGGTTCATTTCCTGGCTCGTGCGCGGGCAGGCCCTTCCGGGTTCTCTCCGCCGTCGCACAATACCAGGTCTCCACGGAAACCGGGTCGTATGCCCCATGCCGTTGAGGCGCGCCCGGAATCCTTAACCCCCAGCATCCACCCTAAACTGGGCGTAAAAAGCAGACACCAGGGACTTCATCGCTGTGCCCTTCAAAGGATTTTTAGGCCCTTCCTGGAAGATAGCCACTTTGACTAGGATACTGCACCGTTGCCGTACATGTTAACACATTTTGCGGAAATATACAAGTGTTTTTTCAAAAACTGTATATTTGCACAAACCTGTAGTGACGAATTGTATTTCTGAAACACAGCGTGCAGCCCCCTGTATCCCAGACAAATACACCCAATATATGCTTAACCGTTCCCAGCGGAAAACACCGGGAACGGTTAAGCGTACCCCATTCGAAAGGGTTATGGATTTTCTTCGAGAAACAGCTCCTCCACAATATCCGAGTGGGTCACGGGGATCCGCAGCTTCCGGACCTCTTCCGGCGTGAAGAAACGCAGTTCCTTGGATTCACGGCTCACCCGAAGCTCCGGCTCCTCCGGCAGATCCAGGGCATAGACCACAATGACCATCCGCCAGACACTGCCGTCCCGGTAGGCGGCAATCCGCCCCGGGTCACCGTAGACACGCAGCTTCCGGAAGCTTTCCGGGCGGACGCGAAGCCCCAGCTCCTCGTAAACCTCCCGGACAATGGCCTGCAGGCCGGTCTCCTGTTTTTTAACGCCGCCGCCCACCAGGCCCCACATATCGGAATCCGTCCGCCGCTCCAGAAGCAGACGGCCCTTACAGGTAATAATGGCATTGGAGCCCAGCTTCGCCCGCTGGGTCGGCCTGGGCGCGTTTTTGGGATCTCCCCGGTAAAAGGTTACAATGGACATACCCATCCCTCCTAATTGTTGACGCTGTGGTGCGCAGTGGGGCTGTCGCTCTCAAGGGGCAGGAACTGATACCCCCGGTCCTGAGCCCAGAGGATAATATCCTCCACCGCGTCCACGCTGTAATCATGAATATCGTGCTGAAGCACAACGCTGACCCGGTGATTTTTAAGGCCCTCAATGACATTCTCCCGAACCTGCTTTGCCGTGCGGGCACTTCCCGCGTCGTCACTGTCCACGTTCCAGTCAAAGTATCGGAAGCCCGCGTCCTCCACCGCCCGGGTCAGGGTACTCATGATCCCCTTTGAGAACCGACGGCTGACCGTATTGGAGCTGCCCCCCGGGAACCGCATCAGCCAGGTCTCTACCCCGGTTTCCCGCCGGATAATATCCTGCATGGCATAAAGGTCCCGGAAATAGTCCTGGGGATCCGAATAGATCTTTTGATAGTCATGGCAGGTTGTATGAATGCCGATGCTGTGACCGTCGTCCACAATTTCCCGGAGAAGCTCCGGATTTTCATCCCCTACCACGAAAAATGTGGCTTTCACGCCGTACTTTTTCAGGACCCGGAGCAGGGCGTGGGTATAGGGCCCCGGGCCGTCGTCAAAGGTCAGGTAGATTACCTGTCCGTTGGGGGTCACCGTATCCTGCCGGGGAGCGCCGCGGACCGTAAAGTTCCGGGTCACAATGGATTCATTCCCCACGGCATCCCGGACTGTATAGGTCACGGGGTAGGTGCCCGGCGTCAGCCAGTCCACCACACCGGTCACCTCCACCGCATCGGTCAGGTCCCCGTCCATATTGTCCTCGGCGGAGTAGCCGGGGTCATCAAAGCAGGAGCCCAGCAGGAAGCTGTAATCCGCTCCGCCATTTAAAGTGATCACCGGCGGGGTACGGTCCACAACGGGGATCTTCCGCTCCGCGTAGGCAGGGTTTCCCGAGGAATCCAGCACCGAGTAGGTCACCAGCCCCTCCGTTTCCACCCGGACGACCCGGTCCGTAATGTCCCCGTCAAAATTATCCGTCGCGGTATAGCCCGCTTCCTCATAAAGCTTTCCCGGCAGAAGATTCTCCGGATCGTCCGGTGTCAGGGTAATCACCGGGCACTGGGTATCCACCACCCGCACGAGTCTGCTGGCGCTGGCCCGGAGCGAACGCAGTTGGGCGGAATAGGTAACGGTATGCTTTCCCAGCCGGCCGTCTTCCACATCTGCCTCCACATGGATCGGGATCCGGGGGTCAAGGCCCTCCCTCCAGAATAAGCTTCCCCGAAGCACCGCCCCTGCGCCGGGGTCCGTATAAGTCTCTCCGTATTCCAGAATGACCTCGGACGGTCCCGCTGGAACCACGGTCAGGGAAAACTGGTTGACCCGGAACACAACCACCCACGCGGCAGCTGCCGCTGCCGCTAGCAATAAAAGCGCGATTACCCAGCGCCAGATACGGCGCTTCCGGATGGGCTGAAACAAATTCTCTTCCATATACTCTCTCTTTTCCCGAAGTTTACATAACTATACACTATTTTGGGCAAAAAGAAAAGAGCCTTTCAAAAAAATTAAGGATTTTTTTGTTATGCTCCTGCCGGCATCCGCGCTTTTCTCAAAATACAGGCATTTTTCAACTTTTATTTTTCCCGGATGTGGCAAAATACCGCTTTCCCCGGCTGTACTTGACATTATTCACATTTCATAGTATAATTGACCGAGATTTTTCCGGAATGGAGACTGCTTATGAAAAAGTTTTTCCGAATTCTGGTCCCCGTGCTGATGGGCGCGCTGATCATCGCCAGCATCGGGTGGTACCTGTTTGTTTATGACCGGGACTTTACCCGGGATATGCTCCTGGCGCAGGCACGCTATCAGGATCTGCACGGGAACGCCCGCCTGTCCGCCTGGTTCTACGACCTAGCTTACGAGCACTCCGGGCGGGACGAAAATGTTGCCGTTGAGCTTGCCAACCAGTACAAGTCCGACGGGAACTACACCAAGGCTGAGGTTACCCTCTCCAAGGCCCTCTACACAAATCCCACCACAGAGCTGTATATCGCCCTTTGCAAAACCTATGTGGAACAGGACAAGCTTATGGACGCGGTGTCTCTGCTGGAAAGCATCCAGGATCCCGCTATCCGGGCATCCATTGAAACCCTCCGTCCCGCCGCCCCTACCGCGGACTTCGAGCCGGGATTTTACAGCAAGTATATCAGCGTATCCCTGATTTCCCAATCCGGTACGGTGTACTGCACCACTGACGGAGACTACCCCTCCGTTGCCGATGCCCCCTATTCAAAGCCTGTTTCTCTGCCTGCTGGAGAGACCGTGATTCAAGCCATCTGTGTGGATGACACCGGTCTTGTCAGTCACCTTACCGTTCTCGGGTATACCGTCGGCGGCGTAATCGAGCCCGCGGTTTTCAAAGATCCCGCCATTGAGGCCTCCGTCCGGGAGCTGCTGGATATTGGTGAGGGAAAAATTCTTTATACCGACGCCCTGTGGGGAATTACGGAATTCACCGTGCCCACCAATGCCGCCAGCCTGGATGACCTGGCGCTCATGCCCTATCTTGTAAGCCTGACCGCCGCGGATCTGCAGCTTGATAATCTGGACGGCCTTTCCTCCCTGGCAAAGCTGGAGAAGCTGGACCTTTCCGGCAGCCGCTTCCCGGCTAACTGCCTGGAAACCGCCGCAGGCCTCCCCGCGCTGGAGGAACTGAACCTGTCGGCCTGCTCCTTAAGCACCATCTCCGGTCTGGAAGCCGCCGGCAATCTGCGCATTCTGAATATCAGCAACAACTCGGTCCGGAATCTGGAGCCCCTGTCCAGCCTCGTCTTCCTGACGGAGCTTTCCATGGATCACAACGCTCTGACTTCCCTGGATGCCATCTCCGCTCTGACGGCTCTTGAAACGCTGGATGTTTCCTACAATTCCCTGACCTCTCTGCAGGCCATCGGCGGCTGCGCCAAGCTCAGAACTCTGAACGCCGCCGGAAACCGGATCTCCAACCTGTCCGGTGTTTCCCAGCTCGGCATGCTGAGCAGCCTGGCTCTGGACTACAACGTGCTGACAGACATTACCCTGCTGGGCTCCTGCACCGGTCTGACGGAGCTACGCATTTCCAACAACACCATTTCCGATCTGTCCGCTCTTGACGGTCTGACTGCCCTGGAGATCTTTGATTTCTCCTACAACCAGGTGGAATCCCTTCCTGACTGGCCCTCCAGTGCCAAGCTGCGGATTATTAACGGTGCCCACAACGTTCTTACCAGTATTGACGTTCTTGGCGGCATGGCGGATCTGACCTATGTCAGCATGGACTATAACGCCCTTACCAGCGTGGACGCTCTTGAAAACTGCGCCAACCTGGTTCAGGTAAATGTCTACGGCAATGAGATCGACGATGTTTCCGCCCTGACCGCCCACAATATCATCGTCAACTACGACCCAACCTAAAAAGGAGTCTTTCTCGTGGATTATACGGAAGTAAACGCCCAGACCATTGACCGTTGGGTCCGGGAGGGCTGGGAGTGGGGGGTTCCTGTTTCCCATCAGGCCTACCTGGATGCCGTGGCGGGAAACTGGGATGTGGTTCTCACCCCGATTAAGCCGGTGCCCAAAGCCTGGTTCGGTGATCTGAAAGGCAAGCATATTTTGGGCCTTGCCTGCGGCGGCGGACAGCAGATGCCCATTTTTGCCGCTCTCGGCGCAGTCTGCACCGTGCTTGACTACTCCCCAGCCCAGCTGGAAAGCGAACGGATGGTCTCCCAGCGGGAGGGCTACGACATCCGCATCATCCGGGCGGATATGACAAAGCCCCTCCCCTTTGATGACTGTTCCTTTGATCTCATTTTTCATCCGGTGTCCAACTGCTATGTGCGGGAAGTGCGGCCCATCTTCCGGGAGTGCTTCCGGGTTTTGAAGCCCGGCGGCGTCCTCCTGGGCGGCTACGACATGGGGATCAATTTCCTGGTGGATGAAAAGGAAGAACGGATCGTAAACAGTCTTCCTTTCGACCCCATTGCAAACCCTGCCCTTATGGCGGAGCTTCAGCAGTCCGACAGCGGCGTCCAGTTCTCCCATACCCTGGAGGATCAGATAGGCGGTCAGCTTGCGGCAGGCTTTCAGATCACGGCCCTTTATGAAGACACCAACGGATACGGCAGGCTCCACGATATGGGAATTCCCACTTTCGCAGCCATCCGTGCCGTCAAGCCCGAATAAGACACGAATGGGGCTGTCTCACTAAGGTAAAACTCCACACAAAAAACTGTCATTCCGAGCCAGTGCGCACACTGGCGTGGGAATCTCCATCGTATTCGAGGCTGCATACCTCTAAAGATGGAGATTGCCACACCAGTGACGTCGGTCACTGGTTCGCAATGACAGTGTTTTTGTTCATTCTGATGAAGGAGCTTCTTAGTGAGACAGCCCATTTTTTCTTTTCAGGCGTTTTTCTGCTGCTGCATTTCCAGCGCCAGACGGACTGCCGCTTCCACGGCGGCGGCACGGACCTCCTCCCGGCTGCCGGGGAAATGATACTCCCGAGACAACGTTCTTGCTTCGTCGCTGTAGCCGATGAAAACCGTGCCTACCGGATTGCCGAAATCGTCACCTGTAGGTCCAGCCAGGCCAGTGACGGAGACCGCTATGTCCGCCTCCATCGTCTCCCGGGCACCTTTCGCCATAGCCTGCGCCACAGGCGCGGACACCGCTCCAACCGTATCAAGAAGCTTTCTGTCCACACGGAGAAAGTGTTCCTTGACCCAGTTGGTATAGCTGATGATCCCGCCCTTATATACCGACGAGCTGCCGGAGACCCCGGTCAGGGCCGCCCCGATGCCGCCGCCGGTACAGCTCTCCGCCGTGACCAGGGTCTTCCCAGCCAGGGCGGATAGCAGCTCAGAGCAAAGCGCTGTCATGGTAGGCCACCTTGATCTTTTCCACCCCGGCAATGGCCCGGGCGATCAGTGCCTCCCGGTCCAGGGGTTCCTCCGCGTGGAGCACGCCGCCCAGGGAGGGCTTGGTCTTGGGATGCTTGGGGGTAAATACTGTGCAGCAGTCCTCATAGGGCAGGATGGAAGTTTCCATGGTGCCGATCTTCCGGGCGATGGTGATGATCTCTTCCTTATCCATTCCTACCAGGGGCATGAAAACAGGAATATCCACCACGGCCCCGGTCACCGCCATGGCCTCCATGGTCTGGGACGCCACTTGGCCCAGGTTCTCGCCGGTGATCAGGCAGCCGCAGCCGTCCTCCTTGGCAATGCGCTGGGCAATTTCCATCATAAACCGGCGCATGACCAGGGTAAAGTATTCCTCCGGGCAGTTGTCCCGGATGGCCTCCTGAATTTCCGTAAAGGGCACCACATTCACCGTCATCCGGCCGCTGAACCGGGTGACGAGGCGGGCAAGCTCCAGAACCTTGTCCTTGGCAAGCTGGGAGGTATAGGGATAGGAGAAGAAATGCACCGTCTCGATCTCCAGGCCACGCTTTGCCATCATATAGGCCGCCACCGGGGAGTCAATGCCCCCGGAGAGCAAACACATGCCCCGTCCGCCCACGCCGGTGGGCAGGCCGCCGGCACCGGGCTCCGCCGGACCGTGGACGTAGGCCGAGAAATCCCGGACCTCCACATATACCGTATAGGCAGGATGGTGCACATCCACCTGGCAGCCCGGATGGGCCTCGGCAATCCGTCCGCCGATCTCCTGGGAGATCTGGATGGAGGTCAGGGGGAACTGCTTGTCCGAGCGCTTGGACTCCACCTTAAAGGAGGCTGCCATATCCAGGTCCTCCCCCAGGTACGCTTCCACCGCTTCGAAAATTGCGTCCATGTTCTTCTCGCAGGGACGGCAGCGGCACAGGCTCACCACGCCGAAAATGGACTTGCAGGCCTCCCAGGCTCCGTCCACATCGGCGCAGTCATCCTTGGGCTCCACATACACCGTGGACTGGAGGATATACACATCAAAGTTGCCGTAAGGCTTCATGCGCCGCCGGACATTCCCCCGGAGACGGTTTTCAAACTGGTGCTTATTGCCGCCCTTGAGGACGATCTCTCCCAGCTTCATCAAAAAAATCTCGTTCATTTATTCCGCTCCTTACAGGTCTCCGGACAGCCGCGCCACAGACTTCTGGGTATCAAAGCCCTCCGGATACCGGTTTTTCAGTTTCTCAAGATTCTCTTGGAATATGGATTCCAGGGGAATATCCAGCGCCGTAGCCGCCTCGGCAAGATACCAGGCCACATCCCCCAGTTCCTTTGTCAGGCGCTCTTTATCCAGCGCATGTCCCTGGGCCAGCCACTTTTTCACAATGTCGATAGCCTCCCCGGACTCCCCGCACAAGCCCATCACGCTGTTGATAAGGACCTCTTTCCGGTCCAGGGCCGGATTCAATGTAGACATGGCCAGGCGCTGATATTCATTTACCGTCATGAAAACACCCCTTTTACCGGTTTCCCAGCTTGACTGCCCGGTACTGAATGGCCTCCGCCAGGTGCATGGGCTGAATGTCCCGGCTGCCGTCCAGATCCGCTATGGTTCGGGCAACCTTTAAAATCCGGTCATAGCTTCTGGCGGTAAGGCCCATGGCGTCAAAGGCCTGGCGCATGAGCTCCGCGCATTCGTCGGACAACGCACAGAAGACCCGCAGTTCCTCCGGCCCCATCCGGGCGTTGCACATACCGCTTTTTACCCCGTAACGGCTGTTCTGAATCTGCCGGGCAGCGTTCACCCGCTCCTTAATCCGTGCCGATGGCTCCGCCTCCGCCCGGACACGAAGCTCCTCAAAGTGGACGGCGCTGACCTCCACCATAATATCGATCCGATCCAGCATGGGGCCAGAGATCCGGCTCTGGTAGTTCTCTACCGACTGTTCGCTGCACCGGCACCTGCCGCTGGGGTCTCCGTACCAGCCGCATTTACAGGGGTTCATGGCACAGACCATCATAAATTCCGCCGGGTAGGTCACCGAGCCGCTGGCCCGGGAAATGGTCACGATACCGTCCTCCAAAGGCTGGCGCATCAGATCCAGAGAATCCTTTCGGAATTCCGGCAGCTCGTCAAGAAACAGCACGCCCTTGTGGGCCATGGAGATCTCTCCGGGCTTGGGATTGCTGCCGCCGCCCACCAGTCCGGCATTGGACACGGTATGGTGGGGCCCACGGAAGGGCCGCCGGGTCACAAGGGGATGCTTTGCCGTGAGAAGGCCCATTACAGAATAGATCTGGCTGACTTCCAAGGATTCCTCCCAGGTCATATCCGGCAAAATAGAGGGCAGGCGCTTGCTGAGCATGCTCTTTCCGGAGCCGGGAGGGCCGATGAGAAGAATATTATGGCTGCCCGCCGCGGCAACCTCCAATGCCCGCTTCACGTTTTCCTGTCCCAGTACATCCTTAAAGTCCGGACCGGTATCCCCGCTTTCCGCCGGGACCCAGACAGGCTCCGGGCAGATTTCAGTTTCCCCGTTCAGTCCCCGGACCAGTTCCTCCACCGTATGCACGGGGATAATGACCGGCCCCCGGGCGAGAGTCGCCTCAGCGGCATTCTGAGCAGGAACAAAAAGCCTGCGGATTCCCTCCTGCTTGGCGGCAAGGGCCATGGGAAGCACACCGGACACGCTGCGAAGCTTGCCGTCCAGGCTCACTTCTCCCAAAAAGGCGTCGCCGGGCTCCGGCTTCTTTACCTCCCCGGAGGCGGCAAGAATACTCAAAAGAATGGGAAGGTCATAGTGGGTGCCCGCCTTTTTCTGGCTGGCAGGCGCCAGGTTTACGGTGATCCGGCTCACGGGAAAACGCAGTCCGCTGCTTTTCACCGCCGCCCGGACCCGCTCCCTCGCTTCTTTCACCGCCGCGTCCGGCAGGCCAACAATATCAAAGCCCGGAAGACCGTTGGAAATGAAACACTCCGCCATCACGCCGTTTCCGCGGATGCCGGTGATGCCCAGGGTGCGGACGCTGCAAACCATAGCTTTCTCTCCCGTTCTCTCTTTTTTCATTCTGCCCGTGCACGACTTCACGCAGGGCAATCTTTTAATAGAATATCGCATTTGTACAGAAAACGCAATCTTTATTTTCAGAAAAGAGCCCTTGGGCCGCTGCCATTTCCCCGGGGGCCAGCTAACAAATTCCTCGGAAAATATCCAAAACAGGAGAATCTCCGGCTTTACAAACCCGACAAAAAGTGCTATGATAGAAACGACAAAAATTGAATCCTTTAGGAGGTAATTCGTTTTGGCAAGAAAATTTAAAACCATGGACGGCAACAC
>CAMCCS010000010.1 GCA_945873295.1 uncultured Clostridia bacterium
ATTATTATACGCTATTTCTCGTCAAAAATCAACCATTTGTTGTGACAGAGCCTATGCAAAAAAGAACCAGCGTCCGAAAGGGCGCTGGTTCTTTTGGGAATCAGAAATGGATTAGTACATTCCGCCGGCCTGGGAAGCGGCAGCAGCCGCGGCAGCGTCAGCAGCGGGGTCGGGCTTATCCGCAACCAGGGACTCGGTGGTCAGCACGCAGGAGGCGATGGAAGCGGCGTTTTCCAGGGAGGAACGGGTGACCTTGGTGGGGTCCACGATGCCCGCGGAGATCATGTCCACATACTCCTCGGTGGCGGCGTTGTAGCCAAAGCCGATCTTGCCGCTGGAGCGGATCTTCTCAAAGACCACGCTGCCGTCCACACCGGCGTTCTCCGCGATCTGGCGGACAGGGGCCTGCAGAGCTACAGCGATGATCTTGGCGCCGGTGCGCTCGTCGCCCTGGAGGGTACCGACCAGCTTCTCAACGGCCTCGATGGCGTTGACCTGGGCGGTGCCGCCGCCGGCAACGATGCCCTCTTCCACAGCGGCGCGGGTGGCGTTCAGAGCGTCCTCAACCCGCAGCTTCTTCTCCTTCATGGCGACCTCGGTCTGGGCGCCGACCTTGATGACGGCAACGCCGCCGGACAGCTTCGCCAGACGCTCCTGGAGCTTCTCCCGGTCATAGTCGGAGGTGGTGGTGGCGATGGAAGCGCGGATCATGTGGGCACGGGCAGCGATGTCTTCCTTGCTGCCGTCGCCGTCAACAATGGTGGTGTTATCCTTGGTGACAACGACCTGACGGCAGTGGCCCAGATCGTTCATGGTGGCGTCCTCCAGGTTCATGTTCAGCTCGCTGGAGATCACGGTGCCGCCGGTCAGGATGGCAATATCCTGGAGCATTTCCTTGCGGCGGTCGCCGAAGCCGGGGGCCTTCACGCAGACCACGTTGAAGCGGCCCTGCAGACGGTTGAGAAGCAGGGTAGCCAGGGCGTCGCCCTCCACATCCTCGGCGATAATCACGAGCTTCCGGCCGGACTTCACGATGGGCTCCAGCACGGGCAGGATGTCCTGAATGTTGGAAATCTTCTTATCGGTGATGAGCAGGTAAGCGTCGTCCAGCACGGCCTCCATCTTGTCGGTGTCGGTGACCATGTAGGGGGAGATATAGCCCCGGTCAAACTGCATGCCTTCCACAACATCCAGGCCGGTCTCGGCGGTCTTGCTCTCTTCGATGGTGATGACACCCTCGGTGCCCACCTTTTCCATGGCCTCGGCAATCAGCTTACCCACGCTCTCGTCGCCGGAGGAAACGGTGCCGACTCTGGCAATGTCGTCGGAGCCGTTCACGGGAACGGAGTGCTCCTTGATGGCGGCAACGGCAGCGGCAACGGCCTTTTCAATGCCTTTGCGCATGACCATGGGGTTGGCGCCGGAGGACAGGTTCTTCAGGCCCTCGCGGGTGATGGCCTGGGCCAGCAGGGTAGCGGTGGTGGTACCGTCGCCGGCCACATCGTTGGTCTTGGTGGCGACTTCCCGGATGAGCTGGGCGCCCATGTTCTCAAAGGCATCCTCCAGCTCCACTTCCTTAGCGATGGTCACGCCGTCATTGGTGATGAGGGGAGCGCCGTACTTCTTGCCCAGAACAACGTTCCGGCCCTTGGGGCCCAGGGTAACCTTAACGGTATTGGCCAGCTGGTCAATGCCGGACTGCAGCTTCTTGCGGGCGTCTTCGCCATATACGATCATTTTCGCCATGATTCATTTCCTCCTTAGTCAGTAACGACAGCCAGGATGTCATCCTGCTTGACAAACTTGTACTCCACCTTGTCGATGGTCACATCGGTGCCGGTGTACTTACCCACAACGACCTTGTCGCCGGGAACCACGGTCATGGTCACATCCTTGGTGCCGGGGCCAGCGGAGACGACCTCGTAGATCGCGGGCTTCTCCTTGCTGGTGGTGGCCAGGATGATGCCGGAAGCGGTGGTTTCCTGGGTCTCGTGGGACTTGAGCAGCACATTGTCTGCCATGGGTTTCAGTTTCATTTCAATTCCTCCATACAAAATGTATTTAGACTGGCGGCCGCCCGGCCGCGATCATCTACGAAAGAATGGTTAGCACTCTTGCTTCCTGAGTGCTAACATATCATAACGCAACAGCCCCAAAAAAGCAAGCCCTATTTTCATAAAATCCGTAAACAAATTATGAACCGGTTCCCCCGGGACGGAGACGGAGAAAGGGAAATTGGAATTTACCGGGCCGTCAGAACAGGTCATTCCGAACCAGTCCGCAGACTGGTGTGGGAATCTCCATCGAATTTCGGGTAATCTATCGTCATCCTGGCCGTTCTTATGCAACTGTTACCGAAATCCATCTATGAGGAATTGTACGTCTAACCAGGAGATTGCCACACCAGTGACGTCGGTCTACTCTTCGCAATGACCGGGAATTCGATAAATTCCAATTTGCCGAACTGCTATAGAACGATACCGAGCGGCGCAGGGCAAAAACGACGACACATATTTTGCGCACGACTTGGCTGTCGGCCCTGCCGCCAAATTCCAATTTTGCACGTTGCTGAATCGTCGTGAAGCGATGGAAGTAACGGTCCGCTCCCAGAAGAAGACATCACGGGATTGGGTTTATCCTCTTGAAACTCCGGAAAAAATATGGTAAACTAATCCTAATGTCCAAAAATCCAGATTTCAGGAGGCCGCATATGGTTCCCATGGGTCCAACGTAGCGTGTTCCCCTTGTAAATAAAAAATAACACAGGAGGAACGAACCATGTCAACATTAAAAGAAGAGATCAGCCGGCGGCGGACCTTTGCCATTATTTCCCACCCGGACGCCGGTAAAACCACCTTAACGGAAAAATTCCTGCTCTACGGCGGCGCCATCGCCCAGGCCGGTGTGGTCAAGGGAAAGAAGAATTCCCGGGCTGCTACCTCCGACTGGATGGAGATTGAGAAGCAGCGTGGTATTTCCGTCACCTCGTCGGTGATGCAGTTCCAGTATGACGGCTTCTGCATCAACATTCTGGATACCCCCGGCCACCAGGACTTTTCCGAGGATACCTACCGCACCCTCATGGCGGCGGACTCGGCGGTGATGGTCATTGACGGCGCCAAGGGCGTGGAGCCCCAGACACGGAAGCTTTTCAAGGTCTGCGCCATGCGCCATATCCCCATCTTTACCTTTATCAATAAGCTGGACCGGGAGACTAAGGACCCCTTTGACCTGCTGGATGAGCTGGAACGGGAGCTGGGCATTGAGACCTATGCCATGAACTGGCCCATCGGCTCCGGCAAGGATTTCCAGGGCGTCTATGACCGGGAAAAGAGCAAGCTTCTGTTCTTCTCCGGTGTCTCCGGAAAGAACAAAGCCGCGGAAATGGCGGTGGACCTGTATGACCCCCAGGTGGCAGACCTCCTTGGCAGCGAGGAAAAGCACCGTCAGCTTATTGACGATGTGGAGCTGCTGTCCGCCGGACGGGAAATGGATCCGGAGGAAGTGGAGCACGGCCGGCTGAGCCCGGTGTTCTTCGGCTCCGCCCTGACCAATTTCGGCATTGAGCCGTTCCTGGAATCCTTCCTGAAGCTGACCCCGCCGCCTCTGGCCCGGGTGGCCGACTGCGGTGTCATCGATCCTTTCGGTGAGGACTTCTCCGCCTTTGTCTTTAAGATCCAGGCCAACATGAATAAGGCCCACCGGGACCGGCTTGCCTTTATGCGCATCTGCTCCGGCAAGTTCCAGCGGGAGGCAGAATACTATCATGTCCAGGGCGGGCGGAAAATGCGCCTGAGCCAGCCCCAGCAGCTGATGGCTGCCGAACGGGAGATTGTGGAGGAGGCCTACGCCGGGGACGTGATCGGTGTGTTTGACCCGGGTATCTTCTCCATCGGCGATACCATTACCGTGCCGGGAAAGAAATTTACCTATTCCGGCATCCCCACCTTTGCCCCGGAGCACTTTGCCCGGGTGTCCGCAAAGGATTCCATGAAGCGCAAGCAGTTTGTGAAAGGTACGGAGCAGATTGCCCAGGAGGGCGCCATTCAGATTTTCAAGGTGCCAAACTCCGGTATGGAGGAAGTCATTGTAGGCGTGGTGGGCACATTGCAGTTTGACGTATTCCAGTACCGGATGCGAAGTGAGTACGGTGTGGAGCTGCGGATGGAGGGCCTTCCCTATGAGGAGATCCGCCGGATTGATGAATACCCCGGGGATCTGGATGACCTGAATCTGGGCTCAGACGCGGAGCTTCTGGAGGACTACCGGGACGGCAAGCTCCTGGTGTTCACAAGCTTCTGGGCCATTGATTTCACCTGCCGCCGCAATCCGGGGCTAAAGGTCTCTGAGATCGTGGTTTCGGAAGGATAAGCTATGAAGATCACCGCGAAAAAGGCCTGGGGGCACTTAAAAACCATTACCCACCACCGGTTTCTGGTGATGGCTGGGTGCTTCCGGGTGGGCCTCATTTACCAGGGCCTGACCCATGACCTTTCCAAGTATTCCCCCACGGAGTTCTGGGAGGGGGCCCGGTACTACCAGGGCACCCGCAGTCCCAACGCCGCCGAACGGGAGGACAAGGGCTACAGCGAGGCCTGGATGCACCACAAGGGACGCAACCGGCACCACTATGAATATTGGACGGACATGAACCGGCAGACCAGGTGCTATGAAAGCGTCCCCATGCCCAGGCGTTATCTTGCGGAGATGGTGATGGACCGGATTGCCGCCTGCAAGACCTATGAGGGGAAAGCCTATACTCAGGCTTCGGCACTGAACTATTTCCTCAAAAGCCGGGAGCGGGAGCTGATGCACCCAAAGACCCGGGAGGAACTGGAAGTTCTTCTTCGTATGCTCCAGGACCGGGGCGAGGAGGAGACCTTCTGTTACATCCGGCAAATGCTGAAAGAAAAGATATAAGGTTTCTATTCAGCTGCGTCTGTTTTCTTCTGGTAAATGATCGTTTAGCGGAGCACCCCTTGGCTCGTGGCAATCTCCATCGTACAGCAGGCTGCGTTCCAAGTTATGTGTCATTCCGAACCAGTTCTCAAACTGGTGTGGGAATCTCCATCGTCATTGTGACCGCGTTCCTCTAACCGGGAGATTGCCACGCCAGTGTGCGCTACTTTATCGCAATGACCGGGAATTCGATACCGCGCCAGTGCGCTAAACGATCATTTATCGAATGTTTCAGGATACGACTGAACCGTTATGACATAAAAAATTCCGGCCCCTGAAAAGGGACCGGAATTTTGTGTGTAATGGGAAATTAGGCCTTGCCGGCGCAGCCCAGAACGTCAACCAGCTTGTGGCGGACCAGTTCCTTGATGTTGGCACGGGCGGGCTTCAGGTACTCACGGGGATCAAACTTGTCGGGATGCTCCTCGAAGAACTTACGGATGGTGCCGGTCATGGCAAGACGCAGGTCGGAGTCGATGTTGATCTTGCAGACGGACAGCTCAGCGGCGTGACGCAGCTGCTCCTCGGGGATGCCCACGGCGTCGGGCATCTTGCCGCCATGGGAGTTGACCATCTTCACGTAGTCCTGAGGCACGGAAGAGGAGCCATGGAGCACGATGGGGAAGCCGGGCAGGCGCTTGGAAACCTCTTCCAGCACGTCGAAGCGCAGGGGAGGGGGAACCAGGATGCCCTTTTCATTCCGGGTGCACTGCTCAGGGGTGAACTTGTAAGCGCCGTGGCTGGTGCCGATGGCAATGGCCAGAGAGTCACAGCCGGTCTTGGAGACGAACTCCTCCACTTCCTCGGGACGGGTGTAGGAAGCGGCATGGGCGGCGACCTTCACATCATCCTCAATGCCGGCCAGGGTGCCCAGCTCAGCCTCGACCACAACACCGTGGTCATGGGCGTACTCGACAACCTTACGGGTGATCTCAATGTTCTCCTCAAAGGGCTTGGAGGAAGCGTCGATCATGACGGAGGTAAAGCCGCCGTCGATGCAGGCCTTGCAGGTCTCGAAGTCGGGGCCGTGGTCCAGGTGCAGAACAATGGGAATCTCGGGGCATTCAATGACGGCGGCCTCCACCAGCTTCACAAGGTAGGTGTGGTTGGCGTAAGCCCGGGCGCCCTTGGACACCTGGAGAATGACGGGAGCCTTCTCCTCCCGGCAGGCCTCGGTGATGGCCTGCACGATTTCCATATTGTTCACATTGAAAGCGCCGATGGCGTAGCCGCCGGCATAAGCCTTCTTGAACATCTCGGTAGAAGTAACAAGTGCCATAAAATCATCCTTTCTCAATTCAGGGGTGTCGCCCCATTTCATGATGCCATTATAGCACAAATTTCCCTGATTTCAATAAAAATATTTGCCATACAAAGAGAATTGTGTTATAATAAAATTCGTATAGGGCTATGAAGAAGGCATAGCCGTCAAAATCCATAAAAAAATATTTATTATATTACTGGAGGTATCCAATATGTCCGAAAAGAATCTTGTCGGCTCTCTGATCATCGGTCAGTCCGGCGGTCCTTCCTCTGTTATCAACTGCTCTGCCTATGGCGTGATCAAGACCGGCCTGGAAAACCCCAGCATCACCAAGGTCTACGGCGCGTTCCACGGCATCAAGGGTGTGCTCAATGATCAGCTCATGATCATGGACGAGGAAGATCCCAAGGAGCTGGAGAACATGCTCCATACGCCCTCTTCCGCTCTGGGCTCCTGCCGCTACAAGATCGCCGATCCCGATGTGGACGACACCGACTATAAGCGGATCCTGGAGATCTTCAAGAAGTACGATGTCCGTTACTTCTTCTATAACGGCGGCAATGACTCCATGGACACCTGCAACAAGATTTCCAAGTACATGGCTAAGGTTGGCTATGAATGCCGGGTCATGGGCGTGCCCAAGACCATCGACAATGACCTGGCCGGCACCGATCATTGCCCCGGCTTTGCTTCCGCTGCCAAGTATATCGCCACCTCCTTCATGGAGGTCAGCCGTGACTGCCAGGTGTACGACACCGGCATGGTCACCATCGTGGAGTGCATGGGCCGTCACGCCGGCTGGCTGACCGCCGCTGCCGCTCTGGCAGGCATCAAGGGCGACGGCCCCGACCTCGTCTATCTGCCCGAGGTGGACTTTGACATGGATGCTTTCCTCGCCGATGTCAAGCGCGTCTATGCCGAGAAGAAGAACTGCCTGGTGGCCGTTTCCGAGGGTATCCACTACGCCGACGGCACCTTCGTTTCCGAGGCAAAGACCTCCGGCACCGACGGCTTCGGCCATGCCCAGCTGGGCGGTCTGGCTGCCCGTCTGGCGGATGTGGTGAAGGCTGCTCTGGGCGGCGTCAAGGTTCGTCCCATTGAGCTGAGCCTGCTGCAGCGCTGCGCTGCCCACTGCGCCTCCGGCACCGACATTGCCGAGTCCTTCATGTCCGGCAAGGTGGCCGTGGAGTCCGCGGTTGCCGGTATCACCGACAAGATGGTTGGCTTTAAGTGCACCCGGGACGAAAACGGCTACCGCTGCGAGCCGGAGCTCTTTGACCTGAGCCTGGTTGCCAACACCGAGAAGAAGGTCCCCATGGAGTGGATCAACGAGGCCCACAACGGCGTGAACGAGGGCTTCATCAACTACTGCCTGCCCCTTATCCAGGGCGAGACCGGCATGGTCAAGGAAGACGGCCTGCCCCGGTTCGTAAACCTGAAGCGGGTCTTCGCGAAGTAATATTTTCGGTAATATAGAACACCGCCGATCCGAAAGGATCGGCGGTGTTCTGCAGATTGAATCTTATTGTTTTCGCCCGGTATTGCGGCAAATTGGTATTTGCCGGGCTACGCCCAGGTTGACAGTGGACAGTTGACAATTCGGTGGTCTTTATCGAATTTCAGATAGCCTATCGTCATCCATTCGTAGGGGCGGTCATTGACCGCCCGCGAAAACGCACCGAATTCCAGCATAAATTCACGTCGTATGGTGCCTTTTCGCCGAAAGAAATACGAATAGGTCACCTTTCCCTGCCGGGCGCTCAATGAGCGCCCCTACGGGGTATGACATTCGTGATTCGGGAATTCGATGGAGATTCCCACACCAGTTTGAGAACTGGTTCGGAATGACACGTTCTGACGGCCCGCCAAATTCCAATTTACAGAGCAGATGCGTTAAGCTGCCGTTACATTTTTTCGGGAGCGGAGAAGCCCAGCAGGTGAATGCCCGTTTCCAGAACGTTCATGGAAAGGCCGATAAGGGCAATATACCCTTCCTGCAGCGCCTTGTCCTCCTCGGAGAGGATCCGGGTCTCATGGTAGAACTTGTTGACGGCCCCTGCCAGGTCAAAGAGGTAGGCGCACAGCACATTGGGACTGGAGGTGCGCAGAGCGGTGTCCAGGGTGGGGTCAAACTTGGTCAGGGCCAGCATGACATCCTTGGCATAGGGATTGGCGGGCAGACGGATGGGCAGGTCCTCCCATTTGCCGTATTTTGCCAGGATGCTCTTGATCCGGACGATGGTGTACAGCAGGTAGGGACCGGTGTTGCCCTCAAAGGCGGCAAACCGCTCCACATCAAAATTGTAATCCTTGGTGGGCTGGTTGGACAGGTCGCCGTATTTCAGGGCGGCCAGGGTGATCTTCGCGGTGGTGGCATCCACCTCACTGTCGTCCACGATCCGGTTTTCCACAACCTTGGCCCGGACAAAGGCGGTCATATCCGAAAGCAGTGTCTCCAGACGCATGACGCCGCCGTCCCGGGTCTTGAAGGGCTTGCCGTCGCTGCCGTTCATGGTACCGTGGCCCAGGTGCTCCAACTGAGTACTCTCAGGGATGATGCCGCTTTTCTTCGCCGCCCGGAACACCTGTTCAAAGTGCAGGGCCTGGCGCTTGTCGGTGACGTAGAGAATCTTGTCCGGGGCGTAGTCCCGCTGCCGCTGAACCAGGGTCGCCAGGTCCGTGGTGGCGTAAATGGCGGCGCCGTCGGACTTGACCAGAATGCAGGGAGGGACCTCTTTTTTGTCTCCGGGCTCTGCCACGGGGAAAACCAGGGCGCCCTCGCTCTCCACGGCGAAGCCCCGCTGTTTGAGGTCCGCCAGCATATCGGGGATCAGGGGGTCCGCGTCGCTTTCTCCCAGCCACACATCAAAGTGGACATCCAGGGCGTCGTAGACCCGGTGCAGGTCGGCAAGGGACACGTTCATAATGTGCTGCCAGATGGCCCGGTAACCGGGGCGGCCCTGCTGAAGCTGGAAGGTAGCAATGTGGGCCTCCCGGGCAAAGGCCTCGTCCTCTTTCTTCCGGGCGGAGGCGGTGGGGTAGATTTCCTCCAGCTCCGACAGGGTAAAGGGCGGCTCCGTGGGGTAGGGGCCGGTGAAAGCTTCGTCAAAATAGGGAAGCTCCGGCTGGCGGCGGTGAAGCTCGGCGATAATGAGGCCCATCTGCAGGCCCCAGTCGCCCAGGTGGACATCCCCGATAGTCCGGTAGCCCAGATACCGGTGCAGCCGTTTCAGGGCTTCGCCGATAATGGCGGGGCGGAGGTGGCCGATGTGCAGGGGCTTTGCCACATTGGCGCCGCCGTAGTCCACCACCACGGTCTTCCCCGCACCGATCTTCTCCGTGCCGAAGTCCGGCTCGGTGCGCATGGTCTCCACATACCGCTGCAGGAAGGCGCCGGAGAGCTTCAGGTTGATAAAGCCCGGCATCACCGCCTCCACCAGGTCATAGTCGGTCTCATCCAGCTGGGCTGCTACCGCTTTCGCAATCTGAATGGGGGCGCAGTGATACTGCTTGGCTGCGGCAAGGGCACCGTTGCACTGATATTCGCACAGGTCCGGCCGGTTGGACACCGTCACCCGCCCGTAGGACGGGTCGTAGCCCGCATCTGCAAAGGCCCGGGACATTTTTTCTGAAATCTGATCCAATACTTTCTGCATATGTTTCTCCTCCTATTTTTCCCAGTATACCAAATACGCGGGGAAAAGTATACCCCCTTTTCCGGAAAAACTGCAAAAAAGGGCAGCGCATCTATCCGGGCGGTGATTTTCCTCTTGCATACAAATTATATTCCGGTATAATAGAGACGAAAACAAACGATTTTAGGAGTTCGTATGAAAGCAAATACATTGGAAGAAAACAAGATGGGCGTGATGCCCGTTCCCAGACTGCTGCTGAACATGGCGCTGCCCATGATTATTTCCATGCTGGTACAGGCCCTTTACAACATTGTGGACAGTGTTTATGTGTCCCAGGTGTCGGAAAGCGCGGTCACCGCCCTGTCCCTGGCGTTCCCGGTGCAGAATATGCAGATCGGCTTTGCCGTGGGTATCGGTGTGGGTGTCAATTCCCTGCTCTCCAAGAGCTTGGGACAGAAGAATCAGGAGGCTGCGGACCGGGCGGCGGGAAACGGCGTTTTTCTCATGTGCATTGCCGTGGTGCTCTTTGTGCTCTTTGGCATTTTCGGCGTCCGGCCCTATTACCGTATGCAGTCCCAGGTCGCCGAGACCGTGGAGGGCGGCATTGCCTATACCAGCATCTGCTGCATCTTTACCCTGGGCGTGTTTGTGCAGATTCTGGGGGAGCGGCTGCTGCAGGCCACGGGGCGCACGCTGCATACCATGTTTATCCAGGCCACCGGGGCCATTATCAATATTGTGCTTGACCCTATTTTCATTCACGGCTGGTTCGGCATCCCTG
This sequence comes from uncultured Clostridia bacterium, assembly GCA_945873295.1. Taxonomy (GTDB): domain Bacteria; phylum Bacillota; class Clostridia; order Oscillospirales; family Oscillospiraceae; genus Faecousia. The sequence continues at coordinate 10,640 of CAMCCS010000010.1, forward strand.
CCATGGGTGTTGCCGGCGCCGCGGTGGCTACGGTGATCGGGCAGTGGGTGGGAGCGATCCTGTGTGTCTACTGCAATTTCCGGTTCAATTCTGATGTGCATCTGTCCTTCCGGTTCCTGAAGCCCGTGAAAGCCAGCATCGGACCGATTCTGGCGGTGGGTGTTCCCGCAATTGTGATGAACGCCATCGGCTCCGTTATGAATTTCGGTATGAACCAGATCCTCCAGAGCTTTCAGGAGACGGCTACCGGTGTGTTCGGTGTGTATTTCAAGCTCCAGAGCTTCTTCTTCATGCCCCTGTTCGGTATGAATAACGCCACGATTTCCATTATCGCCTATAACTACGGTGCGGAAAAGCCGGAGAGGATCGTGAAAACCCTTCGGGTGGCCTGCTCCGTTGCCGTGTGCATCATGCTGGCGGGACTGCTGGCGTTCCAGCTGGCTCCCGGACTGCTTCTGGGGCTGTTCAACCCCTCGGAGGAATTCCTTGCCATCGGCACCAGTGCCCTGCGGATCATCAGCTTCCATTTCCCCATCGCCGCGTTCTGTATTATTCTGGGAGCGTGCTTTCAGGCCCTGGGAAACGGAATCTATTCCACCATTGTATCCCTCTGCCGTCAGCTGTTTGTGCTGCTGCCCACGGCCTACCTGCTGAGTCTCACCGGCAGCGTCCACAATGTGTGGTGGGCATTTCCCATTGCGGAGATAGCCAGCGGCCTTGTGACAATGCTGCTCTTTACCCGCATTTACCGCCGGAAGGTCAAGCCCCTGTTTGACCGGTGATTTCCACATAGAAACATTGCATACCGCGGCAGTGCGGAAAATTGGAATTTGGCGTACCGTCAGAACGTGTCATTCCGAACCAGTGCGCACACTGGTGTGGGAATCTCCATCGAATTCCGGGCAGCCCATCGTCATACAGACCGTTCTTTTGCGACGTTTTCTGTAATTTATCCACGAGAAGTGGTACGTCTAACCGGGGGATTGCCACGCCGGTGTGCGCTACTTTATCGCAATGACCGGGAATTCGATAAATACCAATTTATCCGTTTGCCGCAAAAGACGATACCCGTACAAACGTAGTTATGGAGAATCCTATGAAAAAGAAAGTATTGATTTTTGCCCTCTGCCTTTGCCTGCTTCTTACCGGCTGCGGCGCGGTGGATGTGGGCGGCTTTTTCCGCGCTCTGGGTCAGGCCGCCGGTGCGGCTGGTGGCGGACACTCATTGCGGGAGGCCATCGAACGCAGCCAGGTGATTCCCTATTCCCAAATGGAATATACCCGGCCGGACCTGACGGAGCTGGAAACACTTCTTGCCCAAACGGAGCAGGCCGCCCAGGATAAGGATCTGGACGCCGTCACGAATGGAATCAATGGGTTTTATGATGCCTATGACCGGTTCTACACCGCCTACTCCCTGGCAGACATCCGCTACAGCGCTGATCTAACCAATGAGGAAAACGCCGAGGAATACGACTACTGTACAAGACTTTCTTCCCGGGTGGACAGCATGCTGGACGAACTGTACAGAGTTTTGGCAGCCTCCCCGCTGCGCCGGGAGCTGGAAGGCGACGACTATTTTGGCGCCGGGTTCTTTGATGCCTACCAGGGGGAGAGTATGTACAGCGAGGAATTCCTGGCCCTGATGGACGGGGAAAGCGAGCTGCGCAGCCGGTACTACGCCCTGTCCAACGGAACGCCTGAGGCTGCCTATGGTTCCCCGAAATTTTACGACAGCTGCTGGGAGGAAATGGCCCAGGTGCTGGCGGATATGATCCGGAACCGGCAGCAGCAGGCCCGGTGCCAGGGCTATGACAGCTATATTGACTTTGCTTACGATTTCTATTATTACCGGGACTATACCCCGGCCCAGGCGCGGCAGTACATGGAGGAAATCCGGGAGCAGCTGGTGCCCCTGTACCGCGATCTGGACGGCAGCCTCTGGGACGTGGCGGGGGAGTACGCTTCGGAAGCGAAGACCCTGGAATCCGTTCGCGGCGCGGTGGAGGCCATGGGCGGCACAGTCTGGGAGGCTTTCCGGCTGATGGAGCGGGCCGGCCTGTATGACGTTGCCTATTCGCCCAATAAATATAACGCCTCCTTTGAACTGTACCTGCCTTCCTATGAAGAGCCGTTTCTCTTTATGAACCCGGGGCTGAACCGGTATGACAGCCTGACCCTGGCCCATGAGTTCGGCCATTTCTGCAGCGACTACGCAAGCTACGGAAATACCGCGGGGATCGATGTGGAGGAGGTATTCTCCCAGGGAATGGAGTATCTGACCCTGTGCTACAGGGAAGAGAACCGGGACCTTGGGGGAATGAAGCTTGCCGACAGCCTGAGCACCTATGTGGAGCAGAGCTGCTATGCGTCTTTTGAAGAACGAATGTATTCCCTCTCCGGGGAGGAACTGACCCCGGAGGGCCTGCGGCGGCTGTATGAACAGACGGCGAAAGACTTTGGCATTGACGCGGCGGTCTTTGACAGCCGGGATTTCATCACCATTACCCATTTCTATACCAGTCCCATGTATATCATCAGCTATGTGGTGAGCAACGATGCCGCCATGCAGCTGTACCAGCTGGAGCTGGAGGAAGCGGGAGCGGGCCTTACACGGTATGAAGAAAACCTGGACACCTGGGAAATGTATTTCCTGGCGTTTCTGGAGGAGGCAGGGCTTCAAAGCCCCTTTGACCGGGTGGCGGAGGTCCGGGAGTTTTTCCTGGGGCAGGGGATCGGAGCCTGACAAAGCGGGAGCTTTCTGTTTTGCATGAAGGTTGTCGCTTCGGGGAATCCTGTTCCCGGGGTGATAGCAATGCCGGAAAAAGAAAAAGAGGATGGAAAGAAAACCGTACCCTGGGAAATGACGGACCCCAAGCCGCCGGTGATCCAGTCCGGCCACATGGAGTCCCATCGGGAAAATACCAAATAACCAGTCCCCGGACAGGAAAGGTTATCCTCTCCTGCCTGGGGATCATTTATTCGTTCAAATTGGAATTTGCCCGCAGGGCGGGCGGCCAAGTCGTGCGGTAGATTGGTGTAGTCGTTTCTGCCCTGCGCCGCTCGGTATCGTTCCGTGGTACGGTGGCGGGGTGCCGACTTCCCGGTCATTGCGATCCAGTTCGAAAACTGGCGTGGCAATCTCCATCGAATTCCGGGCAGCCCATCGTCATACAGACTGTTCTATCCTGCCGTTTTCCGGAATTTTTCCACGAGAAATTGTTCTCCTATCCAGGAGATTGCCACGCCAGTGTGAGCACTGGCTCGCAATGACCGAAAATTTGGGTTCGGAATGACACGTTCTATCGGCGCGCCAAATCCCAATTTGTCTCTTTACTGTTGAAAACCAGAATTGTAAACTTTTTTTGAAAGGGCTTGCATATGGAAAAGCGGCGTGGTAAACTGATGCGTAGCTTGCTACCTATTAGGAGGTGATCTCTTGCTTCACTATGGACATCTTGTCCGGATTCTGCACTGCTGTACGTCCCAGGCCATGACGGAGGCTCTGTCTTCCATGGACCTGACATCGGCCCAGGGCCATCTCATGGGCTTTCTTGCCCACTGCGAAAATCCACCCTGCGCCCGGGATATTGAAGAAGCCTTTCACCTGAGCCATCCCACGGTGTCGGGGCTTTTGTCCCGTCTGGAAAAGAAAGAGTTTTTGGAACTGCGTCCGGATCCGGAGGACCGTCGGTGCAAACGGATTTATATGCTTCCCAAGGGCAGGGAGTGCATCGAGATTATGGACAGAACCATCCTGAACAATGAAGAACGGTTTGTCCGGGGCTTTACCAAGGAAGAAAAAGAACAGTTCGCGGCCTATCTCACCCGCGCCATCCAGAATATGGGACAAAGGGCGGAACCGTTCCCACATAAGGAGGATACTTTAGAATGATAAGACGACTTCTCCGGTGTATCCGGGAATACAAATGGGCCACCATCCTCAGCCCGCTGTGCATGATCGGCGAGGTTTATATGGAGGTCAAGATCCCGCTGGTCCTTTCCAAAATTGTGGACCTGGGTGTGGAAATGAGCGACATGGGCGCCGTGGTCCAGTACGGTCTGGTTCTGGTGCTGTACGCCTTGTGTTCTCTGGCTTTCGGTGTGGCCTCGGCCTTTTTCGCGTCCTACGCTGCCACCGGCTTTGCCCGGAACCTGCGCCACGACATGTACTACAACGTGCAGACCTTCGACTTTTCCAATATTGATAAGTTTTCTACATCCAGCATTGTCACCCGCCTGACCTCCGATGTGGCCAACCTCCAGATGGGCTTCCAGATGCTGATTCGTATGGCGATCCGCTGCCCCATGATGCTGATCCTCGCTACCACCAACGCCTTTTCCATCAGCCCCCGGCTGTGCCTTGTCTACTGCGTGGCCCTGCCCCTGCTGGGCCTGGGCCTGTACATCCTGATGAAAACGGTCTACCCCATCTTTGACCGGGTGTTCAGGACCTACGACAAGCTGAACAATGTGGTTCAGGAAAACCTCCACGGCATCCGGGTGGTCAAGTCCTTCGTCCGGGAGGACCGGGAGACCCAGAAGTTTACCACCGTCTCCGAGGAAATCTACAAGGACTTCTGCAAAGCGGAGCGGACCCTGGCCTTCAACAATCCGCTGATGCAGCTGGCAGTCTACACCTGCATTCTGGTTATCTCCTACCTGGGCGCTGCCATGGTGGTCCAGTCCGGCAATGATATTGCCGTGGGTCTGACCACGGGACAGCTGACCTCCATGTTCACCTACACCACCCAGATCCTCAGCTCTCTCATGATGCTGTCCATGGTGTTTGTGATGATGACCATGGCCCGGGCACCCCTGCGCCGTACCACCGAGATCCTGGAGGAAATCCCGGATCTGGATAACCCGAAGGACCCTGTCACGGTGGTTTCCGACGGCTCCATTGATTTTGACAATGTTTCTTTCCGGTATTCCAAGACCGCGGACCGCAGCGCCCTGGAAAACATTGACCTGCACATTGCCTCCGGTATGACCGTGGGCATCCTGGGCAGTACCGGTTCCAGCAAATCCACCCTGGTGCAGTTGATTCCCAGACTGTATGACGCCACCGAGGGCACCGTTCGGGTGGGGGGCGTCGATGTCCGGGACTATGACATTACTGTGCTGCGGGATGCCGTCTCCATGGTGCTGCAGAAAAACGTGCTGTTTTCCGGCACCATCAAGGAAAACCTCCGGTGGGGCGATCCCAACGCCACGGACGAGGAACTGGTCCATGCCTGTAAGCTGGCCTGCGCCGACGAGTTTATCAGGACCTTCCCCGACGGCTATGATACCTACATCGAGCAGGGCGGCACCAACGTCTCCGGCGGTCAGAAGCAGCGGCTCTGCATTGCCCGGGCCCTGCTGAAAAAGCCCAGGATTCTGATTCTGGACGACTCCACCTCCGCTGTGGACACCCATACCGACGCAATGATCCGCAAGGCCTTCCGGGAAGAGATCCCGGGTACCACCAAGCTCATTATCGCCCAGCGGATCTCCTCCATTCAGGACGCGGACCTGATCGTGGTGCTGGACGGCGGAAAAATCTCCGCCATGGGCACCCACGACGAGCTTCTGAAGACCTCCACTATCTACCAGGAAGTCTTTTTCTCTCAGCAGAAAGGAGGGCTCCAGTAATGCCTCCTGTAAAAATGAAAGGAGATGGCCGTAAGGCCAAAAATCCGAAGCAGACCATTTCCCGGCTGCTGTCCTATATGGCCAAGTACAAGGCCACCATGGCAGTGGTCGTGATCTGCATTATTTTCAGCGCCATTGCCCAGGCGGTAAGTTCTGCCTCCCTGGGTACCCTGGTGGACAATTACATCACCCCCATGCTGGCTGAGGTTGATCCCGATTACGCCCCCCTGCTGCGGTTTCTGGGTGTGCTGGCCTGTATTTATCTTGTCGGCATGCTTTCCTCCTTCCTGTATAATTTCCTGATGGTCCGGGTGGGCCAGGGAACGCAGAAGACGATCCGGGATGAAATGTTCACCCATATGCAGACACTGTCCATCCGGTATTTTGACACCCATCCCGTGGGCGACCTGATGAGCCGCTACACCAGCGATATCGATACCCTGCGGCAGATGCTGTCCCAGTCCATTCCCCAGTGCATTTCCTCTATCGCGACGCTCATTGTGGTGTTCATCGCCATGGTGATTACCTCTCCCATCCTGACGTTGGTGCTGCTGGTGACGGTGTCTGCCATTATCTACGTCACCAAGATGGTGGCAGGCAAGTCCGCCGGCTTCTTCATCGGCCAGCAGAGGGCTCTGGGCGCGGTCAACGGCTATGTGGAGGAAATGATTAACGGCCAGCGGGTGGTCAAGGTTTTCTGCCATGAGGAAACCGCGGAAAAGGAGTTTGATGCCCTCAATGACAAGCTCCGGGAAAACGCCTTCCGGGCCGGCGCCTACTCCAACGTCATGGGCCCCGTGAACAATAACTTGGGCTATATCCAGTATGCCATTCTCGCCATCGTGGGCGGCCTGCTTGCTGTTTACTCCGGCGGGAGCCTCCTGACCCTGGGTAAGCTGATCTCTTTTCTGACCCTGTCCCGGTCCTTCAACCAGCCCATTTCCCAGGTCAGCAACCAGATTAACTCCATCGTCATGGCCCTGGCGGGCGCGGAGCGGATTTTCGACCTGATGGATGAGGCACCGGAGGAAGACCAGGGCTATGTGAAGCTGGTCAACGCGGTTATTCATGCGGACGGCACCATCACCGAGACCCCCGAGCACACCGGCCACTGGGCCTGGAAGCACCCCCATAAGGCCGATGGCACTGTTACCTACCGGGAGCTGAAAGGCGACATTACCATGGATCATGTGGACTTTGGCTATGTGCCGGAGAAAGAGGTGCTCCATGACATCACCCTCTTTGCCCGGCCCGGTCAGAAGATCGCCTTTGTGGGCGCCACCGGCGCGGGAAAGACCACCATCACGAACCTCATTAACCGGTTCTATGACATTGCCGACGGCAAGATCCGCTACGATGACATCAACATCAACAAGATCTGCAAGCCCGACCTGCGGCGGTCTCTGGGCGTGGTGCTGCAGGATACCAACCTGTTCACCGGCACGGTCATGGACAATATCCGCTACGGCAAGCTGGATGCCACGGATGACGAGTGTATCCACGCTGCCAAGCTTGCCAATGCCCACGACTTCATCACCCGGCTGCCCCAGGGCTATGACACTGTCCTGACAGGCAACGGCGCCAGCCTCTCCCAGGGTCAGCGCCAGCTCATTGCCATTGCCCGGGCCGCGGTGGCGGATCCTCCCGTCATGATCCTGGACGAGGCTACCTCTTCCATTGATACCCGTACCGAGAAGCTGGTGCAGGACGGCATGGACGCCCTGATGAAAGGCCGGACGGTCTTCGTTATCGCCCACCGGCTGAGCACCGTTATGAACTCCGACTGCATCATGGTGCTGGACCATGGCAGGATTATCGAGCGGGGCACCCATGAGGACCTGATTGCCCAGAAGGGAACCTATTATCAGCTGTACACCGGCGTATTCGAGCTGGAATAAGAAAGCAAGTGCCCTGCGGAAATTCCGCAGGGCATTTGTCATTCTCTTTTCGTTACGGTCTGCTCCGCTGGCAGCGTCTTCTGCATTCCGTATTTCGCGCCATATTCATACATTTTATATCCTAATTCTCTGGCAATCTGAAACATGGAATTGATGATTCCTTCAACATCATTGTCATAATCCACCGCGTATTTCTCACATATTCTCTGGTAATTTTCATATACATCCGCATACATATGATCACATGGCATCCCCGGCGAAAATGCGTTTTCCACTTCCGGCAGACAATACTCCTCATTCAACACACCTGTCAAAGTATCGTATACCCAATCCACAAATGTTTCTTCCATAGGCTCCCCCTTTTGGTGGTGTTAATATACGCACACTATTCTGAAACCCATTTTATGCAGATAATGATAAAAAGTCAACTGCGAAATGGGGGAAAAGCTTCACCGTGATCAAATATGACCGCCTGTGGCAAACCATGAAGGAGCGCGGCATCAGTCAATACGACCTGTATACCCACCATAATGTCAACCGCGCCCAGCTTAACCGCCTCCGCCGGAATCAGAATGTGGAGGTTAATACCATTGATAAGCTCTGCAATATTCTCCACTGCCGTGTGGAGGATATCATGGAGCATTTTCCCGATGACAACCTCTTTTAAAAACAAAAAAGGTCCCCCGGTTTACAGTTTTACCGGAGGGTTCCTTTTCAATTCCGAGTAGAGTTCATACTTACAATCCGATTGATTTTTGCTATACATTTGCTATAATAAAGAAAAAGGAGATGTTTTTATGCCTACAATATCCATGTTCCGGGGAATTAAGATTACAATGTACTGGGCAGATCACATGCCGCCGCACTTTCATGCGACCTATGGCGGAGAAGAAGTGATTATCTCCATTAAAGATTTGGAAGTGTTGGAAGGAAACTTCCCCAGCAAGCAACTGAAGATGCTTCTTGGATGGGCGGCGATTCGACAGGATCAGTTGATGGAAAACTGGGAGTTGGCCGAAAAGAAGCAGGAACTCTTTGCTATTGAACCGCTGAGATAAAACAGGTTATGATGAAAGGATGTGAGATTATGGGAAAAAGCGTGGCGTTTTACCTTTCCAAAGGATACGATCAGAAAATGGCGGAATATTTTGCCGCTGGGCGGAAACGGATAACAAAGGTTGTTCCCAGAGAAAATTTCACATTGGCGCTGACCTTCGACAATGGGGAGACACGTCTGTATGATGCACGTCCATTGCTTCAGGCTGGGACTGTATTTGCGCCTTTTCGGGAGTGGCAAAATTTCCGCAGGGTGTACCTGGATGAAAATCACTGTGTGTCCTGGGATATTGATCCCAGCATAGACAGCAGCAAGGTGTGGAACAACAAGGTAGATTTGTGTCCGGACAGCTGTTATGTGGATAGTGTCCCTTTCTCAAACGGTTATACCGGATAAGGTACTAAGGAACCTCTGAATCATTCATCTGCGGCTGAACAGCGGTTCTTTTGCCCCAGCCGTGCAGTTTTCAAAACAGGAAATACACCAAGTATTCCACTGTTTTTAAAACTTTCGCCTGAGGCAAAATCTTCTGCTGTCGGCTCTTGCCGATTCATTCAGAGCTTCCTTAACCGTGCCCAGCTTAACCGCCTCCGCCGGAATCAGAATGTGGAGGTTAATACCATTGATAAGCTCTGCAATATTCTCCGCTGCCGTGTGGAGGATATACTGGAGCATTTTCCTGACGACAACCTCTTTTAAAGAACGAAAAACAGGAGAGACCGGAAATGTCTCTCCTGTTTGTCTTTTTGCTTAGGGAAATTGTGAATCAATCACCCACAGCGCTTGCCGATTTGTTCAGCGCTTCCTGAGATTCTCAGCACAGCTTCGCGCCGGCGGGGATGGTGTCGCTGATCATAACGAGGTTCAGCTTTTCCTCGCCCTTTTCGGTGTGGACAGCGGACAGCAGCATACCGCAGGACTCCCGGCCCATCATCTTCCGGGGAGGGAGATTCGTTATGGCGACCAGGGTTTTGCCGATCAGCTCCTCGGGCTTGTAATATTTCGCAATGCCGCTGAGGATCTGCCGGTCCGTGCCGGTGCCGTCGTCCAGGGTGAACTGGAGCAGCTTATCGCTCTTCTTCACCGGCTTGCAGTCCTTGACTTTCACTGCCCGGAAATCACTCTTGCAGAAAGTATCAAAATCCACGGTCTCCTCGGTGTAGGGCTCGATTTCCAGCTCCGGCACCGGGGGCTTGCTCATTTCCTCCAGGGCAGCCAGCTCCTTCTCCACGTCAATCCGGGGGAAGAGAGCGGGACCTGCGACCACGGCAACCTGGGGATCCAGCACGCCAAACGCCCCCAGGCTGTCCCAGTCCATCCGGGCGCCGCCCAAGCGACGGGAAATTTCCGCGGCGGTGTCCGGCATAAAGGGTGTCAGCAGACCGCCGCAGATCCGGACGGTTTCCAGCAGGTTATAGAGCACCCGGGCCAGGCGGGGCTTATTCTCCTCGCTCTTGGCCAGCACCCAGGGGGCGTTCTCGTCAATATACTTGTTGGCCCGGGAGATGACCTTGAATACCTCCGCCAGGGCATTCTGGAAAGCGTACTTTTCCATCTCGGCTTCGTACTTTCCCCGGAGGGAGGAAGCCATAGCAACAAGCTCGGCGTCCTTTTCTTCGTCCGCGGCCTGCTGGGCGGGCAGGTGCTCGCCGAAATATTTCTGGGCCATGGCAACGGTCCGGGAAACCAGATTGCCCAGGTCGTTGGCAAGATCCACGTTGATGGTGTTAATGAGCAGCTCGTTGGAGAAGTTGCCGTCGGAGCCAAAGGGGAAGGACCGCAGCAGGAAGAACCGCAGGGCATCCACGCCGAACCGCTCCGCCAGGATATAGGGATCCACCACGTTGCCCTTGGACTTCGACATCTTGCCGCCGTCCAGCAGGAGCCAGCCGTGTCCGTAGACTTTCTTGGGGAGGGGCAAGTTAAGACTCATGAGCATGGCGGGCCAGATGATGGAGTGGAACCGGACAATCTCCTTACCCACAAAGTGAACATCGGCGGGCCAGAACTTGTCAAGGTCCTGATACCGGTCATTCTGGAAGCCCAGGGCGGTCATGTAGTTAAAAAGGGCATCGATCCACACATAGACCACATGGCCGGGGTCAAAATCCACAGGCACGCCCCAGGTGAAGCTGGTCCGGGAGACGCACAGGTCTTCCAGGCCCGGCTTAATGAAGTTGTTCACCATCTCGTTGACCCGGCTCCGGGGTTCCAGGAAGTCGGTGCTTTCCAGCAGGTCCTGGACCCGTCCGGCGTACTTGGAGAGCCGGAAGAAGTAAGCTTCTTCCTCTGCGTCCTGCACCTCGCGGCCGCAGTCGGGGCATTTACCGTCCACCAACTGGCTTTCGGTCCAGAAGCTTTCACAGGGCTTGCAGTACTTTCCTTTGTAGGTTCCCTTGTAAATGTCGCCGTTATCGTACATCTTCTTGAAGATCTTCTGAATGGCGGCAACATGATAGTCGTCGGTGGTGCGGATGAACCGGTCATAGCTGATGTTCATCAGCTTCCACAGGTCCAGAACGCCGCCGGGGCCTTCCACGATATTGTCCACAAACTGCTGGGGGGTAACGCCGGCTTCCTTGGCCTTGTCCTCGATCTTCTGACCATGCTCGTCGGTGCCGGTGAGGAACATCACATCATAGCCCTGCAGCCGCTTAAACCGGGCCATGGCGTCGGTTGCCACAGTGCAGTAGGTGTGGCCGATGTGGAGCTTGGCCGACGGATAATAGATGGGTGTGGTAATATAGAATTTGCCTTTACACTTTTCGCACATATATTCGATCCTCCTGAAAGAAAAAACCGTCCCCGGGACGGCTTTTTTGTTCCGTTAACTAAAGTATTATACTGTGGGGAACGGGTACTTGTCAAGTAAATGTTGGCCTGACAGGAGGGGAAGCCCCTGAAAACCCCTTTTTTGCATGGGGGATTTGGAAAGAAACCGGCCTTTCTAAAACGTTTAAGAAAAATACACGATTTTTTAACGAATTACCCTGAAAAATCAGAATGATTTGTGGATAATCACTGAAAACCCGTCTGCATTTTCGTAATAATATCCAAAAATAATTTTGGAGTATTGACAAGAACGTGGAAAAATGTATAATAAGAGCGTAACGCAAACGATTAAGTAAATCCGACGAATGAATGGGGCGGAGAAATGACGACACTGAAAGATATTGCGGCTGCTTGCGGCGTCTCCGTGGCCTCCGTCAGCAAAGCTCTGAATCACGCCCCGGACATCGGTCCGGAAACGGCAGAGCGGATTCGCCGTACTGCCCGGGAGCTGGGCTACCATCCCAATGCCGCCGCCCGTGCCCTGCGCACCCGGAAGACCTATAACGTGGGTGTTCTCTTTGAGGACAACGCCCACCGGGGCCTGACCCACGAATTCTTCTCCCAGGTGCTCAACGCCCTGAAGAACAGTCTGGAAAGCCATGGCTACGATGTGACCTTTGTCAGCCAGAATGTGGGACCGACCCAGCGCAGCTTCCTGGAGCACTGCCAGTACCGGGACTTTGACGGGGTGGTCATCGCCAACGTGGAATTTGAGGACCCTTCCGTGGGAGAACTGGTCCGCAGCGGTGTGCCTCTGGTCACCGTGGACTACGTCTTTGACAATGTGGGTGCGGTGCTCTCCGACAACGTGCAGGGCATCCGGGATCTGGTAGAGTATATGTATCAGCTGGGCCACCGCCGGATCGCCTATATCTACGGCGACAACTCTGCCGTTACCCGGTCCCGGCTTGCCAGCTTCTACCGTACCTGCGAAAGCCTGGGCCTTACGATCCCGGATGAATATGTCCGGGGGGCCATGTACCACCAGCCGAAAGAATCGGGCCTTGCCACCCGGGACCTGCTGGCACTGAAGGAGCCGCCCACCTGCATTCTCTATCCGGATGATATCGCTTTACTGGGCGGGCAGACGGAGATCGAGTCCCAGGGGCTGCGGATTCCTGATGATATCAGCATTGCGGGCTACGATGGCATTTGGCTGTGCCAGATGCTCCGTCCGAGGCTTACTACCCTGCAGCAGGACTGCCAGATGATGGGAAGCAAAGCAGCGCAGCTGCTGGTAGAGGCCATGGAGTCGCCCAAGACCTACATCCCCCGGCAGATCCTGGTTCCCGGCCACCTGATTCAAGGGGACACGGCAAAAAGCATAGGGAGCAAGACCTGAAGGAATTGCTCCGACAAAGAGGATACTAACGCTTGAAAAGCGTGGTATATAAAATTAAATGGAGGAATCGTAAATGAAAAAGTTAATGGCACTGCTTCTGGCTGTCGTTATGGTTCTGGGCATGTGCGCCTGTGCCGCCAGCGACAATACCCCCGCCACCACCCAGGCTCCCGCCGCTACCGAGAAGAAAGAGGAGCCCAAAACGGAAGCCACTGAGGCTGCTCCCGCCGAAGAGGGCAAGGTATTCAATATCTACGCCTGGAATGAAGAGTTCAAGGGATTCTTTGAAAAGTATTACACCGTGCCCGAAGGCGTCACCGTCAACTGGATCATCAATCCCAGCGACGGCGGTGTCTACCAGGACAAGCTGGACGAGGCTCTGCTGAACCAGGCCAATGTGGCTGATGACGAGAAGATCGACATGTTCCTGGCCGAGGCTGACTACATCCTCAAGTACGTTGACTCCGAATACACCCAGGATATCACCGCTCTGGGCGTCACCGATTTCTCCAACACCTATACCTACACTGTGCAGGCTGCTTCCGATGCCAGCGGCGTTGTGAAGGGTGTTTCCTTCCAGTGCTGCCCCTCCGCGCTGATCTACCGCCGTTCCATTGCCAAGGATGTGCTGGGCACCGATGATCCCGCCGAAGTGCAGGCTCTGCTTGACAGCTGGGACAAGTTCAATGCTGTGGCTGCCGACGCCAAGGCGAAGGGCTACTACATGACTTCCTCTGAGGCGGAGACCTTCCGTGTGTTCTCCAACAACGGCGAGACGCCTCTGGTTGACGGCGCCGGCAATCTCACCCTGAACGATGCCATCAAGGCATGGCAGACCCAGGCCAAAACCTTCTCCGACAATGGCTACACCCTGACCTGTGACATCTGGTCTGACGAGTGCACCGCGCAGATGTTTGCCGATGGCAAGACCATGTGCTACTTTGGACCTGCCTGGTACTTCAACTTCTGCATGGGCAATGCCCAGGACCCCGACAAGGGCTGCTACGGCGACTGGGCCATCTGCGAAGGTCCTCAGGCTCACTTCTGGGGCGGCACCTGGCTGCTGGCCGCTACCGGCTCCGACAACCCCACCATGCTGGCTGATATCATGGACACCTTCATCAATGATGAGGAAGTCTGCTCCAACCTGATCCAGAACGAGTCCCAGTTCACCAACAACCAGGCTGTCAACGCTAAGTTTGCCGCTGACCCCGAGTATGGCAATGCCTTCCTGGGCGGCCAGAATGATGTTGCCGTGTTCGTCGAGCTGGCCAAGAACATCAAGTTCGAGAACAAGACCATCTACGATCAGCTGCTGACCGAAGGCCTGCAGGGCTACTGGAGAGAGTACTGTGACGGCGCCGTGACCGAAGAAGAGGCCATGAGCAACTACTACAAGTACATCAACGAGAAGTACCCCGAGATCGTAACTCCCTGATTTCACGGTTAAGCTTACAATCTCCGCTCTGGTATGATGCAAACCATGGGGCAAGGCGGAAGCCTTGCCCCATCTTCCATAGAACACTTTGCTTTCGATTCAGGACATGTTGCGCAACCTGTTTTGAATCGAGAACAAAGAAAGCGAGGAGAATGCCTATGAAACGTTTACCTGATAGCCGTAAAGCGAAACGGAAAAGCATCAGCTATGCAAAATGGGGGTACTTGTTCATTGCGCCGTTTTTTCTTACCTATGCCATTTTCAACCTGTATCCTCTGATCCTCACCATTTACAACAGCTTTTTTGAAAACTACCGCTCCGGCCTGAAGCAGGTCGGCCCCAATTTTGTGGGACTGGCAAACTATGTGAAGCTATTCACCCCGGATGCCAACGGTACCATTGATATTCTGAAATACGCGGGCAATACTGTGGTGCTCTGGCTGGGCGGCGCAATCCCCCAGATCGTCATCGCCCTGCTCCTGGCCATCTTCTTCACCAGCCACCGGCTGAACATCCGGGGCCAGCAGTTCTTCAAAACCGTGATCTATATGCCGAACCTCATCATGGCCTCCGCGTTTTCCATGCTGTTCTTCACCCTGTTCTCCAATGTAGGCCCGGTGAACCAGCTTCTGATCCAGTGGGGCGTTGTGGATACAGCCATCGACTTCTTCTCCATCAAAATCACCGTCCGCAGCCTGATTTGCCTGATGAACTTCCTGCTCTGGTTCGGCAATACTACCATTTTGCTGATGGCGGGCATTATGGGCATCGACCAGAACCTGTTCGAGGCGGCGGAGATCGACGGAGCCGGTTCCATCCAGGTGTTCTTCAAGGTGACGCTGCCCCTGCTGATGCCCATCCTGGTCTATACTATCATCACGGCCCTCATCGGCGGACTGCAGATGTTCGATGTGCCCCAGGTGCTGACCAACGGCGCGGGCACCCCCAACCGCAGTTCCATGACGCTCATTATGTACCTGAATAACTATCTGCGGACCAGTAAAAACTACGGTATGGCAGGTGCCATCTCCGTAATCATCTTCATTATCACGGGACTGCTGAGCCTGATGGTTTACCGCAGCCTCACCAAGAAGGATTAAGGAGGGGACATCATGAACGCCAACTACTATGACAGCCGCAAGGCAAAGATACAGCTGACCATCAGCCGTGTGGTGGTGTATGCCATCCTGATCTTCCTCTCAGTTCTTTGCCTGTTCTCCTTCTATATGCTGTTTGTCAACGCCACCCGCTCCAACGCGGATCTCCAGGGCGGCTTCCGGCTCCTGCCCAGCAACTACTTTCTGAAAAACCTGGTGAACGCCTGGAACGACGCCTCCATTAATATCCCCCGGGGCCTGCTTAACAGCTTCATTGTTGCTTCCTGCACCGCGGTGCTGTCCACCTACTTCTCCGCCCTGACGGCTTACGGC
This sequence comes from uncultured Clostridia bacterium, assembly GCA_945873295.1. Classification (GTDB taxonomy): domain Bacteria; phylum Bacillota; class Clostridia; order Oscillospirales; family Oscillospiraceae; genus Faecousia. The sequence continues at coordinate 26,274 of CAMCCS010000010.1, forward strand.
ATCCATGCCTATGATTTTAAGCTGAAAAAGGCTGCCTTCACTTTTGTGATGGCCGTTATGGTCATTCCCAATCAGGTCTCTGCCGTGGGCTTCTACCAGATGTGCGTGAAGCTGGGCTGGACCAACAGCTATATCCCCCTGATCGTTCCCAGTATTGCCGCGCCGGTGGTATTCTTCTACATGAAGCAGTACATGGAGTCCGTACTGCCCATGGAAATCGTGGATGCCGCCCGGGTGGACGGCTCCGGAGAGTTCCGGACCTTCAACACCATCATCCTGCCCATGCTGAAGCCCGCACTGGCCGTGCAGATGATCTTCAACTTCGTTCTGTCCTGGAACAACTACTTCATGCCCGCTCTGCTGCTGGACAAGGCGGAAATGAAAACCGTCCCCCTGATGATCGCCCAGTTGCGAAGCGCGGACTACTCCAAGTTTGACATGGGCAAGGTGTATATGTTTATCCTGCTCGCGATTCTGCCGGTTGTGGTGGTGTACATCATTCTGAGCAAGAGCATTATCAAGGGCGTTACCGCCGGAAGTGTCAAGGGGTAAAGGAAATGCAATACGGATATTTTGACGATCGGAAAAAGGAATATGTAATCACCACGCCCTTTACCCCGCTGCCCTGGATCAACTATCTGGGAAGTGAAGATTTCTTCGGCCTGGTGAGCAACACCGGCGGCGGCTACTGCTTCTACCGGGACGCAAAGCTTCTGCGTCTTCTGCGCTACCGGTACAACAATGTGCCCTCGGACATCGGCGGGCGGTTCTGCTACATCAAAGAGCCGGGCCGGGAGCCCTGGAGCCCTGCCTACCATCCCTGTGACACAGCCCTTGACAGCTACCGCTGCCGTCACGGCATGGGCTATACTGTCTTTGAAAGCGAAAAGGACGGCATCCGTGCCGAGGAAACCATGTTCATTCCCCTGGGAGAAAACTGCGAGGTCCACCGGCTGAAGCTGCGCAACCTCTCGGGAGAAACCAGGACCCTCCAGGTCACGGGAGCGGTGGAGTGGTGCCTGTGGAATGCGGTGGACGACTCTACCAATTTCCAGCGGAACCTGAATATCGCCGAAGTGGAGGTGGAAGGCAGCACCGTCTTCCACAAGACCGAGTACCGGGAGCGGCGGAACCATTACGCCTATTACAGCGTGAACCGCCCGGTTTCCTGTGTGGACACGGACCGGGACCACTTCCTGGGCCCCATGGGCGCCTGGAGAAAACCGGAGGGCGTAATGACCGCACCCCGGGAAGGGAAGATCGCCCACGAGTGGTCTCCCGTTGCCGCCCTGACGGTGGAGCTCACCCTGGAACCGGAGGAAGCACAGACCCTTATCTATGTGCTGGGGTACAGCGAAAATCCTGCAGACCGGAAATTCATTGCCCCCGGTGTGATTCGTAAGGACGGGGCCTATGGGTGCATCGGGAAATTTAAACGGGAGGACCAGGTGGAAGCGGCCCTTTCCCACCTGGCTGCTTACTGGGAAAGGCTCCTGGGGACCTTCCAGGTGTCCAGCGGCGACGAGAAGCTGGACCGGATGGTGAACATCTGGAACCAGTACCAGTGTATGGTGACCTTTAATATGAGCCGCTCGGCAAGCTATTTTGAAAGCGGCACCGGGCGGGGCATGGGCTTCCGGGACTCCTGTCAGGACCTGCTGGGCTTTGTCCATATGGTCCCGGAGCGGGCCAGGGAACGGATATTGGACATTGCTGCCGTCCAGTTCCCCGACGGCAGCACCTACCATCAGTATCAGCCCCTGACCAAGCGGGGCAACAACGACATCGGCGGCGGGTTCAATGACGACCCCCTGTGGCTGGTAGCCTGTGTTCACGCATACCTTCGGGAGACCGGCGACGTGAGCATTCTCCAGGAACCCGTGCCCTTTGACAATGTACCCGGCAGCGAGCAGCCCCTCATGGAGCATCTGCGGCGGAGTGTGGGCTTTACCATGAAGAACCTGGGCCCCCACGGACTGCCCCTCATCGGACGGGCGGACTGGAACGACTGCCTGAACCTGAACTGCTTCTCCCTGGAACCCGGGGAGAGCTTCCAGACCACGGGACCCAGCGAGGGTCCGGTGGCGGAGAGTGTGTTTATTGCCGGAATGTTTGTTAAGTACGCGGAAAGCTACGCTGAGCTCTGCGAGCTTCTGGAACTGGGGGAAGAAGCGGGGCAGATGCGGCAGGCGGCCCGGGATATGGCCCGGCGGATTGAAACCGACGGCTGGGACGGCAAGTGGTTCCTTCGGGCTTACGATGCCTTCGGCAATAAGGTGGGCAGCCGGGAATGCCAGGAGGGGCAAATTTACATCGAGCCCCAGGGCTTCTGCGTCATGGCAGGCGTGGGCCTGGAAAACGGGATGGCAAGACAGGCCCTGGACAGCGTTGAGAAGCACCTCACCGGAACCTACGGGGTGGAGCTGCTGGCGCCCTGCTACACCGTGTACCACCCGGAGCTGGGAGAAATTACCAGCTATCCTCCGGGATATAAGGAAAACGGCTCCGTATTCTGTCACAATAACCCCTGGGTGAGCATCGCCAATGCCATGGACGGCAACGCTGACCGGGCCTTTGACGTGTACCGCAGGACCTGTCCTGCCTATCAGGAGGACAGGAGCGACATCCGCCGCAGCGAGCCCTACTGCTACGCCCAGACTGTGGCATCCCGCAGCTCCTTCAGCGAGGGGGAGGCCAAGAACAGCTGGCTCACGGGAACCGCCGCCTGGACCTTCGTCAATGTCAGCCAGTACCTGCTGGGCATCCGCCCGGAACTTTCCGGACTGCGGGTAGATCCCTGCCTGCCGGGTACCATGGGGGAAGTCTCCGTCACCCGCCGCTTCCGGGGTGCAGAATACCGGATCCATGTGCGCAGAACAGGAGAAAAGAAACTGACCGTGGACGCAAAGGCGGTGGAGGGGAATATCCTCCCCGTTGCCGAACCCGGAACGGTCTGCCATGTGGAAATGACGATATAAACCAAAATGCCGGGCGGAGAAATCCGTCCGGCAAATATTATGGATTGTATATCGTCTTTCCGCAGCATACAGATAAATTGGAATTTGGCGGCGAGTCGCCGCTGACAAGTCGTGACGAACGTGGTCTGTGGTCGTTCCTTCCCTGACCCGCTCGGTATCGTTCTGTGGTGCAGTAAATTGGTATTTGTCGGGCCGTCAGAACGTGTCATTCCGAACCAGTTCTCAAACTGGTGTGGGAATCTCCATCGAATTCCCGAATCACGAATGTCATACCCCGTAGGGGCGCTCATTGAGCGCCCGGCAGGGAAAGGTGACCTATTCGTATTTCTTTCGGCGAAAAGGCACCATACGACGTGAATTTATGCTGGAATTCGGTGCGTTTTCGCGGGCGGTCAATGACCGCCCCTACGAATGGATGACGATAGGCTATCTGAAATTCGATAAAGACCACCGAATTGTCAACTGTCAATTGTCAATTCGGCGAAGCCGATAAATTCCAATTTGCCGCACGGATGCGTTAGCCCGATAAGTATTTATCAGTCGTCCTTTGTCCCGAAAGCGTCCAGGGCCAGCTTGAACGCGCCGTAGGCGCCCGCGTCGTTGCCCAGGGATGCCAGAGCGAACCGCACGGTAGAGGCGGCGTGGAAGACATACTTCTGGAAATAGGGCTTGATGCCCTCCAGGAGCATATTGCCTGCCTTGCTGACGCCGCCGCCCAGGACCACTACCTCCGGGTCCACGGTGGAGCAGACATCGCCCAGGAACTCGCCCATGTAGGCATAGTACTGGTCCAGAATTTTCAGAGCTACCGCGTCCTGGGCTTTTCCTGCGTCGAAAATATCCTTGCAGGTGATGTCCTCCAGGCTGCGCAGGACGGAGGGAGCGTCATCCTTGCTTAGGCGCAGCTTTGCCAGCCGGACAATGCCGGTGGCGGAGCAGTACTGCTCCACGCAGCCCCGCTTGCCGCAGCCGCACACGGCGGTCTCGTCCCGGTTCAGTACCAGGTGGCCGATCTCCGCGCCGGAGCCGTGAGCGCCATGGAGAAGCTTGCCGTCCACCACAATGCCGCCGCCCACGCCGGTGCCCAGGGTTACGAACACCATGTTTTCGCTGCCCATACCGCCGCCCATCCAGAATTCGCCCAGAGCGGCCACGTTGGCGTCGTTGCCCGCCTTAACGGGAAGGCAGGTCAGGCCGGAGAGCACATCCTGAATATTGAAGACACCCCAGCCCAGGTTCACGCACTTGTTGACAACGCCCCGTCCGTTTACCGGGCCGGGAACGCCGATGCCGATGCCCAGCAGGCTCTCGTCGGCAATGGAATTGTCTTCCCGGTATTTTCTGATGGACGCCGCGATGTCCGGCAGAATCCGGTCACCGCCGTCCTCTGTCACGGTGGGAATCTCCCACTTGTCAAGCATGGCGCCGGTTTCCGCGAAGTAGGCGATTTTCACGGTGGTACCGCCCAAATCCACACCAAATCCATATTTCATATCTAAATTCCTCCCTGTATGGAATTCCAGAACTATCGCAATTCATTATACCTGACCTTTTCGAAAAAGGGAAGAGGCAGAAGAGAAAAAAAGAAAACTTAGTAAACTTTTCCCTGGGGGGCTTGCGTTTGGGCTTCTTTTGTTGTAACATGTATAAAGAAAGCTTTTGTAACGAAAGGACGTGTTCATTTCAAATGATCAAGGTCGATATTTCCAACGTGTGGGGCGAGATTGCCCTGCCGGATCTGCTGGCAATGGAGAAAGAGGTTGCCGCTGCTCACGCGACCCTCGCCGACGGCACCGGCGCCGGCAACGATTTCCTGGGCTGGCAGAACCTGCCCACCCGCACCCCCGGTGAAGAGGTCCGCCGCATTCAGGCCGCCGCGCAGAAGATTCGCTCTGACTCCGATGTGTTCGTGGTTGTGGGCATTGGCGGCAGCTACCTGGGACCCCGGGCGGCCATCGAGCTGCTGCAGGGCGCCAACTACAACCTGATGAAGGGCAAGGGCAACCCCCAGGTCTTCTTTGTGGGCAACGGCCTGAGCACCCGGTACTGGAATGATCTTTGCCGCCTGCTGGAGGGTAAGGATTTCTCCATCGCCATCATTTCCAAGTCCGGCACCACCACGGAGCCCGCCATCGCCACCCGTGCCCTGCGCTGGATGCTGGAACGCAAGTACGGCACCGACGGCGCCCGGGGCCGCATCTATGCCATCACTGACCCCTGCAAGGGCGCTCTGCGGCAGATGGCCACCGAGGAGGGCTGGGAGTCCTTCGTGATCCCGCCGGATGTGGGCGGCCGGTTCTCCGTGCTCACCGCCGTGGGCCTGCTGCCTCTGGCTGTGGCCGGCATCGACATCGAGGAAATGCTGAGTGGCGCTATGGATGCCAAGGAAGCCTATGACCTGCGTTCCTTTGAAAACCCCGTGTGGCTGTACGCCGCCGTGCGGAACCTGCTGTACCGCAACGGCAAGGCAATCGAATTGTTTGAGAGCTTTGAGCCCGGCTTTAAGATGTTCGGCGGCTGGTGGCAGCAGCTCTTCGGTGAGTCCGAGGGCAAGGACGGCAAGGGCCTGTTCCCCGTCACCGCGGAGTTCACCGCCGACCTGCACTCCCTGGGCCAGATGATCCAGCAGGGCCAGCGGAATATCTTTGAGACCATGGTCCGCTTTGACGCCCCCGAGCAGAAGTACACCATCGTCTCCGACTGGAAGAACCTGGACGGTCTGAACTATCTGGAGGGCAAAACCCTGGACTTTGTGGACGAGAAGGCGTTTCTCGGCACCCTGGCTGCCCATGTGGACGGCGGCGTGCCCGTCATCACCATGGACTGCGGCGAGCTGAATGACCGGAAGGTGGGCGAGCTGTTCTACTTCCTGGAGCTGAGCTGCGGCGTTTCCG
>CAMCCS010000011.1 GCA_945873295.1 uncultured Clostridia bacterium
GTCCCATTTTCCACCCGCACACCACTGCCCAAACAGCCCGACAAATTCCAATTTGTCTGTTTCAGTCAGGTTAATCTACATTATCATATATTCAGGAGGATATTATCATGGGAAAAGACGTTATTGTGGCATGTGATTTTGCCAGCGCCAAGGAAACCTTTGCGTTCCTGGACAGGTTCACGGAGGAGAAGCCCTTTGTGAAGATCGGCATGGAGCTTTATTACGCCGAGGGGCCGGAAATCGTCCGGCAGCTCAAGGCACGGGGACATAAGATCTTCCTGGATCTCAAGCTCCACGACATCCCCAACACCGTGAAAAAGGCTATGGCCGTGCTGCGGAACCTGGATGTGGACATTGTGAACCTCCACGCCGCCGGAACCACCGCCATGATGACCGCTGCCCTGGAGGGTCTTACCCGGCCCGACGGCTCCCGTCCCCTGCTCATCGCCGTGACCCAGCTCACCTCCACCGACCAGGAGGCTCTGGAGCGGGACCTGATGATCCATGCGCCGATTGCCGAGGTGGTCATGCACTACGCCCGCACCGCCCGGGACGCGGGACTGGACGGCGTGGTCTGCTCCCCCCTGGAAGCGGGCAAGGTCCATGAGGTCTGCGGCAGCGCCTTCCTGACCGTCACTCCCGGCGTCCGGTTCGCCGGCGGCGACCTGGGAGACCAGAAGCGGGTCATGACTCCCGCCGCCGCGAAGGAAATTGGCTCTGATTACATCGTGGTGGGCCGTCCCATCACCGCCGCCCCGGATCCCGTGGCTGCCTACCGGCGGTGCGTGGCCGAGTTCTGCGGCTGAAGCCCGCAGGGCGGGCAGCCAAGTCGTGCGCAGGATTTGTGTAGTCGTTTCTGCCCTGCGCCGCTCGGTATCGTTCCGTGGTGCGGTGGCGGAGTGCCGATTTCCCGGTCATTGCGAACCCGAATTCCCGGTCATTGCGATTGGCGCACCGTCAGAACGTGTCATTCCGAACCAGTTCGCAAACTGGTGCGGGAATCTCCATCGAATTCCAGGCTGCCATCGTCATACAGGCCGTTCTATTCTACCGTTTCCCGGAATTCATCCATGGGAGATTGTACTTCTCTCCAGGAGATTGCCACACCAGTGACGTCGGTCACTGGTTCGCAATGACCGGGAATTCGATAAATTACGATTTCACGCTCGGCTTATTAAAGCTGATAAGCTTAATTCCAATTTATCTTCCCCCACTCCCCGATATAAAAAATCAATAATCAGGAGGCAGTACCATGGAAAGCTACAAAAGAGAATTTATCCAGTTCCTGGAAAAGGCCGGGGTCCTGAAATTCGGCGACTTTACCGCCAAGTCCGGCCGGAAGATCCCCTATTTCATCAACGCCGGCATGATTAAGACCGGTGAGGAAATCGCTACCCTGGGCGAGTTCTACGCCCGGGCCTATGCTGAAAAGCTGGGCGACAAGAAAACCGTCCTCTACGGCCCTGCCTACAAGGGCATCTCCATCGCCGTGTCCGCCGCCGTTGCCCTGAGCAAGCGGGGCCTCAACGTGCCCTTCTTCTTTAACCGCAAGGAGGTCAAGGATCACGGCGAGGGAGGCGTGTTCGTGGGCTATGTGCCCCAGCCCGGTGAGGAAGTGGTCATCGTGGAGGACGTGATCACCGCGGGCACCGCCATCCGGGAGAGCATGGCCATCCTCAGCCAGCTTGCGGGCGTGAAGGTCGCCGCCACCTTTATCATGGTGGACCGGAAGGAGCGGGGCAAGGGCGAGAAGCTGGCCATGGAGGAAGTGGAGGAAGAATTCGGCTTCCCCGTCTACTCCGTGGTGGATGTATATGACATCATCGAATACCTGGAGGAAAATCCCGCCAACGCGGAAAATGTTGCCCGGATCCGCAATTACCTGGCCGTGAACGGAGCGAAAGCATGAGAAGTTTAATCAGTATCCTGGACCTGTCCGTAGAAGAGCTGGATGAACTCATCGCCACCGCCAAGGATATTATCGCCCGGCCGGAAGCCTACCGGGAAAGCTGCCGGTATAAGAAGCTGGCGACATTGTTTTTTGAGCCCTCCACCCGGACACGGCTGAGCTTTGAAGCCGCCATGCTGGAGCTGGGCGGCAGCGTCCTGGGCTTCAGCGAGGCCTCCTCTTCCTCCGCCGCCAAGGGCGAGAGCATGGCGGACACCGCCAAGATCGTCAGCTGCTACGCCGACATCATGGCCATCCGCCACCCCAAGGACGGTGCGCCCTATGTTGCCGCCCGGAACGCCTCCGTTCCCGTCATCAACGCCGGCGACGGCCAGCACAACCACCCCACCCAGACCCTGGCGGATCTTCTGACCATCTCCCGGGAGATGGGACGGCTAAGTAACCTGACCATCGGCCTGTGCGGCGACCTGAAATACGGCCGCACCGTCCACTCCCTCATTGAGGCCATGAGCCGTTACGAGGGCGTGAAGTTCGTGCTCATCTCCCCGGCGGAGCTGAAGCTCCCGGGCTTCGTGCGCTACAACGTGCTGGAGAAGCTGGGCATTCCCTACACCGAGGTGACCTCCCTGGACGATGCCATGGGTCAGCTGGATGTGCTGTACATGACCCGGGTCCAGCGGGAGCGGTTTGACGATCCGGCGGTGTACGAGCGGCTGAAGGACAGCTACATTCTGACAAAGGAAAAAATGGAGCTGGCAAAGGAAAACATGTGCGTCCTGCATCCCCTGCCCCGGGTCAACGAGATCAGCGTGGCGGTGGACGACGACCCCAGGGCCGCCTACTTCCGCCAGGCCCTCAACGGCAAGTTCATGCGCATGGCCCTGATCCTGAAGCTTTTGAAGGAGGCGGAGGAAAACCCCCGCCGGGAGAAAGTGGAGGATGGCGGATGGCGGCATGACCTGCGGTGCCCCAACAGCCGGTGCATCTGCCATACCGAGCAGGAGCTGCCCCCGGCGTTCCGCCTGACCGACCGGGAGGCCGGTATCTGGCGCTGCGTCTACTGCGAGCAGGTGGGCGTGGAGTAAATTCCCTCCCGAGACAAACACCCCATGGCATTTTGACTGCCATGGGGTGTTTCTTACGGTGTAAGCTCCCGTCGGAGTTTTTGAAGCGCCCGCTTTTCGATGCGGGATACATAGCTGCGGCTGATGCCGGTGCGGTTTGCCACCTCCCGCTGCTTTTGGGGCGGGTCGCCCCCCAGTCCGTACCGGAGGCGGATCACCAACCGCTCCTGGTCGGTCAGACAACGGTCCACCGCTGCCCGCAGCTCCCGCACCGATTCCCGGGCGGTCACCTGCTCAAAAAGGTCCGTGTCCTCCCCCACCACATCCATCAGTTCCAGCGGCGCCCCGTCGGCTCCCGTCTCAATGTAGTCCGACAGTGACACATCCTGGGAGGACTTGCGCATGCTCCGGAAGTGCATCAGAATCTCATTTGCTATCCTCTCCCCAAGGATTTTTAGAAATACCATCAGAGCCATCGGAGTCAAATTCCTCATAATCCACATCCGCGAAGGCTTCCAGGGGTTCTTCCTCACCGCCGACCTTATCCGCGTCACCTATCCGGTCATCCATATCGGGGAATTCGATCTCACCTTCGTCCGCACCAAACAGCACCACATGGGCATTCACACCGTCCCAAATTACCTTGCGAACCACGGTTCGGATGGCCGCCCGCTTTTCCTCTACGGACATCCCGTCGATATTGGTTCGGAACATGGACAGCATCTGCCGCAGCAGATCAAACTCCATATCACTTAAGGAGTTCGCAGAGGTTAATCCCTCCAGCTCATGGATGCGGTTCTCAACCTCCCGGTTGGTTTCGGTCAGTTCCTCAATGCGCTTCAGAACACGGGGCTTTGCGATGGAATCACCGACTATAGCCAGAGAATCAATGAGGCCGTTGATGGTCTTTTCGTTCTCTCTATATTCTTCCTTCAGTTTTGCCAGCTGTGCTTCGTACTCCTGTCGGCTCCCGGTGTAGAACTGGCGGCTTTTTTCCAACTGAGCAATAAAGCTGCTGTCATGTTCAGTCAGCATTTTGATCTGCTCAATAATTGCCATATCCAGTACATTGCCGTTGGCATTGCGCCGATTACAGCGTTCCCGCTTGCTCCGTTCCTTCATCTTACACACATAGGTGTAGATGGGATCGCCCTCTGCTGTCTTTCTCTTGGACAGCTTGGGATACATCCGTTCCCCGCAGGCGCAGTAGATCAATCCAGTCAGAAGTGCCTCATTGTTTCGTGGCTTGCGATAGGCCTTTGACTTATTCCTGTCCAGGGATTCCTGGACCTTGATCCACTGTTTGGAGGGAACCAAACCGGGATGCTGCCCCAGGGCGATGATCCATTCGCTCACCGGCAGCAGGATGGTGGTTTTCCCCTTCTCCTGATCGGTACGATTATAGGCCATGATGCCGCAGCATCCGTCAAAGGCTTCCTTGGGGAAGCAGACATCCGCTTCCCTCTCCGTAAAATAATTGTAGGCATCCTTGTCTGCGACCATGTATACCGGGTTCTGTAAAATCGCCTTGATGGCAAAACGGGTAAAATCCTTACCCTGCTTTGTCTTAATTCTGCGTCGAAGCAGCTCTGCTTCCACAGCAGTCAGAGAGTCCGTTTCGGCATAGAGATCGAAAATCATTTTGGGAATCTCCGCCTCCTCCGGGATGGGAACCAGCTTGAAGGATTTGCGGGTCTTGCCGTCCACTGTGACCTTGCTGACCGCCTCGGACTTGAACCCGGTAGGCGCATTGCCGCCCAGCCAACGTCCGGTCTTTGCCAGTTCGTGCATATTGTCCCGGATGCGCTCGGCAATGGTTTCCCGTTCCAGCTGAGAGAACACGGAAATTATAAACATCATCGCCCGACCCATGGGCGTGCTGGTGTCGAACTGCTCCCGGATAGAAACGAAGGACACTTCCAGCCTGGTCAGTTCGTCGATCAGGCCGGTAAAGTCGCTGATATTCCTGCTGATTCTGTCCAGTCGATACACGACGATTGCCTTGAACTGATGCTTCCGAACGCCCTCCATCATGTCTCGGAAAGCTGGTCGGTTCAGGTTGCCGCCGGAAAAACCCTCGTCCTCGAACACCACGCAAGCCTCTGCATATTCTTCGCCAAAGAAATTCCGGACATACTCCCGGCACAGCTCCACCTGATTGCCGATGCTTTCGCCTTTGCCCGTAAATTTGGATTTCCGGGAATAGATGGCGATTGCTTCCGCTGTTTTGCGCATATCCGTTTCCTCCCACTTGTTATGTGAATGTATCTTCCCTATTATAACGCAGAGTATACATTCTGTAAACAAGAGAATCACTTCTTATTTCTGAATAAGATCATTAAAAAAGCATAGACGAAACCATTGTATCCTGAGAAAAGGCACTCTGTCCCTGAATGCTGCGGACGATTTCTGCCCGAAGGACATTCAGAGTTTCCGCAGCTTTGCTCAGCTCGGCCTTTACCGCCGCCATATGGGATTTCCGAAGATTCAGTTCCTTGGCGTATCTTGCCTGAATCAAATCCTTCTTGGAAATGCCCTTCATCTTGCGGAAGATTTCCCGAATCATCTTGTCAATGATGTCGTCGAGAAGGTGCATTGTGTAGCCGGTGGGGCCGTCACACTCTGTCTGCTTTCTGGTCTTGCCGTAGCAGACATAGCGGATTCGGGGCGTTTTGTCCATGGAACCATCCCGCAGGCGGCGGTATTTCCCGCTGGTGGTCAGATTCAACCTTGCACCACAGTGACCGCAGAACACATTGCCTGCCAGCAAGGACTGTCCTCTGGTATTCTGAGGAACCATAGGCTGCTCCTTTGCACGGTCAGACCGATCCTCCCGGATTTTCTGCGCGGTATCAAACTGCTGGGGAGAGATGATCTGCAATTCCGGCAAAACATCGGAACGGCTGTCTCCGGAACGGAGCACGCCGGTATAGGTAGGATTGCAGAGAATCCCACGAATAGAGGCTGGACTGCCTAAACCGTTCAAAGGTGATATGTCTCTTCCATTTGGGTGAGCACTGTGTCCGGGAAAAAACGCATTGCTGCTGTCAGCAGCATCCGGGATTGATCCGGATGATAATGGGTCAGGAAAAGGTGGGAATTCCCGGCGTCCCGGGCTGTTGCTGCCGCTGTCTGTGCGCTCAGGTGGTGGCCTTCCTCTGCCTTCCCGTCTGCAAAGGTTGCCTCGCAAAGAAAGGCATCCGCTCCGGCGGAAACGGTATACAATCCTTTGCAGATTCCGGTGTCACCGCTGTATGCCAGCGTCTTACCCTCCGCCGTGATACGGACACCGTAAGACTCTATCAGATGCACCATTTCCACGAATTCCAGCTTCACGTCCCCTGCTTCAAACCGGAAGCCGTCCGTAATTGTGTGAACCTCAAATACATCATTGGTGCAAAGCTCCGTTTCCGCCCATTGGGGCAGCGCGGGAATCAGCAGCGGGATCGGCGGGATATCCTCACCGTAGGCTTTTCTGGTTTCCAGATGATATTTGGCACAGAACAGATCGCCAAAATGGTCAAAATGCAGATGGCTGATGACAATCAGGTCCAGCTCCGCGAGGTCGATTTTCTTTCGGAGCTTCGTCAGAGAGCCGTTCCCCATATCCAGAAGGATTTTCTTTCCGGCGGCTTCCACCAGATAGCAGGCACAGGCGCCGTCCGCCTCCGGGCAGGTGGCGTTATTGCCGAATACTGTCAGTTCCATTTTCTCCTCCAAATCGCAAACCGCTCCGATTGAACGCGTAATCGGAGCGGCATTTTTTATCGAAATACGAAATAACCCAGTTGTCCCTGGGGCACTATGATTTCCACAGGATTTTTGCCGGTAATCGTCGCCTCGCCCATCGCTGCATCCATGGATTCTGCCTGTTCGACATCACAGTCCTTCAAGCCGGGAGCGCGGAAGATCACATCCTGCGGCTGGTCGTTGGCAAGGATCAGCAGTTTCCGGCCATCCGGGAGCTCCCAGCAAGCAGCATAGCACAGTTCAGGAACCTCCTCCAGCCAGAGATCGTCCAGATACGTCCCATCCTTCAGCATGGGCTGCAGGGAGCCGCGGAAGGCCGCGGCCATTTTGCCGTAGGTATGATACCAACCGTCCTCCGGGCGAAGCCGGGAGGTAATCCCCATCCAGAACACGCTGCCCAGGCAGATAGATCGGTGCAGGTCCCTGCGGAACCACGCTGGCCGTTGGCTCTCCTCTGCCCAGCTTCTGGGATTGACCATGTTCACCTGGGTGAACTCCGGGAAGGTGTACTTGAACACATTGTAGTGTTCGTCGTACTCCGCGCCGTTCCAGGTGAGATTGCCCCAGGTATAGCTGCCGTAGATGTCGCCGCAGTTTTCCGTCATGATGTAAGCGTTGGGGTTGTATGCCCGCAGCCGCTCCAGCAGATTCTTCAGCACATAGCGGTAGCCGTTGTTGAATTCCCCGATATTCTCATGGGAGTGCTCCTCACAATAGCAGGCGAAGGGCTCCGCAGAGGCCAGCTGATCCAGATAGATGCCGTCGCAGCCGTAGGCTTTCACGCAGAACTCCGCCGTGTCCAGCAGATACTCCCGCCACAGCTTGTCCGATGGGCAGTTGACGGTAAAGTGCTCCGGGCCGTAGGTCTCATAGTACATCTCGCCGTTTTCCCTGCGGATGGCCATTTTCTCGCCCACCAGCCTGTGGAAGTCGGATTTCAGGTCGAAGATCCGGGCGTTGATGTACAGGGTGGACATACCGCCGTGCCGGCGCACATATTCCAGTCCCCGCCGGAACTCCATAGCGCTGCCCAGCTCCATATCCGGGTAATACTCGGGATAGAAGGAGTCAAAGCCCGTGCGGTTCCAGCTGGCGATGAACATATGCCGGGCACCCCATGCCGCGCCCTCCTCGTACATTGCGGGGATGTCCCGGAATGTGTGCTCCACGTGACCCGTCCGCTTGAAATTATAGCACTGGTTCAGAACATACTCGTCCTTCAGGAAAGCCGGGTTGTGGTCGAAATCCAGATAGGGGGCAATATAATTCCGATAAATCTTCGCTCCGTAGTGCCAGTCCCGGTCGGAAAGGCAGATCACATATTCGCCGGTGTTGTACGCCTCACCCGGACGGATTCGGTAATGCTTCCGGAACGCAAACGCCATCCACGGATGCTCCGTGCTTCCGCTGGTCTCCGCGATGATGCCTGTCACCGGGAACCGGGGATCGTGGCTGCCGATATACAGGCCGCTGTGCCGGTTGTAGTAGTACATCCAGCTCATGGACGCCAGACCGCAGTAGTTGATCTCCCGGCGGTAGAAATCCTCGCAGGGCTCGCTACAGGCGCGCCAGAATTGCTTCCGGTTGACGCCGTAGTTCAGCACCGGATTTCTGGTTTTCTCTCCCGCGTGGTGGGGGTAGATAACATAGTCGTCTTCTTCGCCGCCCAGATAGATGCCGCCGATATGGGGCATGAGAATCTCCACCACATCAATCTCACTGTCATTGCGGATATCCGCCGAAAGGGTTATCCGGTCATCTTCGCACCGGCAGAAAACCCGCATGGAAACCGGATACCCGCCAAAGCTGTCATAGTCCAGCGTCAGGCAGTTTTCATCCGCCGCCGCATCCGCCAGATGTCCCGGCAGCTTCTTCCGCTTCCCATCCACCAGACCGTAAAGCTCCACCAGGGGATCCCGGGGCGTCTGCCGGATGTAGTTTTCATCCGTAATCCGATTCCGAAGCTCTGTGAAGTTTCCCGCTTCCGGGTCAAACCGGAGGGATAGTTTTTCTGTTTTCAGTTCCATAGCGCACCTGTCAATATCCGAACTTGTTGTAGCGCTCCAGCGCCTCTCCGTTGATCCGGGCGGCGTCGGGCATATGGTTGGAGATGTACACGCTGGGCTTCAGACCCTTGGCCAGCAGCTTCTCCACCACGGTGCTCTGCAATGCCCACATGAGGTAGCTGGCACTGACGCCGCTGGCCGGACAGATTCCCTGCCCCAGCTCCGGAACGTCCACCAGCGTATCCCCGTAATTGGTGCAGTTGTCAATGCAGTAGGTGCAGGCTTCAAACAGCCGTTTCCCACTGGGGTGTTTGCTGGTCAGATGGCTGGAATACTCCACCGAGGTCAGGGCAACGGTGGCGCAGCCCATGGCATTGGCCTTCAGCGCCAGATCCACGGGGAAATAGTTATATCCGGACACGGAGCCGATCATGATGATGTCCTCCGGGAGCACATTGGCTCTGCCCAGAACATAGTCCGCAAACCCTGG
The DNA here is from genome assembly GCA_945873295.1 of uncultured Clostridia bacterium. Taxonomy (GTDB): domain Bacteria; phylum Bacillota; class Clostridia; order Oscillospirales; family Oscillospiraceae; genus Faecousia. The sequence continues at coordinate 9,220 of CAMCCS010000011.1, forward strand.
AATGCCGTCATAGCCCACCATGCCCCGGGCAGGGGATGGACGGTAGCGCACCGGATTCTGGATTTCGCAGGTGATCTTAATGGGCTTGACAGCCATCATGCCGCCGGTTCTGCCCACGCCTTCAAACATCAGCATATGCCCGGTGTCCATAATGTGCCAGGCACCGCCTTTTTCCAGCCGGTTTGCAATTTCCTCTGCCGCGGCGAGAATAGATTCCCGCTGGGTCTGTTCCGCTTTTGTCAGCACCGCCTTCATGGCGGAAAAAAATTCATCCATCAGCATGGCTTTTTTCCATTCCTTTTTCCAAATTTTCCAAAAAGGTTTCCGGCAGCGTTCCGCAGTTCCGGATTTCGTACATTACATACAGTACCGCGCCGACCACCGGCTCATATTTCGGTTTTTGATAAGTACAGCGGGGCAGGCACTGCCCCAGTGCCGTTTCAAACCGGTCCGTCAGGATGCTGCCCATGTGACTGACGCCGCCTGTCAGAGACACCGACGGGCAGTCGGTTCCCATGCGCTCCGCCACCACGGCGGCTAGCTCCGCAAGGCACCGGGCAGCCGTGTCCAAAATCTCCAAGGCGTCGGCGTCTCCCGCTCCGGCAGCCTCCGCCACGGCGTAGCTCAGCCGGGCGATCCGTTCCCGGGTGAAGTCCGGCCGGTAGGCGCCCCGGCGGAGGGAGGGAATGTCCGGCATTTCCAGCTGCTTCAGCGCCGAACGCTGCAATGCCGTATGGGAAATGCCCTGGTCGAACCGCCGGGTGATTTTTTCCAGACACAGCAGACCCATGTGGTAGCCGCTGCCCTTGTCGTCAAATAGTGGCCCCCAGCCCCCGGCCTTGATCCAATGCCCCCCGGCATCTCTGCCCACCGCAAAGGAGCCGGTACCTGAAAGCACCGCAATTCCTCCCGGCCCGCCAAGGGCGCCGTAATACGCGTTGTATTCATCTCCAAGCACCGTCAGAGCGGTATGGGGAAAGCGCTTCCGCACCTCATCCACAGACTTGCCGAAGCCGGGAATGAACAGGCAGATTCCTTCCATATCCGATTCTCCTGCCTCTGCTTGAGACAGGCAGGCGGAAATGCCGCCGCACACCGCCTCCGCCGCCGCTTCCGGGTTCACAAAAATTGCATTGGTTCCCCCGGTTCTGCTGCGGCCATGTACCCGTCCCGACGGGTCAAAGAGCAGATATTCGGTTTTGGTGCCTCCGCCGTCACATACCAAATACACTTTGTCACACCTCATATTTTAGGAAAGCGCAGGAATCCGGTCCCGGTACTGGGCTACCGCCTTCTCATTAAACTCATCGCCGCCGGGGATGTTGGCGCTGCGCAGGATGGGCGGCATCTCGCCGCTGCGCAGATACAGATTCTCAATTTTCAGTACAATCCGCTGGGCAATAAACAGGCTGCCGAAGGTGGATGCGCCGCCTGTCACCTGCTGGGTCCCCGGAATGGTGAACACGCCGTCACCAAAGGGCGCATGGTTGTCAATGACAATGTCCGCCACATCACAAAGATGCTTTCCCGTCTGACTCCGGGGCGTCAGCTGCTCCGAAATCTGCCGGGAAGTTACACAGACTACAGTCAGGCCCTTTTTCTTCGCATACAGCGCCGCTTCCACCGGAACCACATTGATTCCGGAATTCGAGGAGATGATGATGGTATCTCCGGAGCTGAGGGAAGCTTTGCTGAGCACCTCCTCCGCCTTTCCCGGCTGCCGCTCCATGCGGGTGCTGGTAATGGCGCCGGTGTGGAGCATCAGCTCATCGGAAAGGATCGGATTGATGGGAACCAGGCCGCCGCTGCGGTAAAACATTTCCTCCACGATCATGTGGGAATGGCCGGTGGAAAAGACATGGAGCAGTCCGCCGTTTTTGATGGACCGATAGGCGGCTTCCGCGGCGGCATCCATGGCCTGCTGCTCCTGCCGCTCGATCAGCTCCATCATCTTATATATTTTATTCAAATATGTGCTGTCAGGCAATAGTCTTTCTGTCATACGACCCTCCTTTCCAAAAAAGGGCGGCAGAGTGCCGCCCTAATTTCGGAGTATGTCGGGCAAACCGTTTACTTCGTGAGAATACCGGCCGCCTGTTCGTCCACCCGCTGGGCAAATTCCTCCGGGGTGACTGCGCCCGCCCACAGGGATTCACATTCCTTCTGGAACATGGTCTGGAAAGCGGCGCCGTTCAGATTGGTGGGATAGGGAACCGCGGTTTTCAGCGCTTCCACAAAATACTTGTTATAGGGAGTCTTTGCCTCAAAGGCAGCGGTGTCCACCAGAGTGGATGCGGGCAGGCCGTAGTTCATATCCAGAGCAATCTGCTGGCCTTCCTTGCCGGAAAGGAACTCCACCACACGCCAGGACAGCTCCGGATTCTTGGCAGTCTTGGGAATGACCCAGGTGTTGACGAAGGAGGAGGTCTGGCTGACACCATTCACGGAAGGCATGGGCAGCGCGGTATAGGCGACGCCGTTGGCATCAAACGTGGAAGCGGTGGACAGCGCGCCAATCTGCATTGCCACCTTATTTGCCATAAAGGAGGAGAACTCGTTGTCGCCGAACTGGGCGGCCTGGGTCGCGGTGGGACACACCTTATAGGTGTTGCACAGGTCGTACATAAACTGGACGGCTTCCTGCGTCTTGGGATCGGTGGACAGAACGCTTGCCTTGCCGTCCTCAGTGTACAGTTTGCCGCCGAAAGCAGCGATCATGGCGAAGGTCTGGTCGGTGTAGTTCTTCCAGTAGTAGCCCCACTGGGCATCGGCGCCGGAGCCCTTGGTCAGCTGCTTGGCGATGTCCACAAACTCTTCCATGGTCCAGTCGTCGGAGGGGATCTCGATGCCGGCATCCTCAAACATCTTGGTGTTCAGGTACATGACCTTGGGGGTGATGTCCCGGGCGGCGGCATACATCACGCCGTTGACGGTCAGAGCCTCGGTGACCACGGGGTACAGGGAATCCTTGTATTCCTGGCTGGCCAGATCGTCCAGCGGCAGGAGCATACCATTGAGGGCATAACGGGGAACCTGATCCATGGCAAGCATCATCACGTCGGGAATTTCACCGGCGGCCAGCTTGGTAATCATGGTATCGGCGTACTTGCTGGGGATGGTGACGAACTCCAGCTTGATGTCGGGATTGGCATCCTCAAAGTCGGACTTCATCTTCTGCAGGTGCTCGAACTTGGTGATGTCCCACCAGGTGTACACCTTCAGGGTCACCGGGTCGGCAGGGGGAGGCGTGGTGGCTTCTGTGGGCTTCTGTGTGGCCTCCGTGGCAGGAGGCGCTTCAGTAGTTTCCGGGGCGGGTGTCTTTGCGCCGCAGGCAGCCATGGACAGCAGGAATGTCAGCGCCAGCAGCACAGCAAGAGCATTACGCATGAGCTTTTTCATTTTGAATCCTCCATTTTGTCATATGATATGTACGGTCCGAGAACCGTTCATTCCGAGATTTATTTTCCGCCGAAGCCGGAGTTCATGGCCGAGGACATGAAGTGCTTCTGGAACAGCAGGAACACGATCACAATGGGCACGATGCTGATGGACGCACCGGCCAGCAGCACCGCCCAGTTGGGCTCCCATTCCTTCAGGTATTTCAGTCCCACCGTCAGGGTCAGCTTGTCATAATCGTTGATCACGATCATGGGCCAGAGGAAGGCGTTCCAGATGCTGCGGAAGGAGAGAATGGCCGTGGTGGCGATGGCGGGCTTGGCATTGGGCAGCACCACCCGGAAGAACACCCCCAGCCGGGAGCAGCCGTCCACAATGGCCGCGTTCTCCAGATCCTTGGGAATGCTGAGGAAATACTGCCGGAAGAAGAAAATATTGAAGGCGTTGGTGCCGGTGAACATGCTGGTCAGAAACAGGGCGGTATAGGTATTGGCCAGCTTGGCATCCACCACAATTTTGTAATTGGGGATCAGGGTTACATGGCTGGGCACCATCATGGTGGCCACAAAGGCCATGAACAGCAGATTTCTTCCCTTAAATTCCAGCCGGGTAAGGGCGTAGGCAGTCAGCGACGCCACTGCGATCATACACATGGGCATGGCAACGGACAGGAAAATGGAATTGGTGATGAACTTGCCGAAGGGAAGTACCTCAAACAGCCGTTTGTAGTTGTCCAGCGTAGCCGGTTTCGGCAGCAGATCCAGCGGAGAGCCTCCGTAGAGCTGACCGGAGGACTTGAAGGAGGAAAGCACCGACCACACAAAGGGGTAGATCATAATCAGCGACAGCAGGATCATAAAGGTGTGATACACCACCTGCCCCAGCCGTTTCCGGGCAGTGACACTCAGGAGATTTCGTTTCATGTCATTCACCTCCCTGTTCGTTCCGGAAGCGGTACTGGATCAGGGTTACCACCATGATCAGCGCAAAGAAGACCCACGCCAGAGCGGAGGCATAGCCCATGTTGTAGCTGCGGAACGCCTGCTCGTAGATGTAGTACATGATGGTGCTGGTGGAGCCCAGGGGGCCGCCTTCCGTCATAATGAAGATGGATTCGAACATATTGAACGCTTCAATCACCAGCAGGATCATAACGATGAAGGTGGTGTTGGAGAGCATGGGGAGGGTGATGCGGAAGAAGCGCTGCACCGGACTGGCGCCGTCCATCTGGGCCGCCTCATACAGGTTTTCCGGGATGGTCTGCAGTCCGGCAAGGAACATGATCATGTAATAGCCGCTCATCTGCCACACCCGCATGATCACCAGCGCCGGCTTGCTCCACATGGGGTCGCCCAGCCACATGGGCGGGTCATTCCAGCCAATGGCCATGAGAAAGTTGTTCAGCAGTCCCATGTCCGGGTTGAAAATCCACATCCAGACCATGCTCACCGCCACCGTGGATGTAATGCTGGGCAGAAACAGGGCCACCCGGTAGGCGTTGTTGATCCGCCCCACCTTTTTGTTAATCAGGATGGCCAGCATCAGCGACACCACCAGCACCACCGGAACCAGCAGCACCACAAAGTAAAAGGTGTTGCCGAAATACTGGTAGAAATACCGGTCCTTGGTGAAGGCGCGGATGTAGTTCTCCAGCCCCACAAATTTAGGCGGGCTCAGCAGATTGTACTCCGTCAGGGAAAGATAGAAGGAATACAGAATCGAGCCGAAGGTGAAAATACTGAAGCCGATCAGCGCCGGAGATACAAACAGCCAGCCAAGGCAGGCTTCCCGGCGCTTCAGCGTCAAAAAGCGTTTTTTCGGTTTCGTTCCCGTCCGGATCATCTTCATTCTCCGCTCCCTTCCAAAAGTCATACAATTCGTCAAGTTGTTATGTTGTCATGATGTTTTATGACAAATTTTTTTGCGAGTCCGGTTTTTGCGGAAAAACCGGACCGCAAAGATCAGATCGTTTATTTTTCCAGCGTCACATTGAAAACGTATTTGTCGCCCCGGTACACGGACTCCGTATACTCAAAAGGCACATTGTTGCTGTCAAAGGCGGTACGGGTGATTCGCAGCACCGGCGCCCCCACCTTGATCTGCAGCAGCTTGGCATCGGAGGAATTCGCCAGACCGGCCTGAATGCTCTGACTTGCCTTGGCGGGCTCGCAGCCGTACCGCTGCTTGAGCATGGCATACAGCGATTGACTCAGATCCTGAGTCTCGATGCCGGCAAACCGGCTGAAGGGCATACAGACCTTCTCCACGGCCATGGGTATGTCATCGGCGCAGCGGACTCTGGAAATCAGGTATACCTTCTGGGAAGCGTCCAGCCCGAGAGCGGCGGCCACCGCTTCGCTGGGCGCTTCCAGACACTGGTCAATCAGCACGGTTGAGGGGGTCATGCCAATGCTTCGCATTTCATCGCTGAAGCCCACCAGATGATTCAGCTGCATTCCTGCCTTTTTCGCGGAGACAAAACTGCCTTTGCCCTGAATCTTGTAGATATATCCGCCCTGAGCCAGACCGTCCAGCGCCTGACGGACGGTAATGCGGCTGACACCGAACAGCTCCCCAATCGCTTCCTCTGTGGGTATTTTTTCACCTTCCGTCAGCTTGCCGGATTCGATCAGGGACTGATAATAGCTGATGATCTGAGAGTATCTCGGTGCAGCTTTCATAACCCCCATGCCCTTTCTTCCGTCTTGTTATGACAACATAATATCAAGCCCAGGCCCGCCTGTCAATGCCCTATGCGCTCCGGCGGAAAAGTTTGTAAAATTCATCCAGTTTTTTACCGCCTGTTTTATGCAACAGCACAAGACTGTTGTTATACTATCCCATCTCGTTTAGAAGGCAGGAGGTAGCACATGGCAAATTATCACTTCGAAGCGTATGCTATCAGCCGTGGCAATCGGAAACCCACAAGACGTTCGGTGGCGAAGCGGCTCAATTACATTACCGGCTTGCGGCTCCATGACCCATATTTTGAAGAGACCTATGATCGGGGCCGTAGCGACATCCTCGACTACCGTATCTTTCTGCCAGACGGGTCCCCTGCGGAGTATTATGACCTTCAGCACTTGTGCGACGAGATTGAAGGCCATGAGCACCGCACGAATTCCCAAACGGCAATGTGCTACACCGCCTCTCTTCCTAATGAATTGTCCATGCAGGAAAAAATCCGAATCGTTGAGGAGTATGCGCAAGAGTTTTTTCTTCCCTACGGGCTTTGCGTTATCGCATCCATACATAACAGGGGGAAAAACGATCCGGAACAACGCAATCCTCACGTTCACTTCGTTGTTCCCTTCCGTAGAGTTGAGTCAGATGGATTTTATGGGAATAAGGATCGGGAAAACAATCGAAAAGAACGGCTTCAAGAACTGCGGGAAGGTTGGTCCGATATCGTAAACCGGGCATATGAACGGAACAACTGTCCAGAGCGTGTCAGTCATCTCAGCTTGGAAGCTCAGGGAGAAGATCGGGAGCCCAAAAAGTATCTGCCTCCTGCGGAGTTATGGAGGCTGCGAGATCAGGATCGATCCCGTTGCTATACGCAGGAACAGGAACTCAATAAGGAGAAGAAAGCTCCATCCCGCGATATCCCCTCTCTGGCAGAGGGAAGATCCCGATAAGTTTTTATTGTTAGCCTTTGGTAAGCGCAGATGCATATCCGATTCTGGCACGGAATAGGATTGATCGGCAGTTATACCCGGTACATGTGCGAAGAATTATGAATGAAGGAGGTGACCGCTATCCGAAAAATAGCTCCGATCCATGTGATCGTGTACTATCCGAAGACCGAAGCAGGAAAAGAGGAACTGGCACGCCGGGTATCCGATGTCCATGCGACAGCCGTGAACCAGAGGCTGAAATCTCTGAACTGCCCCACCAGCCAGAAGCTGGAATTACTGGATGCGGTCATCGAGACCAAGAAAAAGGAGAGCAGGGAACGGGCTTGACCCGTTCCCTGCTCGTTTTTTATGCGTTTCTGAGATTTAAAAATCAATCTCATACTCAAGGTATCTTCGGGATTCGTTTTTTGCCTCGCTGGCAACGGTGGCGTTATCCGATATTTTCTATCCTTCACACAGCTGCAAGTCTGTTCTGATTTCTGCCTCTAATTTCAATTCCTCAGTAAATCCAGATGCACTGAATAGCACATACCAAACCCTCCGCTCATTTCTCTCCCAGGCTACGGCTTTTGCCTTGGCTTCCAAATCCCGCAGGACACTGATCCCCACCGGCTCCTGCCAGTATTTGCACTCACCCAGAATCAGATTCTTCCCTTCCGGGTCAATGGCGGCAATGTCAATTTCCTCTTTGGCATCCCAGTACCGCCCCAGCTTGGAGAAGTAGAACGGCCACACGCCTTCCGCGTTCATCTCCCACATCCGCTCTTTGCACACATCTTCGTAAACAAAAGCGATGTGGCTGCGCACAAGGCCCTTACGGATCTTGTCCATGACAATCCGGCTGTGTCCGCTCTCGATAAAGCTCATATTTGGATAGACGAAAGCAAACCAGAACCGCAGATAGTTGTCCTTGATCTTGTACAGGCCCTTCTTGCTTTTCTCGGGATTCTCCTCCGTCACCGGCACTTCCCGTTCCAGAATGTCCAGGTCGATCAGGGTTTTCAGGTACTTGGTGAGACTGGTAGACTTGACCTCCAGAACACCGGCAATGGCAGAGAGCTTCGTGTTGCCCGCAGCGATGGCCTTGATGATGGAGAAGTAGCTGCCAACTTCGCTGACCTCCTGCTGGAGCAGGAAGTGAGGTTCATCGTAAAGATAGCCGGAGCGATTCAAAACGCAGCTCTCAATGGCGCTGTAAATATCCCTGCTCTGAGAGAACAGCTCAATATACTTTGGCACGCCGCCTGTGATGGCATACATTTCAATCAGCTCTTTACGGCTTCCATCCGGGAAGAACTCGTGGTAGTAACCAAAGGGAATCTGCTTCAGCCGAATCTGGGCTGTCCGTCTGCCATACAGAGGACTTCCATAAGCGAGGGTCTGAGATTGCATCATGGAAATCAGCGATCCACAGAGAATCACCATAACAGACTTGTCCTTCAGATTCTCTTCCCAAATCCGCTGGAAGATAGACGGGAACGCAAGATTGGCCTTTCCCAAATTCTGAAACTCATCCAAAACAATCACAGGCTTGGAATCAAAAGGCGCATCCATGATGGCTTTGAACAGAACATCCCAGCTTTTGACCTCCACATTTTTTAGCAGATCACTGTTCAGGAACTCAGCACACTTAACCTGAAAGGCCAGTCGGTTCTGTGATTCCGATTCCTCGCTGGCAAGGAAGAATAATGCCTTCTTATCCTTGATGAACTCGGAGATCAAAGTCGTCTTTCCAACTCTGCGCCGTCCGTACAGCACAACCAAGGCACTGCCGTCCCGCTGATATTCACTTTTCAGGGTATTCATCTCCTGCTCTCTGTCAACAAAGCACTTCATATACTACACCTCACCTTCTTGTAGTTATTATACTTCAAATTATTATAATTTCAAGTATAACTTGTCGTTTTTCTGATCGGGACAATGCTTCCTTTGCTGCCTTCTTTCTTTTTTCCAGAAATGTAATTCGTTAGACATTGCGATAATTCTGTGCTACAATTCCAATATGTATTGATAATAGAAGTACAATGTTGACCGTCAAAATCTCTCTAAATTCTTTACTGGCAAGAAAGAAGTGTACAATCTAGCAGGAGGAACGTTTATGGAGGACGAACTAAAAAGGCTGTCTGCCCAAGTAGAGCAGCTTCAATCGGAAAACGCCTACCTAAAGCGTCTTTTGGATGAAGCAGGGATTCCATATACATTTCACCAAGCAATAATCCCTATGGAAATCACCAGGCAGCTTGCCCGTCGGTTTTATTCCTACTTCTGGGGTCGGACAGATGTTTACAGCAAGCGCAGTGTCAACAAATCCACAGGAAAGACTGGTTATTACCCGCAATGTGAAAACCTGTGGAAGGACGGACTGTGCCCAAAGAAAGCCGGAAAGAAAGTCAAATGTGGGGACTGTGCGAATCGGAAATGGAGAAAGCTGGAAGCAGAGCAGATTATGGCCCATCTGCGGGGAGAAAAGCCGGATGGTTCCGATGTGATCGGCATTTACCCTCTGTTTCCGGATGGAACCTGTCGGTTTCTGGTGTTTGATTTTGACAATCATGAAAAGGGAGCCGAAGCACTGGACTTTGGAAACACAGATAACAGCTGGATGGAAGAAGTGGATGCGTTGCGTCAGGTGTGCACCACGAATGGTATTCCCTGCCTGGTGGAGCGTTCCCGGTCTGGCCGTGGCGGACATCTGTGGATATTCTTTGAACGCTCCATGGAAGCCGGACTGATTCGACGGTTTGGAATGGCGCTGTTGGGAAAAGGCGCAGAAACGGTGAATCTGAAATCATTCCGGTTTTATGACCGAATGCTTCCTGCTCAAACGAGCATCGGGGATGGGGAACTGGGCTATCTGATTGCGCTCCCATTACAGGGGCAGGCGTTGAAGAACGGCAATAGTGCCTTTGTGGATGCGTGTTGGGAACCCTTTGCAGATCAATGGGGTGCTTTGTTTGCAACGCAGAGATTATCCGCAGAGACGATCGATGGCTGTATCAATAAATGGAATGTAGCGGAGTCTTCACAGAATTCCTTCCTGCCGGAAGAAACAAAGCCCTGGGAGCGTACCAGGAAATTCCACAAAGAAGATGCAGACGGACAACTGCGCCTGACACTTGCAAACCGAATTTACATTGAAACGGCCAACCTGAAGCCCCGACTGCAAAACCAGATTCGCCGGATGGCCGCCATTCAAAATCCCATGTTCTATCGCAATCAAGCGCTGGGCTTGTCTAATTTTTCAAATTCCCGGTTCTTATATCTGGGCGAAGATGACGGAGACTTCCTCTGCATTCCCAGAGGTCTCTGGGATGAATTGTTGGAACGATGCAAGGAAGCGGAAATCCCGATACAGACTGAGGACAAACGAGCAGTCGGCAAGACGCTGGATGTTCGTTTTCAAGGTGAATTGCGGGATAACCAGAAAGAAGCTGTCCGCGCTATTCTGAAATACGACTGTGGAATTCTCAGCGCTGCCACAGCATTTGGAAAGACCGTTGTTTGCAGCCGCTTGATTGCAGAACGAAAGGTCAGTACGCTCATTTTGCTGGAATCTTCAGCGTTGATCGAACAATGGCAAAAGGCATTGGATCGGTTTCTGGAATTCCAGGAAGAATTACCGGTATATGAAACAAAAACCGGCAGAAAGAAGCACAGAAAGAGTGTTGTTGGTATCATCCACGGTCCCAAAGACACATCTACCGGCATTGTGGACATTGCCATGGCGGGTTCCCTATGCAAAAAGGGCGAATTCCACCCCCGGCTCCGGGAATACGGTATGGTGCTGGTGGATGAATGCCATCACAGTGCTTCGGAAACACTGCGTTCCGTATTGCAGGAAGTTCACGCCCGTTATGTCTATGGTGTGACCGCCACGCCCTTCCGTGGGGATGGTCTGGAGAAAATCAATGAGATGCTATTGGGCCTGGTTCGTTTTCAATACTCCGCAAAAGAGAAAGCATCTGAGCAGGGGATCGGGCATTATATCATCCCCAGATTCACCAGAACAGTTCTCCCTTACTACAAAGAGAAAATCCATGTAACGGAAGCCTATGATCATCTGCGAAAAAATAAAAGCCGCAACAACCTGATTGCAGCGGATGTGCAGAAAGCGTTGAGCGAGGGTAGAACGCCGCTGATCCTGACACGCTTTACGGATCAGGCGGCAGCACTTTACGAAATATTGAAACCATTTGCGCAAAAGCCCTTCCTGCTCACAGGGGATATGCCAAAGAAAGACCGGGAAGCAACGATGAAAGCCATGGCACAGGTACGGTCGGACGAATCCATGTTCCTGGTCGCAACTGGTCAGCTCATTGGAGAGGGCTTCGACTATCCCAGGTTGGATACTTTGTTTTTGGCAACCCCTGTCTCCTGGAAGGGTGTCGTGGAGCAATACGCCGGACGACTGCACCGGGAATATCCTGGAAAGAAGAATGTGTATATTTTCGACTACGTGGATACCCATATTCCAGTATTTGACAAGATGTACGCCAAGCGTCTGAGAACCTATAAACGTATCGGCTATTCGCTCCATACATCAGATGCCCCGGAAAAACAGACTGCCAATGCAATCTTTGATTCCGACAACTACCGCTCTGTCTTTGAACAGGACATTCGGGAAGCAGTGAAAAGCGTGGTGATCTCCAGCCCTACCCTGAGTCGAAAACGAGTGGAGGGACTGATTGCACTTTTGCAGCCCGGGCAGGAAAATGGCTTGAAGGTTACGGTCATTACCTGGCACCCGGATGTTTACCGCTACGGAAAGGATGAACATCGCCTAGGTTTACAGGAAAGCCTGCGGACAGCTGGATGTGAAATACACTTGGTTCAGGACAGCTGCCAGCATTTTGCTGTGATCGATGAAAGGATCGTCTGGTATGGCAGCATGAATCTGCTTTCCCGGGATGATGTGGAGGACAATATCATGCGTCTGGAAAGCCAAGAGGTGGCAGAAGAACTGCTCGGCATGACATTGAAATAGAACGCACAAATAAGGGGCAGTCTCAACCCTTCTGAGACTGCCCATTGATTTTTTCATAAAATATGATTTAGCTTACAGGTTCGCCATACTCATAGACCGTATCACTTGGAAGGTCAATTCCGTCAGACCAGAAAACACAAGTCCGGCTCTGATCCAATTGCACCTGTTCAAACAAACCATAAACCGTTATAAGGTCACGATAACTGTCGATTGTCTGAATATCATCCAACACATTATATCTGACCTTTTTCCCATCATCGAACAAAACGCACAAGCAATAATTAGGTTCCGGTTCCACGCTCTTGATTCTGGGAATCATAAAAACACCTCCATTACAGCGGCGGAAGTTTCTCCAACCGTTGACTTGCCCACATATCCAGGAGTTTATCCTGATTCAATTCCATCCATTCGTGCACAAGTTCCTGCGCTTTTTTCGGCAAATCTCCCTCTGTCATCTTCATCGTTTTTAAGTCAAAGATGCCTACATGCTCCCCATAAAGCGCATGAAGATGGCTCGGTTCATGCTCCTTAGGCTTGAAGAACATTTTGATGATAATTCCATAAAATCTGCAAATTTCTGGCATTTCGTATTCCCCCTCGTCATAATCTGCCCAATATCAACAATTGACAACCATGACTCCCTTGATTGGTTTCAAAAACTCCTGTCCATTGATATACAGTCCATTCAAAATCGGCAGCAAATCTATATATTCTTCTTCCGGCTGTGGATTGTGGCTATATTTTGCCATGACCACAAGGTATCCATTGTCCCACTCTTTCACGGAGGTGTAGCGTTCCAGGGAATAGGGTGCCTTAAACCGAATGACCCGATTTCCATAGGAAAAAACACTGAATCCGCCTTCATTTCCCAAAGTTGCAATATCACTCATGTGATCACCTTCTTTCATGATTATCATACCATAGTTTCTGCATAAATGCAACGAGAATCCAGGTGAATCCAGTTCATGGTGGTGATGCCGCGGACAACCGTTTGCGTCTGGAAAGCGAAGAAGTTGCAGAAGAACTGTTTGAGATGACATTGAAATAGAACGCGCGAATAAGCGGCAGTCTCATTACTTTTGTGAGGCTGTCCCTTGAAAGATGACATATTCATTAAATATCATTCAAATAGTTGCATTTTGAATGATAATTGCATATAATAGAGTCAAAGGAGATGAAATACTATGACAACTGTAACCCTTCGATTTGATGATGCTATGAAGAAGGAACTGGACGAGATGGTGGAAGAAATGGGTATGAATCTGACCACATTCTTTACCATCTATGCGAAGCGGGCATTGCGAGATCGGAAGATTCCCTTTGAAATCAGTGCGCCGGTGACTTTGAGTACGCCCGTTGTGGAGCAAAAGCTGGACGAAGCGGATCGTTTCGCTGACGCAACAACCGAACGCTACACAGCGGATGAGGTATTCTCCAGAGTCAGGAGCCGTATCCATGGCTAAGGAATACGAACTTCGTTTTCTCCCTCTGTTTGAGGAAGACCTGAACGAGATTGTGGACTATATCACAAATGTCCTCCAAAATGAAATCGCGGCACTCGGCTTTGTTGATGCGGTGGAAAAGGCGATCCAGCAAAGACTGCCCTTTGCAGAGAGCTTTGAGAAATTTCAGTCTACCCATGACCGAAAATATCCGTATTATCAGATCCCTGTAAAAAATTATACCATTTTCTATGTCGTAATCGGCAATACCATGGAAGTTCGCAGAATTCTCTATGGACGCAGCAACTGGAAAGAAAACCTGTAAACTGTTCGCAGGTGGCGTGACTGCGCCACCTGCTGATTTTATGCCTTCCCTTTGAAGTACCGCTCCCAGCACTTGAAGCTGACCTCTTTCTTCTCGTCCTCCCAGCCGCGCAGGCTGGACAGGGGAACGCCGGTATGTCGGCAAAAGGGCTTTCGTCCCATGCCCAACTTCTTACGGTAGTCCTTGATACGTTTGGCTTGTCCATCAAAAAGGAACCGGTTATACTCATCCAGGAAGTCGGAAACCGGAACCCCGTAGAACTGGGACAAGTTCAGAATCAGACACCCCGGCAGGCGTCTTGTGATGCCACGCTCGATTTCGATATACACGCTGCGGCTGACACCGGCGATCTGGGCTGCTTCCCGCTGCATGAGTCCTTTGCTGTGTCTGAGCCAGCGGAGCCTGTCCGGGATGGCGGTGATTTCTTCATAAGAGTGGTAAGTCTGATTCATCATGGTGGCTTCCAGAATCTTGTGTGGGGCGCACAATTTGACACTATGGATATATAAGGGTGCGAACCTCACATGACCGTCCAAGGTGGCACAGATGACGTACATTCTGTCGGAAATCTTGGCAATCACCCGCCATTTGGGGCTTTGGGGAGTTCTGATTTCCGACTTCCCCTCGATGAACGCATCGGTGATAGGATAGCATTTTCAATGCACCGGGCGGCGTAGGTTGCCAGCCGGGAGCCTTTGCTGGGGTCAAAGGTGGCAATTCCTTTCATCAGACCGATGGTGCCGATGGAGATCAGGTCCTCCTGATCGGCGGTCTGGGTGTAGTACTTTTTAGACGGTTAATACTCGTGGGTAGGTTCTGAGGCGAGTAAATCGCCTCATATTGCTGCCCCAACTTCAGATAAATGTCCAGATGGATTTCCTCCTTGGTGCTCCCCTTTTTCACAACAATTTTCTCCAAAATTGTTGTAAGAAGTGCCGAGTTTGGCTCCCCCTCGAAGCTCAATTCCCGGTCGAGAACCCGCCGGATTTCGGCTTCATTCAGCTTATTATCGACTGCCCGCGCTTCTTCCTGCCGGATGGCGGAAAGCTGGCTTTCACACTCTCGAAGCCGGACATTCAAGGCATCGTTTCGCTTTTTGAACTCGGGTGCATCCAGCGCCCCGGCTATGCTCAAATCCAGCAGACGATCCTTCTTTTTCTCAATCTCGTCCATTTCCTCCTGCACCCGGCTGCGGAGCCTGTCGTAATCTACTTCCTTAGGAACGCTGGTAATCACCTTCACCAGGGAATCGATGATGGCCTGCTTATCCTTCATCAGTTCCTTGAAGATTTCCGTGAGAATTGCATCCACCTCACTACTACGAATCTGGGGGGCAGAACAGCCGGAGCGCCCGTGGCTGCGGTATACCTTGCACTGCCAGACCTCCTGCTTCCCCTTTTTATTTTCCAGCACCTGTCGGTGGAAGGTGGTGTTGTGCTCCTCACAGATGATCTTTGCGCTGTAGGGATACCGATTTTGGAAGCTCACGCCGCTGCTGTGACTCATGGTTTCTTCTCTCCTTTTCTTGTACAGGGCATTCGCCCGGTTCCATAACTCTTCCGGGACAATGGCAGGAATGGACGGATCTGGGTACATGACCCACTCACTTTCATCCAGGAAGGCTTTCTTCTTTGTACGGTAGTCAAGACTGGATGTCTTATTACCGCAGTACCAGCCCTTGTATTTGGGATTTTCCAAAATGTGACGAATGGTCAAGGTGTTGAAGGCGTTCCCCTCCCGGCTGGTGTAGCCCATCTCCGTCAGCTTCTTGGAAATGCTCCGGGTGCCCAGCTTCTGATTGGCATAGAGGTCGAAAATAATGCGGATAATCTCCGCTTCCTCCGGATTTGTGGTCAGAATACAATCCTTTTTGTCGTAGCCGTAGAGCTTATCGTTGCCCAGCACATGACCGTTTTTGATGGCCTGCCGGAAACCGAATTTCAGCCGTTCGGAGAGCTTGCGAATTTCATCCTGAGCAACACCCGCCATAATGACCAGCCGGAACTCGCTGTCCGTATCCAGGGTATTGATATTATCATTTTGGAACAGCACACCTACATTGTTCTCCAACAATTCTTGTGTGTATTTGATGCTGTCCAGCGTGGAGCGGGAAAACCGGGAGATTTCTTTGGTGATGATGAAGTCAAACATCCCGGCTTTCGCGTCCCGAATCATGCGGTTGAAGTCATCCCTTTTCTTTGTGGTGCCGCCGGAAATGCCCTCGTCGATGTACCCCGGCACAAAGCGCCAGTTTGGCTTGCTTTGAATCAGCTCCGTGTAATACTGCACCTGATTTTCCAGACTGTTAATCTGTTCGTCCTGATCTGTAGACACCCGGGCGTAGAAGGTTACCCGGAGGGGCAGATCGTAAATTGACCTCCCCGCCCGCAGCTCAGCACGGATTCTTCTCACATCCATGTGCATCCTCCTTTCGTGCTTCAGTATCGCAGAAAAAGTCCGGCAAGTCCAATGTGCCGAGGATTTTGTTCCGGGATTTGTCGTGAATATCCTGCGTAATCAGTTCCTTATCCAAAAGCGTCTGCAATAAGACGCACATAATATCCTGCTGTACCTCATTCATGCCCGCTCACCTCGTAACACCCTATGCGTATTCTTTTTCATCATGCCGCACCTCACCGTTCCTGCGCTCGCTGCCGCTTACGGCAGTCCGCCTCCAGCAGCTTCAAAATCCGCTCCTGAATCCGGGCAATACTGTAGGTTTTGGGGAAATATTTCCGCAAATCCTCTACCCGGAAACTGATCTTTTCCTGCTGGTTGGCCTTGGGTTCCCGGAGAATTTCAAAAATCTTATCCATATTCAGTTCCCCGGACTGGCTCAGCTTTTTCAGATGGACGGCTTGGGACAGGGACGGGGTGCAGTCCTCACTCTCCATGGTTTCCAGCAAATCCTGCTGCTCCTGTTGGGTCAGATAGGACAGCTCTACTGCCGGGGTCAGGGCAATTTTTCCAGCATCCACCATGCTGAGAATCTGAGGGATCAATTCTGTCAGGCGGATAAAACGCTTAACAGTATCCTTGCTTATACCGACACTGTCTGCAATTTGCTCCGTTGCTAACTTCGGTGCAACTTGCGCCGAAGTTAGGTCCGTGCGCTGTCCCTGATGATTCAACGCTTCTGCTTTCATCTTGTAAGCAAACGCTCTTTCGCTGGGCAATATCTTCTCCCTGTGGAGATTGCTGTCCACCAGTGCGATGGCAGCAGCATCCCGGTCAAGGGCATAAATTAAGGCAGGAACCGTTTTGATTCCTGCCTTTTGGCACGCGTGCAGTCTCCGATGCCCGGAGATCACTTCATATTCATCATTTTCCAGAGGACGAACAACCAGCGGGGTCAGAACGCCCTGTGTCAGGACGCTCCACACCAGCTGATTCATTTCATCATCGTCCTTCACCTGGAAGGGGTGGTTTTCAAAGGGGCGCAGCTTTTGAATCGGCAGCTGCATGGCCTGTACTTCTTTGGTATTACTCAAGGGCAATGGTTTCCTCTCTCTCAGATTCTGTATTGCAATATCGTGTGTTCTCCATTATCGGTCCCTCCGTTTCTGCCAGATGAGGTCATACCCCAGCACCTCTGCCAGCTGGATTGCCTCCCGGTAGCGCAGGGAGCCGCGGCTCAGTTTGTTGGAGAAGTTGGAAATGCTGTTGCTCCAGCCGTATTCCTCGGATAGCAGCCCCACCACCTGCTGCATGGTCATGCCCGAACGGACAATGATACTCTTGATTTCATTCTTCACATTCATAATCATACCTCTGATTTCTGTCTTGTGATATCAGCATCGAAACTGCCAATATCGGTTATACGGTTTTGATATCGAGTCTTCGGAACAATGCAAAATTGCACAAAACCGCAGAATGAATACACGCTTCGCACCAGCGCGATGCGGTGTAATTCTCCTGCGGTTTGGCATAGCATTTTTCTGTTTAGATAAGTCTTTGGAAATATCCTCACATTTCGGACTGTTCCTGATGCCTTTTCCGGCTTTCGTACCGCCTGCAGCAGACAATCTCTGCCTGGAAGGTCTGCTTGCAGCGGCGTTCGCAGCTCCGGCAGATGGAGTTGAACTGGATGCGCCCTGCCTGATTGCGGAACAGTTCCCACTCCTGTCCTGTGTATTTCTTCATTCTGGTTTCTCCTTCTGTTTCTGTTGATGGTCTCTTATCTGCAACAAATGCAATAAATGCAGTAAAGTCAAGCAGTGGGATTCACGAGAATATGCACATCCGGCGGTCTGCCGGTTCCATTGTATTCCGGCTGGGTGATTTTGAGATAGCCGTACTCTTCCAGCAGCTCCAGAATGGGAAACAGTTCCTCCGTCTTGGCAAAATATTTGCCCCGGCAGCTCTGAAACAGCTGGGAGCGCTTGATATCCATAACCTGCATTTTCCGAATCTTCGCCCAGACGAATTTCGCCTTCGCGATGTTCACATCCGCACCCATGGTGGAGTAGGCGTGCATGGAATGGGCAAGGA
>CAMCCS010000012.1 GCA_945873295.1 uncultured Clostridia bacterium
GGTGTACGGCATCCGCCCGCGTTCCATTCAACGAAACCGCCAAATTCCAATTTGTCGCTTTCCAGACTTAACCCGGTAAGCGTGTTTTTGAGGCACTATTTCCGACTTCACCGGCGGCATACATGCCCCGGGTGCCGAGAAGCGCCAATATAACGCCGAGAAATCCGCCCAGGAGCTTGGAAGCCAGCATGGGAAGAATCATGTTTTCCTCCACCCCGGCGGTGAAGCCCAGATGGGCCGCAAGGCCCGAGGCACCGCAGACCAGGAATGCAGCGTTGACGACCCGTCCCCGTCGGTCCATATCCCGGACCAGCACAATGGCGGGAACGACGCTCACCATACCGACGAGCAGTCCCGTCACGCTGGCACTGTTCATGCCTGTGTGCCGGGCGGCCCAACCCAGGGGCTTTTCCAGGCAGCGGCGCAGAAGCTCCGCCACGGGAAGGCTTCCCAGCATGACGATGCCGATGGAGGCGGCGACAGCCATCCCGTCCTCGATGGGAGTAAGACCGGGCAGAAGCGACAACCCGGTCATGTACTGTACCGCTCCCAGCACAAGACCCAGAGTGGTGAGGATCTGGATGATTCTGGCAAAGACACCGAAACCCCGTATGGCGGCGTCGGTAAACTTCAGGATACACAGAAGCAGCAGCCCGGACAGCACCAGCACCGGCAGGCTGTTGAGGCAGGTTTCCGGAAGACTCAGACCCGTCATGAGGCCGCCCAATAGGAGGGCGGGGGGCATGGCAATGAGACCGAAGAGGATTCCTCTGGCAAAGTCCGGACGGTGGTCCTTTTCCAGCATACCCATGCCAACAGGGATGGTAAAGGATACGGTACAGCCCAGGGTCGCGGCCACCAGGATCCCGGCATAGCGTCCCACCCGGGCGTCCAAAGAAAGATCCCGGGCAAGCTGGTAGCCGCCCATGTCAATGGCAAGAATGCCGCCGAAAATGCCGGGATCCATTCCCAGTGCGCGGCAGGCCGGGGCGACACAGCGTTCCAGCACCCCGGACAGCAGGGGGGCCAGGCACAGGATTCCCACCATGGAAAGCGCCGTGGGGCCCATCAGTATTAAGCCCTGCTCAAACCGCTCTCCCAGCTTCAGGCGGTTGCCGAAGATGCGGTCCATGCCGCCCACCACGGCCCCCGCCGCCATGATCCACATAATCACGCGTTCCATAGGCCTTACCTTTTTGCCATGACGGCTTCAATATCTTCGATGGTTCTGGGGATGGCGGCGGACAGGTTTTCACAGCCGGTTTCCGTAATGAGGCAGTTGTCCTCCAGCCGGAAGCCGATGCCCCAATCCTCGTGGTAGATGCCCACATCGATGCAGAACACCATGCCCGGGGCGACCTTCTCCGGACGCTCCACCACATCGTGAACATCAAAGCCAATATGGTGAGCGCCGCCGTGCCACATAAGCCTGCCAATATCGGCGGTATCTTTCAGAACGCCCGCGTCTTTCAGCTGCTGGGCATTGTAGCGGCGGATCTCGGCGTCCACCTCCTCCATGGCAAAGCCCGGCTTCAGGATGGAGAACATGTGGTTGGAGGTAGCCAGCGCGCACTGGTACAGCAGCTTCTGGCGGTCGGAGAAGCGGCCGTTGCAGGGCCAGCCCCGGGATACATCGGTGATCAGGTTGTCCCACTGGGCGCCCACATCGTTGAGAACCATATCGCCGTCCATGGCCTGACCGGTATAAGAATAATAGTGGATGCAGAAATTGTTCCGTCCGGCGGAAATGATGGAGGGAAAGCCCGGACCCTTGGGGCCATACTGACCCAGTACCCGGTCAAACTCCGCCTTATACTGATACTCGTACATACCAGGCTGGGAGGCTTTCATCATGGCAAGGATGCCCTCTCCCGTGATCCGCTCTGCCCGGCGCAGGGCCGCAATCTCGCAGGGCTGCTTGACGGTGCGCAGGGAACGCAGAATGGTGTTGGCATTCTGGATGGCAAGATAGGGCCACTCCCGGGCGGCAAGAGCGTGCAGACGGTGGGCGGGGCGTTCAATATCCTCCGGGCTGACACGGTACAGATCCAGAGCAAGGAAGCCGAATTTCCCGCTTACGGCCAAAGCGTGAAGCTCCCGCAGGAAAGAATCCGTGCTTCGTATGTCTGCCACGCCGGAGATAGCTTCGGCCTCTGCGGGCTTCAAACGGCGGCCTGTCCAGCGCTCCGCCATGAGATCCCCGGGCAGAAGATACAGACGCTCCGTTACCCGGCTGCCGTCTTTCATAATAACCAGAACGCTTTGCTTCTGTTCGATTCCCGTCAGGTACACAAAACTCCGGTCCGCGAAAAAGGGATAGTATTCGTCGTTGGTTTTCCGGATTTCCTCTCCGGAGAAAAACAGGGCCAGCGTACCCGGTTTCAGCTGAGACGCCAGCTTTTCCCGGTTTCCCGTATAAAAAGCTCTGTCCATTTTCTTCACCTTTCTTCTGTGGGTTTTCGGAACCCGGCGGTATAAAGGGAGTATCTGACCGTCGGGCGGCAGGGCCGGTCCGACCGACCGCTGCAGCTTCCGTGTTTCTTCTACAAAAAACGGAAACCGATTCCGGCCTATTATAGCCCAGCCGCTTGCCGAATGCAATCCCCGGGCGGCGGGATTTAGCCTTTTCCGGGGAGTATATGGTAAAACGCACAAAAATAGGTGGTATTATCCATGAAGAGTCCGGTATAATCCCGTTGACAAAAGGGGGGAGGCGTACTATCATATAAACGGATATTTATTTGAAACCGGGGAAAAGCCTGTTTTCCCGAATCCACTCTGTTCAGCGACAGAAAATGGGCGGGAGGGCAATATTCCTGAGATCTGTGAAAAAACTGCTGCCCGGCACAACGGCAGCGGTTTACGTGAAAGAGGGAACGCTATGAAAAAACTGACATTTAAGGGCGGCGTTTACCCGCCCGAGGGGAAGGAACTGGCCCGGGACATTCCTTTCCGGGACTGCCCTCCGGGAGATGAGCTCATCTATCCTCTGAGCCAGCACATCGGTAAGCCCGCGAAGCCCGTTGTTGCCAAGGGAGACCGGGTTCTTGCCGGTCAAAGAATCGCGGAGGCTGACGGCTTTGTGTCCGCCCATATCTTCTGCTCTGTCTCCGGCAGGGTGAAGGCCCTGGAAAACCGGCCCGATGTGTTCGGCATCAACGTTCCCTGCATCGTGGTGGAAAACGACGGCCTGTATGAAAAGGCGGAGGGCGTGGGCGTTCCCGCCGACTGCACTGCCCTGACACCCCAGGAGATTCTGGCGAAGATTCGGGATGCCGGCATCATCGGCGCCGGCGGCGCGGGCTTTCCCACCCACGTGAAGCTGGCACCCAAAAATCCCGATGCTGTCGAGTTTCTGATGGCAAACGGCGCCGAGTGCGAGCCTTACATAACCTGTGATGACCAGCTCATGCGCACCAAGGCAGACGAGATCGTCGCCGGTATGGAGCTGATGCTGCGGCTGCTGCCCAATGCTCAGGGCATCATCGTCATTGAGGAAAACAAGCCCGAGGCCATTGCCGCCGTGTCGGCGGCCTGCGCGGGTAAGGAACGGGTGCGGGTCCAGGTTGTGGCTACCAAGTACCCCCAGGGTGGCGAGCGCTCCATTATCAGCGCCCTTACCGGGCGGTATCTGAAGCCCGGGATGCTCCCTGCGGATGTGGGCTGCATTGTGGAAAACGTGGGCACGGTCCGGAACATCTACCGGGCGGTGTGCTTCAACGAGCCCGTCACCGAGCGGACCTTTACGGTATCCGGCGACGGCGTGAAATCTCCCTGCAACCTGATCGTAAAGACCGGCACCCCCTTTGTGAAAGCCTTGGAGGCGGCAGGCGGCTTTGCGGATGGAGACGCTCCCGAGAAGCTGCTGTGCGGCGGCCCCATGATGGGTATTTCCATGCCGGGACTCAGTGCCGGTATCTGTAAGAACAATAACGCCCTGACGGTCCTGCGCCGGGATGCTGTGGCGGCAGCCCAGGAAAAGCAGACGGCCTGTATCCGCTGCGGCCGGTGCAGCCAGGTCTGCCCCCTGGGACTGGTACCTCAGATGATGGCCGATGCCGCGAAAAAGCATGACTACGCCCGCTATGAAAAGAAGCTCTACGGCCTTGACTGCATTGCCTGCGGGTGCTGCACCTTTGTCTGTCCGGCAAAACGCCCCCTGATGCAGACCTTCAAGCAGACTAAGGCGGAAATCATGGCCATCAAGCGGAAGGAGGCGGCAAAATGAATCAGACAACGCAGAAAGACGCCGTCCGGACGGCGGCAAAGCCCCATATGTCCGCCAGCCCCCACCTCCGCAACCGGCTGACCACCGGAAAGGTCATGCTGGAAGTCCTTCTGTCCCTGCTGCCCGCCGCCGTGGTGGGTGTGTGGGTCAACGGCTTCCACGCGTTTCTGGTCATTGCTGTGTGTATGCTTTCCTCTGTGGCAACGGAAGCCATCTTCTGCCTTGTTACCAGGAAGCCTACCACGGTAACAGACGGCAGCGCCGCGGTGACGGGCCTGCTGCTGGCACTGTGCCTGCCGGCCAGTGTGCCGCTGTATGTCCCCTTCCTGGGCGGCGTATTTGCCATTCTTGTGGTGAAGTGCCTGTTCGGCGGTCTGGGGAAAAACTTCATGAACCCGGCCCTTGCGGCACGGTGCTTCCTGCTGATCTCCTTTGGCAGCGTCATGACCCGGTACACCGTGGACGGTGTCTCCTGTGCCACGCCCCTTGCCGACCTGGCTGCCGGACGTCCTGTGGATATTATGCAGGCGTTTTGGGGCTTTTCCAATGATGTGATCGGCGGCTCCGTGGCGGGCATGCTGATCGGCGGAATCTACCTGTGGCTGGTGGGCGGCATTACGCTCCATATTCCTGTGTCTGTGCTGGCCTCTTTCACCCTTTTTGTGGGCCTGTTCGGAGGTCATGGCTTTGACCCTGCCTACTTGTTTGCCCACCTGTGCAGCGGCGGCATCGTAATGGGCGCTGTGTTTATGGCTACCGACCCGGTGACCAGCCCTACCAACGCCTTTGGACATGTGGTTTACGGCTGCATCATCGGCATCCTCAGCGGTATCTTCCGGGTGTTCGGCAGTGCTACGGACTCGGTAAGCTACGCAATCATTACCGCGAACCTGGTGGTGCCGATTATTGACGAATACTGCATTCCCCGGCCCTATGGCCTGCGCAGTGGTGCCCAGGAGGGAAAGAAGAAGGGTATCGTCCTTCCGAAGGAGGCGGTTATCCTGGGCGTCATTACCCTGATTGCGGGCATCTGCCTGAGCGGTGTGTATGCCGTGACCAAGGAGCCCATTGCCAGACAGCAGCAGGCGGCAAGCCTTGCTTCCTATCAGGAGGTCTGCCCCGGGGCTGACAGATTTGATTATGACGATGATCTTTCCGCCGCGGTGGAGGCACTGGACGGCGGGGTGTACGGTACAGGCTTCGGAAAGGCCTACATTAATGAAGTTGTGGTAGGCACCGCCGGAGACCAGATCGTAGGCTATGTGGTAAGCGTCACCAGCGGCGACGGCGTGGAGGGCGATATTACCCTCTCTGTTGGAATTTCCGCCGATGGGACCGTCACCGGCATTGCCTTTACGGAGCTGAATGAGACCCCGGGCATGGGCAGCCTCTGCGGCGAGCCTGCCTTTAAGGACCAGTTTGTGGGGGTCAAAACCGACCGGTTTGACCTGAGCGGAAGCGGTTTGGTAATTGACGGCGCAAGCGAAGCGACGGGAACTGCCGACACTGCCAGCGGGGCGACAGGAACTGCCGACACCGCCAGCGGGGCAACGGGAACCGCCGACGCTGCCAGCGGAGCAACGGGAACCGCCGATGCCGCAACCGGGGCAACGACATCTTCCGACACTGCGAAAAGCGTGACCGTCATGACGGGATCTTCCACGGAAATCGATGGTGTATCCGGCGCGACAAAATCCTCCAGAGCGGTGGTAAACGCGATCAATGCCGCACTGGACTTCTTCCGCACCTATAAGAAGGGAGGTATGTGATATGAAACCCTGGGCAGAACGGATCTATAACGGTGTTATCCGGGAAAATCCCACCCTGGTGCTCATGCTGGGCATGTGTCCGACATTGGCCGTGACTACCTCCGCCATGAACGCGCTGGGTATGGGCGTATCCACCATGGCTGTCCTCATTATGTCCAATTTCGTGATCTCCTTGGTGCGTAAGATCATTCCCGACCAGGTGCGGCTCCCGGCCTATATCGTCATTGTGGCCTCCCTGGTTACGGTGGTGGAGCTGCTGATGGAGGCTTTTGTACCGGTGCTCTATAACGCCCTGGGCATCTACATCCCTCTGATCGTTGTAAACTGCATTATCCTGGGCCGGGCGGAGGCCTACGCCTCCAAAAACCCGCCGTTAATGTCCCTGCTTGACGGACTGGGCATGGGCCTGGGTTTCACCGCAGCGCTGGTTGTGATCGGCGCGCTGCGGGAGCTGCTGGGCAGCGGCACCGTTTTTGGGATGGATGTGACCCTGAATGGAATGCTGGAGCCTGTGGGCATCTTTGTAAAAGCTCCCGGCGCGTTCCTGATCCTGGCGTTCCTGGTCGCCATTATGAATGCCTGCCATATCAAAAATCGTTCCGACAAGCTGGTGGAAGGCGGCTGCGACGGCCATTGCGCCGCCTGCGGCAGCCCCTGCCCGGATAAGAAAGAGGAGGCGGCAAAATGAGCAGTCAGACCTCTCTGATCCTGATTATTATTTCTACGGCCCTGGTCAATAACGTGGTGCTGATCCAGTTTTTGGGGATCTGCTCCTTCCTTGGGGTCTCCAAGCAGATGAAGGCCTCCCTGAGCCTGGGCTGCGCGGTGATTTTCGTAATCACCCTGTCCTCGGCTGTTGCAAGCCTGCTGTACACGTATGTACTTGTGCCGCTGGAGCTTACCTACTTAAAAACCATCGTCTTTATCCTGGTGATTGCGGCGCTGGTGCAGGTGGTGGAGATGTTCATCAAGAAAACCTCTCCCGCCATTTACAATGCCCTGGGCATCTACCTGCCCCTTATCACCACCAACTGCGCGGTGCTGGGCGTGGCCCTGACCAACGTGCAGGACGGCCTGAACTTTATTCAGAGCGTGACAGCCGGGTTCGGTACGGCGGTGGGCTTTACCATTGCCATTGTCCTGCTGGCGGGCATCCGCAGCCGCATTGACGAGGAAGCCATTCCGAAGCCTTTCCGGGGAGCGCCTATGGTGCTTCTCAGCGCCGCGCTGATGTCCATTGCGTTTATGGGCTTCAGCGGCATCCTGTAAAGGAGGAAGCGGTATGAGTGCGGTTTTGATTGCCACTGCCGTTGTGGCAGTGATCGGCTTCGTCATCGGCATTGCCCTGGTGGCGGCAGGAAAGAAATTCCATGTGGAGGTTGACCAGCGGGAAGCTGAGGTTCGGTCCCTGCTTCCCGGCAACAACTGCGGTGCCTGCGGCTTTGCCGGCTGCGACGCCATGGCGGCTGCCATCGTCAAGGGACAGACTGCTGTAAACTCCTGCCCGGTGTGCTCCGGCGATGCTGTCAAGGCTATTGGCAAGGTGATGGGTGTGGAGGCTGAGGCGGCATCCCGCCGGGTGGCTTTTGTCCGCTGCTCCGGCAGCTGTGAAAAGTCTCCCGAGACCTTTACCTATGTGGGTGTCCGGGACTGCCGGACCGCGGCCCTTTCCGGTGTACCGGCAAGAGCCTGCTCCAGCGGCTGCCTGGGCTTCGGCTCCTGCGCGGCGGCCTGTCCCCATGATGCCATCCAGGTAAGAGACGGCGTGGCAGTGGTCCTGCAGAACCGGTGCCTGGGCTGCGGCCTGTGCGCGGCGGCCTGCCCGAAGAATCTTATCACCCTGTTTCCCGTGGAGAAAGCCAACGCGGTCCGCTGCTCCAGCCATGAGCGGGGCCCGGCTGTGAAGAAGGTTTGCTCCGCCGGGTGCCTGGGCTGCGGCATCTGCGCAAAGCAGTGCCCGGAGGGCGCCATTGCGGTCCAGAATAATCTTGCTTCCATTGACCCCGCCAAGTGTGTCGGCTGCGGCAAGTGCGCTGAAAAGTGCCCCGCAAAGGTCATCGTTCCTGTAAGCCCTGCCGCCCGGGTCTGATACTGACTGTGGGTGTTGCAAAACGCAGCACCCACAGTGAAATCCCTTTACAGCAGATGAAATTGCCCTGTTGGCGCGGGTGTCATTCCAGAATAATAGTTAACTATTGGGCGTGCTGCAGACCATTTTGCAGCATGCCCATTTTACTGCAGAAAGGCAGCCTGTGGTATTGACTCCGATTTGCGGAAGACACATCGGAAATATTAGTATAAGGTTATCAGCTTACGAAAACCGATAACCTTATTTGGGTTTTGCTTTTCTGTAAAGGAAGCTAGGGAAGCACTGCACGAATTGCGAAACTGCTTTCCTATATATGGGTGGCGGGCAAGAATGGTCGGAAGAGATATGGTCAAATAAATTCTGGTAAACGTGGTTAATATCACCAAAATGCCGTATCAATTATTAGTAAATAACACCTTTAAACTAAGGAAATTACTTTCGCAATCTTTCGTTGACGGTGCAAAATACGGATGGTATATTGGGCTCAGCGATAAAAAACAGGAGGGAAAATCTATGAAAAAGACAATCGCTGCACTCATTGCTGTCATGCTTATGGTATCTTGTTTGTCTTTGACGGCCTTCGCGGCTGAAGATGCGGAAATGGTTCCCGTTGTGGTCAAGGTTCCGGAGGGGTGGGACGCGCCTCACGTTTGGGCCTGGGCGGATGACGGTACCAACGCTTTCGCTGCCTGGCCCGGTGAAGAGATGGAGGCTCTGGCCGAGGGCTGGTACTACGTCTATGTACCTGGTTTTGTTCAGAACATCATCGTCAACGCCAACCAGGGCACCGACGCCGGGGTGCAGACCGACGGCATTGTCGTGGAAGCCGGTAAAGAGGTCTGGATCACCGTCGCGGAGGATAAGACCGCTGCCATTTCCTACGAGGCCCAGCTTCGGGGCGAGATTCCCGCGTATGTGGAGAAGTTCGTGGTTCACGCCTATGTACCCCTGTCCTGGAAGACCGTGAATATGTGGGCCTGGTCCGCCCCCGACGGCATCAACGCCTTTGAAAGCTGGCCCGGTCAGGCCATGACTGAGGGAGAGGATGGCTGGTTCACCGGCAAGGCGCCCACCTGGATCAACTCCCTGATCGTAAACGGCAATGAGGGCACCGTTCAGACCGCGGATATTTCCGTGGAGGGCAAGGAACTGTGGCTCACGGTTTACGAGGATCTGACCTACGACCTGAGCTATGAGGACCCCAACAAGGCTTTGGAGGACATCACGGTCCATGCCCAGGTTCCCGCCGACTGGGCAGATCCCTGCTGCTGGGCCTGGTCCGCCCCCGACGGTACCAACGCCTTCACCGCCTGGCCCGGCGAAGCGTTGACCCTGGACGGCGACTGGTACACCATCCAGGTTCCCGGCTGGATCAACTCCGTGATCATCAACGGAAACGCGGGCAGCGTCCAGACCACCGATCTGTCGGTGGAGGCCGGAAAGGACATCTGGATCGTTGTCACGGATCCGGAGAATGCTGCTGTTACTTACGAGGAGCCTGCGGCTCCCGCGGTTCCTGAGGAAACGGAAGCGCCTGTGACCGAAGCACCCGCAACGGAAGCGCTGACGGAGCAGCCTGCGGAAAAAGGCGGCAGCAATACCGGCGTAATCGTCGGCGTTGTGGCGGCAGCGGCAGTGATCGGCGGTGCGGCAGTTGCCCTCAAGAAGAAAAAGAAGTAATATATACTCGTATACTTGGGTAGGAACAAATTGTCTGTCAAGCGGGTACACGGTTACCGTGTGCCCGCTTCCCGCAAAAGGAGGCCCCTATGAAACGGTTACTTTCTGCTTTCCTGTGCGTCTGCCTGCTACTGTGCCTGACAGCCTGCGGTGAAAAAGCTTTGGATCCCGCTGAAGCCAGCAAGCTTGTGATCTGGCACGACAAGGAAGACGCTGTTGTCGCGGCGCTGGAAGATTATCTTGCGGCTGCTGTTCCGGAGCTTCAGATTGCTTTTGAAAAGAAGACCAGTCTCACGGATTCCCTGAAGCTGGTGGGCAATGACCCCAGCGCAGCCCCGGATCTTTTCATCTTTGCCCATGACAAGATCGGAGTATTCGCGGAAATGGGCATTCTCGCGCCCATAGAGCCGTTGCTGGAAGAGGGTGCTTTGGTAAACTTCCTGCCAATGACGCTTGACGCGGCGACCTATAAGGACACCCTGTATCAGCTTCCGTTATACTTTGAGACGCTGCTTTTCATGTACAACCGCCGCTATATGCAGGACGAGGAAGTGCCCGCAACTACCGATGCGCTGCTTACCTACATGGAAAATAATACAGGCCGGGGGCGTTTCGGTTTTGTGGAACAGCACAGTACCGCCTATTATTCCGCCGCATGGATTCACGGCTTCGGCGGTTCCATTATTGACGATTCCGGCGTTCCGTTCCCGGACTCCCAGGCGGTCAGGGATGCCCTCAATTACCACGCCCGATTCGTTGCGCTGATGCCCGGTGAGACGGAGTACAATACCGTGAACACACTATTCCTGGAGGGCAAGGCAGACGCTACCATCGGCGGACCCTGGATGGTTCCCTCCGCGAGAGCCGCCCAGATTGATCTGGGGTTTGCCCCCATGCCCGCCGTGGATGCCACCGGTAAAGCTCTGGCACCGTATTCCGGTGTGCAGGGCATCCACGTCCTGAAATTTGCCGCGGAAGCGAAGACCGACGCGGTCAGGAAGCTCCTTTCCGCCCTGACCGATTCTGCCATTGGCATCGAACTGGCGCTGGCCAGCGGCTGCGCGCCTGCCAACGCTCTGAGCTATGAGGACGAGCGCGTCGCAAACGATGAACTGGTACAGTCCATGCGCACCACCGCCGAGATTGCGGTTCCCATGCCCAACATCCCGGAAATGGATGTGATGTGGACGGTAGTGGGAAATCTTCTGACGGATGTGAATCTGTCCGGAAAGGACATTGACGAAAGCTTTACTGCCGCCCTGGCACAGGCAAATCAGTTAATCGGCGCTATGAAGTAATTTGGAGGCACCGACTATGAAAAACCGCAGGAAAGATACGCTGATTTCCTATGCCTGGTCCGGCCCGTCCCTGATCCTCATTGCCCTGATGGTGGTATTTCCAATTCTCTATACTGCTTACATCAGTCTGACCAACATGAATGTGTATCACTGGTTCGACTTTACCATCATCGGACTTGATAACTACTTTCGGGCTCTGTTTGTGTTTGACTCCGGCTTTCTGTCGGCGCTGCTGGCTACGACCCTGTGGACTGTGGTAAACATGATCTTCCAGCTTGTGATTGCATTCACGCTGGTGAGCCTGCTGAATGTCCGGAAGGTGAAGCTGCGCAGGCTCTACAAGACGCTTTTGATGTTTCCCTGGGCCATGCCCGGGTATGTGTCCATTCTGCTCTGGAAAACCGGCATGTTTAACACCCAGTTCGGTCTTCTGAATCAGTGGATGGAAAAGCTGGGGCACGAAGCGGTACGGTGGCTTTCCTCCGATGTGTCCGCCTTTCTTTGCTGTACGGTGGTAAACCTGTGGCTGGCGCTGCCGTTCATGATTATGATTATGGACGGTGCCATGCAGTCCATCGACCGGAGCTACTTTGAAAGTGCCGTTCTGGACGGTGCCACATGGCTGGAGCGCACCCGGTACATTACCATTCCGGCCATCACCCCAATCATCGCTCCCGCAGTCATTATCACCGTCTTTACCACCTTCAAGCAGTTTGACGTGGTTTACCTGCTGACCCAGCAGGCGGGAGCAAAGACAGGCTCCGGATTCCACACGATTTTGACCTACGCCTACGAAAACGCGTTTATCACCAACAACTATGGTTACAGCTCTGCCATTTCCATGATCATTTTCATTCTGCTGCTGGTATTTTCCGCCCGGTATCAGATGCGGGAGGAGGGGGACAGATGATGAAAAAAAGAATCCGGGAGGGTATAGGCTTAACCGCGCTGAATATCTTCTTCATTGTTCTCTGTTTCGTAACCCTGATTCCCATTCTGTATGCGGTCAGCGTATCCCTGAACGGCCAGAACAGTCTGCTGAGCTCCGACTTTTCCTTTATTCCCCATGACTTTACGCTGAGAAACTATAAGGAAGTTCTCTTCGGCGAGAATATCCTTACATGGTTCCAAAACACGGTGTTTCTGGCAGTGGTGACGGTGTTTCTGTCGCTGCTGTTTGCCGTACCCGCGGCCTACTGCTTCTCCCGGCGGCGGTTCCCCGGACGGAAAATGATCCTCAAATGTCTGGTTCTGCTGAACTCCTTCCCGGCGATTCTTTCCATGTTCGCGATTTACCGCCTGCTGCGGCCTATGGGACTGATCAACCACCGGGTTGGTCTGATTCTGGTCTATACCGGGACCATGGCGGTGTTCAGCCTGTGGAACACCAAGGGTTACTTCGATACCATCCCCACGGAGATCGAGGAAGCTGCCAGAATGGACGGCGCCAGCGATATTCAGGTGGTTTGGAAGATCGTTCTGCCTCTGGCAAAGCCCAGCATTATCACCACCGCCCTGCAGGTGCTCATCTATGTCTGGAACGAGTATATTTACGCGACCACCTTTATGACCGGGGAAAGCAAGTATACCCTGGCTGCGGGCCTCAACTCCCTGCAGGCAACAGAAATGACGGGTTCCTGGCCGGTATTCGCCGCCGCCTCCATTACGGTCTCCATCCCGGTGCTGATCATTTTCTTCCTGTGCCAGAAGTATATGACTTCCGGTCTGACTGCGGGAGGTGTCAAGGGATGAAGCTGGACGCGGTTTTGCATATTCCCGTGTCGGAGTACTGCCACGGACTGGACGAAAGAAGAATTGTCTACCGTATGCGCTCTGCAAGGCGGGATTTGAAGAAAGTGACCCTTTATTACGGCGATACCGCCTGCCGTGTGACCCCCATCCTCTTTACACCGGTTCCTATGGAATTAGCAGCCAGCGATCTGCAGCATGATTACTGGCAGGCCATAGTGGACAGTCCATTTAACCGGGTTTACTACTATTTTGAGCTGGACGACGGAGAGAAAAGGAAGCTGTACTACGGCGATGTTTTTACCGATCATCTGGTGGACGATCGCTCCCAGTATTTTAAGCTTCCGTTTAACCACCGGGCGGATATTGCCAGGGTGCCTGATTGGGTATATGACGCGGTGGTCTATAACATTTTCCCGGACAGCTTCGCCACCTCTCATAACTATATTTCTCTGGAACCCACCGAAATGAACTACAATGGTCAGACCGTCAAAGGCAGGTTGGGCGGAACTCTCCGGGGCATTGCGGAAAATGTGGATTATCTGAAGAATCTGGGCATCAACTGCGTCTACATAAACCCCATTTTCGCAGCCGGGGAGTATCACAAATATGATCTAATCGACTATTTCCATGTGGATCCATGCTTCGGCGGCGATGAAGCTTTCCGGGAGATGGTGGATACCCTCCACGAAAACGGCATCCGGGTCATCATCGACGGGGTGTTCAACCACTGCGGCTGGTATTTCTTCGCCTTTGATGATGTGGTTCGCAATCAGGAAGCTTCCCGTTACCGGGACTGGTTCTACCATCTGGAGTTCCCGGTGGAGCGGCCTGAAAACCCCGAAATCTATCCCACCTATGCCTGCTTCGCTTACGAACGGATGATGCCCAAGCTCAATACCGCGAACCCGGAGGTGCGGGACTACTTCTGCACGGTTGGACGCTACTGGGTGGAAACGTTCGGCATTGACGGCTGGCGGCTGGACGTTGCCAGCGAGGTGGACGACGGCTTCTGGCGGGCTTTTCGGAAGACCGTCAAGGAAGTGAACCCCGATACTCTGCTGATTGGAGAGGTCTGGGAGAGCGCGGGCCACTGGCTTCAGGGAGATATGTTTGATTCCTCCATGAACTACGATTTCCGCAAGCACTGCGGTCTGTTTTTCGGGGAGCAATCTATCGATGCGGCGGACTTCGCCGGGCGCATCACCAATATGCTCATGCGCTACAAGGTACAGACTGTCCCAGCCCAGCTCAATCTGTTGGACAGCCATGATGTGAGCCGGTTTTTGTCTGTCTGCGGCGGAGATATTTCCAGATACAAACTGGCTGTTCTTTTCATAATGTCTTTTGTGGGGATGCCAACGGTGTTCTACGGCGACGAGCTGGGTTTGCAGGGGGTCCGGGAGGAAGAATACCGGCAGCCCATGGCTTGGGATGGCGGCAGCGGGGGGCTGCTGGATTTCTTCCAAAAGGCCATTGCTATGCGCCACGCGCTGGCTCCTCTGCGGCGGGGCAGCTTCCGGATGCTCCAGGCAGAGCCGGACAGCGGACTGATTGTATTCCGCAGGGTCTATGCCGGGGAAGCCGTGACGGTCTGCATCAACCGGGGTGGCCCCAAAGCGGCGCTTCCCTCCGCTGCGGGTGAACTCTACTGGTCCGAGGGCCTGCGGGGCGGTACTTTGTCCGCCGGGGGATTCGCGGTGTTTACCGGCCCCGGGACGTAAGGCTGCTTTCTGAAAGTTTTCCCCGGCTCTTTCGGGCCGGGGGAAATTGTGCTATACTGTATTACAGATAAGTTAATTCAACAATTCGGTAAATTGGAATTTGCCGCATCGTCAGAACGTGTCATTCCGAACCAGCGCGCACGCTGGTGTGGGAATCTCCATCGAATTTCAGGCTGCTCAGCGTCATACAGGTCGTTCTATTCTACCGTTTCCCGGAATTCATCCACGAGAAATTGTGCTTCTATCCGGGAGATTGCCACACCAGTGACGTCGGTCACTGGTTCGCAATGACCGGGAAGTCGGGCTCGCAATGACCGGGAATTCGAAAAATTCCAATTTACCTGTTTTCCGGATAAGGCCGATATGCAGTAAACTACAAATAAGGCGGTGAATTCCATGGGCGTGACCATAAAGGATGTGGCAGAAGCTGCCGGTGTTTCCATTTCCACCGTTTCCAAAGTGCTGAATGGACACTACAGCATCTCCGAAAAAACGGCGGAGCATGTGCGGCAGATTATGCATGACATGAATTACTACCCCAGTGCCAACGCGCAGAACTTTGCCAGCGGCGCAAACCACACCGTGGTACTGCTGGCGGACATGTCGGAAAAAGTGGCTTTCCGGAACCCCCATATGTTTGAAATTGTTGCCGGGTTGGAAGAGGCCCTGGGCAAAAGAGGCTACCGTCTGATCTTGCAGGGGACGGACGAAACCTCTGCCTGCGGACTGGCGGAGGAAATCATCTCCCGGCGCAGCGCGGATGCCATTGCCATCCATGTGGGTGTCATGTCCCATCCGCTGTCCGCAGTGCTAACAAAACTGGGATTTCCCCACATTGTGCTGGGTATGCCGAACTTTGACAGCCAGGTCTGCTGGATTGATAACAATAATATCTATTCCGGAACGGTGGCGGCGGCGTACCTTATGTCCCTGGGTTACCGCAGGATCGCTTTTATTGGCGGCAAGTATTATGATCTGGGTTCTGCCCACCGTCTGCAGGGTGTGAAGCAGGGGCTGTCAAATGCAGGATTCCAGCTGGATGACCAGTACATCTGGCTGGGCGATTCCACCAGGGCGGACGGCTTCCAGATGACCGCCAAGCTGCTGGACCAGAAGCCGCTGCCTGACGCGATCATTTGTGCCAACAACTATATCGCTTTGGGATGCGTGGACGCGCTCCATAAAAAAGGAATCAAAATTCCGGAGGACATTGGTGTCATGGCATTTGACGATTACCCCTTCTCTCAGATCATTGAGCCCCAGCTTACAGTGGTGGACATCAATGTTCGGGATATGGGCGCGCAGGCAGCCAAATTTCTGGTGGACATGATTCGCCACCCCAATATGCAGATTCAGACATACATCACAACTTCCAATATTATCCCCAGAGATTCCACGAAAACCCGGAAATAAAGGAACCTCTGAATAAATCGTCTGCGGCTGATCGACGAATCTTTTGCCCCATCCGTGCAGTTTGAAAAGCGGGAAATACATACAGTATTCCTCCGCTTTCCAAACTTTCGGCTGGAGCAAAATCTTCTGCCGTCAGCTCTTGCCGATTTCATCAGAGGTTCCTAAAGACAGATACGGGCTCCGGAAAGCGCTGCCACCGGACACACAGAATTTCCGGCTGCAAAAATCCCGCTTACGACAGGTAAGCGGGATTTTTGGGTTGTTTTTTTGCTTTCCAATGGATGCGGTTTAATTCACCCGGTTCTGGACATTGCCGTCCAGGAAGGAGCGGATATTCTGCTCGGTAATCTCCATGATCCGCTGGCGGCACTCCCGGGAGGCCCAGGCAATGTGGGGAGTCAGGAAGCAGTTTTTGGCGGTGAGCAGGGGGTTGTCGGCGCGGATGGGCTCCTGGCTGACTACATCCATGCCGGCGGCGTAGACCTTGCCGCTGTTCAGGGCCTGGGCAAGGTCTTCTTCCACGATCAAGGGGCCTCTTGCCATATTCAGGATGATGACACCGTCCTTCATCTTTGCGATGGAATCTTTGTTGATGATTCCCGTGGTTTCGGGAAACAGGGGGCAGTGCAGGGAAATGACATCGGACTGACGGAGCACGGTGTCCAGATCCACATATTCGGCAATCGCGTTTCCCTCGTCACAGGGACGGCTTCCGGTTGCCAACACGCGCATGCCCATGGCCTTGGCAATAGCGCCGGTCTGACGGCCGATGCGCCCAAAGCCGATGATGCCCATGGTCTTTCCCGCCAGCTCAATGAGGGGGGTCTTCCAGTAGCTGAAGTCCGGGCAGGATGCCCAGTCGCCGTCATGCACGCTCCCGTCATGGAAGCCGATCTGGCAGCAGATTTCCAGCAGCATGCCTATGGTGAACTGTCCCACGGCGGCGGTGCTGTAGGCGGGGACATTGGAAACGGGGATGCCCCGCTCCGCCGTCGCTTTCAGGTCCACCACGTTGTAGCCCGTGGCCAGCACCGACACATAGCAGATGCCGGGGCACTGCTCTAACAGCGCCCGGGTGATGGGGACCTTATTGGTTACGATGATTTCCGCGTCCTGAATCCGGGAAGCAGCTTCCTCCGGGCGGGTGCGGTCATAGACGGTCAGCTCCCCCAAGGCACGGAGGCCGTCCCAGCTCAGGTCACCGGGATTTTCCGTATAACCGTCCAAAACGACGATTTTCATAGCCCTTTCCTCAGTCCAGATATTTTTTCAGGGTGGCCCGAACCGCGCCGGGGCCTGCCAGCAGCTCACGAAACATACCGGTGATTCGTCCGCCCAGGCCCAGGGCCATGAGATCGGAGCCGAAGATTACGGTGTTGGAGAGGATCCTGTCCAGCTTGCCCTCCGCGCTCTCAGGCTCGCCCAGCCGGACACCGGCAAGCTGAGCCTGGAGGCTTTCCAGCATGGGATCGGGGCTGCAGGCCATAGGCGCACCGGCATCATCCACGCCCAGCAGGTAGCGAAGCCATCCCGCGATTGCCAGGGGGATGTAGACAAGCTTCGTCACATCCAGGTCTTCTCGCTGGACATAGGACTTGATGGTCTCGCCGAACCGGACGGGGATCTTCTGGCTGGTGTCCGTGGCGATCCGCTGGGGGGTGTCGGGCATAAAGGGGTTGGGGAACCGGCAGTCAATGACCTCGTGGATGAAGTCGCTGGGGTTCAGGATACCGGGGTCTACCACCACGGGCATGCCCTCCTGATAGCCGATTTTTTCCACCAGGGCTTTCAGCTCCGG
Organism: uncultured Clostridia bacterium; assembly: GCA_945873295.1. Classification (GTDB taxonomy): domain Bacteria; phylum Bacillota; class Clostridia; order Oscillospirales; family Oscillospiraceae; genus Faecousia. The sequence continues at coordinate 17,749 of CAMCCS010000012.1, forward strand.
ATCCTGCATCTCTGCGGCGATGGAGGGATAACCCAGCAGGCAGCCGTAGACAGCCAGGGCAGTGTGCAGGGGATTGAGACAGGTGGTGACCTTCATCCGCTCAGTATTGTTCACCGTGTCCCGGTCGGTCATGTACACGCCCACCTTTTCCAGCGGGGGCCGCCCGTTGGGGAACCGGTCTTCAATGACCAGATACTGGGGCTTTTCGGAGTTTACAAATCCGGCGGTATAGGTCTTCTTCCCGGTGATAATGACATCCATGCCCTCGATTCCGGCCTTGGTCAGTTCCTCCACGACAGAGGGGGCGGGCCGGGGGGTGATCTTGTCGATCATGGACCAGGGGAAGGAGACTCTTTCCTCATCCGTCAGCCAGTCCATGTAGCCCTGGGGAACAAACCCGCGGTCACACCACTGCTGTGCCATGGTCACAACACCGGCGCGCAGCTTTTCGCCGTTGTGGGAGCAGTTGTCCATGCTGACAACAGCCAGGGGTGCTGCGCCGGCATTGTACCGCTCCAGCAGCAGAGCCGCCACCTTACCCATGGCGCTGATGCAGCCATCGGGGCCTGCGGCAAAGTCCGCCTGGGCAAGCTTTGTGAATTCACCGCGCATATCCGTCAGTGCATAGCCCTTTTCGGTGATGGTAAAGCTGATCATCTGCAGGGAGGGGCTGCGGAAAATTTCCTTCAGCCGGGCGTAGTCCTCAGGATAAACGTTGTCCGCCCGGAGGGCTCCTGCCACGGAGCCAATGACGGTCTTCTCCGTGGCACCGTCGGGCATGAGATTGACCAGCAGGCTCAGATTGTCAAAGGGGGTATAGGCCGCGTCCACGATTTCATAGTCAAAGGTTTCGGCAACAAACACGCCGCCTTTGACCGCGCCTTGTTCCAGCAGTCCCTGCTGCAGGTTGGCGGGAAAAGCCCGGAACAGGTTCCCCGCGCCGAAGTGCACCCAGGTGGGGTTTTTGGCGGCTTCGGCCCGGGCGGCGGCAACGTCATAGCCAGGGAGCTTTACCCCCGCGGCCTCCCAGCCGGTACGGTTACGCAGATCTGACATGGACAATTTCATAAGCAGGATCCTTTCTTTAAAAAAGTGTTGTAAGTGGTATATATTGTGTATTATACATCATCCTGGGGAAAAAAGCCAGAGGGAAGTGAGGCCCCGGAGAGGTATTTATCGATCTGTGGAATTTTTGGTAAATACAGTTGGTTATTGACAGGCAGACCTGTTTTATGATACCATCACGGAAGAAAACCGAAGGATGGGGTATACTGAGAAAAAGGTTGTGCTTATCGGCTGATCGCAGCAGTTCGGGAAATTGGAATTTGCCGAATTCCCGGTCATTGCGAGCCAGTTCGCAAACTGGCGTGGCAATCCCCCGGTTAGAAGCACCGCTTCTCGTGGATAAATTACAGAAAACAGCACATTAGATCAGTCTGTATGACGATAGGCTGCCCGGAATTCGATGGAGATTCCCACGCCAGTGTGCGCACTGGCTCGGAATGACAATGTTGTTCGATGCCCTGATTTCCCTCTACCAATTCCCAATTTATCTGATTGCTGAACAAAGCCGATATGCATAAAAAGTAAAGGAGAATCTATCATGGCTGCTATTTCCGTTGATTCAGAACAGTTTTCGCAAATGCTTGCGGGGGAGAAGCCCCTGCTTGTGGATTTCTGGGCGCCCTGGTGTGTCCACTGCCGCGCTCTCCAGGCGGCCTTTGACAAGGCGGCGGAGGAAAATGAAGACAGCGTCCTTGCAGTGAAGATCAATATTGACGAAGAAATGGAGCTGACCAATGCCGAGGGAATCGAGGTCATCCCCACGCTGGTGCTTTATAAAAACGGCAAGCGGGCGGCCTCCGTGGTGAATCCCGGCTCCAAAGCGGCCATCGACGCGTTTCTGCAAGATGCCCTGGGCCGGTAAAGGGACAAAAAATGAAAGTCTATGATATGCTGATCGTGGGCGGCGGTCCCGGGGGCTATACCGCGGCACTGTACGCTGCCCGGGCGGGGCTTTCCGTCCTGGTTTTGGAAAAGCTGTCCGCCGGAGGCCAGATGGCCCTGTCGGAGCGAATCGAGAACTATCCCGGTTTCCCGGAGGGGATCGACGGCTACACCCTGGCGGAGCAGATGCAGGCCCAGGCGGAGCGGTTCGGCGCGCAGACGGAGCTTGCGGAGGTGCTGGCTCTGGACCTGCGGGCCAATCCTAAGATAGTGGAAACCAGCGAGGGGACCTTTTACGGCAGAACGGTGGTCTATGCCGCCGGAGCGGAGCCCAGGCAGCTGGGGCTTCCCATGGAGCAGGCTCTGGTGGGCCGGGGAGTCAGCTACTGCGCAGCCTGTGACGGCGCTTTCTACAGGGGGAAAACCGTGGCGGTGGTAGGCGGTGGGGATTCGGCAGCTGCGGAAGCCATGCACCTTTTGCCTGTCGCAAAAAAAGTGATCCTCATTCACCGCCGGGACACCCTGCGGGCAACGAAGGTCTACCACGCTGCCCTGACGCAGGCGGAAAACCTGGAATTCCGGTGGAACAGTGCGGTGACAGAGCTAATCTATGATGGTCGGCTCACGGGGCTTCGGCTCAAGAATACCGTCACCGGGGAGGAAAGCAGTGTGTCCTGTGACGGCGTCTTCATCAGTGTGGGCAGAGAACCTGCAACAGCCCTGGTGAGCAGCCAGCTTTCCCTGGACAAGGGCGGCTATATTGTTGCCGGAGAGTCCACCCGCACGGAGATTCCCGGCGTGTATGCGGTGGGAGATGTGCGCAGTAAGCCCCTGCGCCAGGTGGTTACCGCCGTTGCGGACGGCGCGGCGGCAGTCCATTCGGCCCAAAGCTTCCTTGCGGGGCTGGAAAACACAGACTGTCTTCCCGAATAACGGGAAAACACATAGGGAGGAAACAAAAATGGAGAATGTCAGATCCGTAAAGCCCGCGCTTCCTGCCCGGCTGCTCCACGGCGGGGACTATAACCCCGACCAGTGGCTGGACTGCCCGGAGGTGCTGGAAGAGGATATTGCCCTTATGAAGAAAGCCCACGTCAACTGCGTCAGCCTGGGCATTTTTGCCTGGAGCCGCCTGGAACCGGAGGAGGGGAGGTTTGACTTTGACTGGCTGGAAAAGATCATGGATAACCTCTATGAAAACGGGATCTATACCATCCTGGCTACCCCCACCGGTGCCATGCCCCACTGGATGACGGATACCTACGAAGAGGTCAACAAGGTGGATAAAAACGGTAAGCGCCGGATCCATGGCCAGCGGCACAACTTTTGCCCCTCTTCTCCCGTAATGCGGGAGCGGACCCGTGCCATCGATACTGCCCTTTCCCGGCGGTTCGGCCATCATCCGGGACTGCTGGCCTGGCACCTGTCCAACGAGTACGGCGGCGACGGTGGGGCGTCCGACTGTCACTGCCCCTACTGCCAGGCAAATTTCCGGAAATGGCTGCAAAACCGTTACGGCACGCTGGACAACCTGAACCATGCCTGGTGGTCCGGTTTCTGGTCCAATATTGTGACCGACTGGGAGCAGATCCACAGCCCTGTGCCCTATGGTGAAATGACCCTTCACGGCCTGAAGCTGGACTGGAAGCGCTTCACCAGCGATCAGATGATGGACTACTGCAAGGCGGAGGCGGCGGCTGTCCGTACATACAGCGATGCCCCCGTGACCATCAATATGATGGGCCCCTTTGACCCGCTGAACTACTTCCGCTGGGCAAAGGAGCTGGATATTGTGTCCGAGGACAGCTATCCTTTCTGGCACACCCAGGAAGATCCTCTGGACCCGGCAGTGATGGCGGCGTTCCGGTACTCCCTGATCCGCAGCCTGAAAAAGCAGCCGTTCCTGCTTATGGAGAGCGTAACCTCGGCGGTGAACTGGCACCCCAGATGTACGCTGAAGCGGCCCGGGATGCACGAGCTGTCTTCCTTGCAGGCGGTGGCCCACGGTTCAAACAGCGTCCAGTACTTCCAGTGGCGGAAGAGCAGGGGCGGCAGCGAAAAATTCCACGGTGCGGTGGTGGATCACCGGAACGGGGAGAACACCCGGGTATTCCGGGAGGTCACCCATCTGGGGGAGCGCCTGGAAACCCTTTCCGACAAGGTGATGAAGACCTGCAACCGGCCCCGGGCGGCTATCGTCTTTGACTGGGAGAACCGGTGGGCGGCGGAGGATGCCCAGGCAATCATCAACCCGCTGGATTTTCTGGAAAAGTGGATGCCCTGGTTCCGGCCTTTCTGGGAGCAGGGTGTGGATGTGGATATTGTGGACATGGACAGCAGCCTGGAAGATTATTCTCTGGTGGTCGCGCCGCTCAACTATATGTACCGGGGGGACTATGCCCAGCGGGTACGCACCTTCGTAGAGACGGGCGGCACCTATGTGACCTCCTATTGGAGCGGGGAAGTGGATGAAAACGACCTGTGCTTCCTGGGGCACCATCCCCTGTCCGATGTGCTGGGTATCCGCACAGAAGACATCGATGTGCGGCCGGTAAATACGGAAAATGAAGTGGTGTGGGGACAGAAGCGGTATCCCGTGATGGATCTGTGCGCGATTGTCCACCCGGAGGGAGCCCAGGTCCTGGCGGAGTATGCCAATGATTTCTACGCCGGCTTCCCCGCGCTGACCCGGCATAGCTTCGGCAAGGGTACAGCCTATTTTGCCGCGGCGGAGTGCGGCGGGGATTTCCTGCGGGATCTTGTAAGCCTTGTGACCGGGCAGACCGGAAACACCTGCGCGCTGAAAGCGGCGCTTCCCTACGGCGTTACCGTGACGGAGCGCAAGGGTGGGGAGGGGAGCCTCTTCTTCTTGCAGAACTTCAATCCGGAGCCCACGGCGGTGACGCTGGAAAAGGCGTACCTGGACGCGGAAACAGGAGAAACCGCAGCCGGCCCCATTACCCTTGCGCCTTATGAATGCCGGATTCTGGAGAATGGCAAGGAAGTATAATTTGGGCGGGATAAAAAGATAAAGATAAATTGGTATTTGTCGGCTTCGCTGACAATGGACAGTTGACAATTCGGTGGTCTTTATCGAATTTCAGATAGCCTATCGTCATCCATTCGTAGGGGCGGTCATTGACCGCCCGCGAAAATGTACCGAATTTCAGAATTAATTTGCGTTGAATGGCACCTTTTCGCCGAAAGAAATACGAATAGGTCACCTTTTCCTGCCGGGCGCTCAATGAGCGCCCCTACAGAGGTAGACGATCGTGATTCGGGAATTCGATGGAGATTCCCAGGTCAGTAGTGCGCACTGGTTCGGAATGACACGTTCTGACGATGCGCTAAATTCCAATTTTCTTGTCTGCATCTTTCATCGGAGAGCATTTCCTGCTTTCGAGCACCTCCGCAACACGGAAAAATCCCCCCGATAGACGGCGTGAAAACCGCTTATCGGGGGGCATTATGATCGGAAACTTACAGTGCGTGGCCCACCAGGAACCAGAGCAGCAGCAGCGCTACCACCAGCGGCAGATAAGCGGGCAGGGCGGAGAAGGAGATCAGGATTACGCTGTAGCCGAAATACTCCAGAAGCCCGAACACCCCGCACAGCAGGATAGTGGTCAGCACGGCCTTGGAAAGCTGCTGGCCTACCTTGTTGGAAAAGAAGAACGCGTAAATGGCGCCAATGATGGGGTTCACCGCGATGAGGAATGCCCCAAGGAGCACATTGGCAAGGCTCACCAGCAGCATAGCCACCAGAACCCCCAGCAGGATCATGGGTGCGTAGGTGGTCAGTACGTTGGGCATATACTTGCTGATGGCCCAATTGAGAACAAAATGGAGAATGAAGCAGACAGCCACGGACAGCAGCCGCAGAACATACCACCCGGGAATGGTTTCTCCCCGGGGAATGATGGCGTCCAGGAGATTGACCAGGAACGCAAGGATCACCATGGAGAGGATCCGGTCACACAGAACGGGGAAAGATGCCCCCTGAAAAGGAAGCAGGATCATGTAATTGTCCCGGAAGGTGACAAAGGGCAGGGGGGACAGGAACATTTCCAGGTTCCAGGGCTTAAAGGTATAGATGACAACGGTCAGCACATACAGAAACAGAATGCCGATGGCGGCGCAGACGGAACGGTTCAGATTGGATTCCTTGCCAAAGGCGAAGCGGCCCAGAATTCCAAGGCTGATGGTCACAACGGCAAGCACGCCGATGAGCTTCAGAACGGACAGTACGTCGATGTCCGCGGGGATCAGGGCCCCGGCGTAGGTTAAAAGGGCATCCAGCTGGTCCGGAAGCCGCTCTGCCACGGTGCTCAGAATATCGCTCAGTTCCATAAAAGAGTCCTTTCTGCGGCCCCAAAAGACCGCAAGGGGAAGAAGCGAACAGGGGCGACCAGATGTGGTCGCCCCTGTGGATATGCGGAAATAAGTGCCGAAAAAGCTTGGAGCTTTTCTTACTTAATCTCGGCCTCAGCGCCGGCTTCCTTCAGCTCAGCAACCAGCTTCTCAGCGTCTTCCTTGGAGATGCCTTCCTTCAGGGTCTTGGGAGCGTTGTCGACCAGATCCTTAGCATCCTTCAGGCCCAGGCCGGTAGCGGCACGGACAACCTTGATGACGCCCAGCTTGGAAGCGCCGGCGGACTTCAGGATGACGTCGAACTCAGTCTTCTCCTCGACTTCCTCAACAGCGGCCACGGGAGCGGCAGCGGTAGCGGCAGCGGCGGAAACACCGAAAACTTCCTCCAGGGTGTGAACCAGCTCGGACAGCTCCAGAACGGTCAGGCCCTTGACTTCCTCAACGAGAGCAGTGACTTTTTCACTAGCCATTGTAATTTTCCTCCTAAATGATTATGTTTTAAAATGTTTGCAGCGGGAAAAACTTACTCAGCGGACGCAGCTGCGGGAGCGCCGCCTTCCTTCTGTTCCCGGATCTGATCCAGGACGCAGGCCAGGCTGGACAGGGGAGCCAGGAAGGTACCCAGAACCTGACCGACCAGAGCGGCCTTGCTGGGCAGTTCGCCGAACTTGTTGAGCTGGTCAGCGGACAGGGTGGAACCCTCCACGATGCCGCCCTTAATGGACAGAGCAATCTTGTTCTTCTTGGCGAACTCGCATACGATGCGGGCAGGGGCGATGGGGTCGCCGGTGGTGGATGCCATGGCGGTGGTACCGTTCAGGACCTTGCTGAAATCGTAGCCTGCATTCTTGGTGGCAAAGTTGGTCAGAGTGTTCTTCACAACGGCGTACTCAACACCGGCCTCCCGGAACTGCTTCCGCAGGTTGGTATCCTGGGCCACGGAGATGCCCTTGTAATCAACAAAGACAACGGCGGAGGACTCCTTGATCTTACCGGTCAGAGCTTCCACAACGGCCTTCTTGCTTTCAAGAACCTTTGCATTGGGCATGATTTTCACCTCCGAAATGAAAAATGTCTTCCTGCCAGAAGACAGAAAGACACGCAGAAAATCACTATCAGCGCACCTCGGCGGGATTTACTGCATGACGCATACCTGCTGTCTTTGGCAACTTCTATATGATAGCAGAGAAAGTATGCTTTGTCAAGGATTATTTTGGCTTTTTCCGGGCTCTTTGCCATAAGAAAATATATTTCGCATTTCCGATTGACAATCCGGAACATCTTGATTATACTGACCATAGTACCGTCCGCGCTGCGGACAAGAAAGGAGATTTCAAATGACTGTTTGTGAGGTTGTTGCCAGCTAACTGAATAGGGCGCGATGAACAGATGGGGGTGCGACCCCTTTGTTTCTGCGCCGTTTTGAAGTAACCTTTCGCTTTTTTGGGTCGCCGCGGGATGCAGCCAGAAACGAGGGCTGCTTTGCCGCGGCTTTTTTGCGCCCTTTTTCAGTTGGCATAAATGAAGTAACCGGTTATCGGCTTTCGTAAGCCATTGGCGAATTGGGAATTTGCAGAGGAAGACCGGGCATCGAACAACATTGTCATTCCGAACCAGTGCGCACTACTTTCGTGGGAATCTCCATCGAATTTCAGGTAGTCTATCGTCATACAGTCTGTTCTAATCTGCCGTTTTCCCGTGTCTATCCACGAGAAGTGGTACTTCTATTTGGGAGATTGCCACGCCAGGAAAGCGAACTGGCTCACAATGACCGGGAATTCGGGTTCGGAATGACACGTTCTGACGATGCGGCAAATTCCAATTTGCCAAACTGCTATAGAACGACACCGAGCGGCGCAGGGCAGAAACGTCCACACATATCTTGCGCACGACTTGGCCGCCCGCCCTGCGGGCAAATTTCAATTTCACGATCTGCTTATTAAAGATAACCCAAATGAAGTATTGTACATTTACGGAATCAGGAGGAAACAAAATTGACAGTTTTTGATTATGGAAAGATTCCAAACTATGAAGACTTACCGGGGATCCCTGCAAGGGTGACCGCGGTGCACAAGGAGCGCTACGGAATCGTCTGTGAGCACGGAGAAACCTTTGCCCGGCTGAAAACCAGGGAATACTACGTTGACGGCGAAGTGTTTCCCACCACCGGGGATTATGTGATGATAAATTATGTGGATAACGGTGACAGCCAGATTCTGTCGACCCTGCCCCGGCGTACCTATTTTTCCCGCCGGGATCCGGATAAGGGCAGGGGAGAACAGGCGGTAGCCGCGAATTTTGACTATGTGTTCATCCTGCAGTCGCTGAACCTGGACTTTAATCCCAAACGGCTGGAACGGTATCTGACCCTGACCTGGCAGTCCGGGGCGGTGCCCGTGGTGGTCCTGACCAAGGCGGATCTTGTCTTGGACTACACCGATTATCTAGCCCAAATTGAGCGGGTGGCTGCCGGTGTGGATGTGCGCGTCGTCAGCGCCCGCACGGGGTATGGCATGGATACGCTGAACGGATATCTGGCGCCCGGAAATACCATTGTGCTGCTGGGTTCCTCCGGTGTGGGCAAATCCAGCCTGGTGAATGCCCTGGCGGGAGAGGAAGTCATGGCGGCGGGGGAAATCCGGGAGGATGACAGCAAGGGACGCCACACCACCACCCACCGGCAGCTGCTAAGGCTTTCCAGCGGTGTTATGATTATCGACACCCCGGGTATGCGGGAGCTGGGCATGTGGGGCGTTACCGACGGGCTGGAGGAAGCTTTCTCCGATGTGGAACAGTATCTCGGCAAGTGCCGCTTCCGGGACTGCCGCCACGAATCGGAGCCGGGCTGCGCCATCCGGCAGGCCATTGAAGCCGGGGAGTTGGACGCTGCCCGCTGGGAAAGCTACCGGAATTTACAGTCCGAAGCAAAATACGCCGATGACAAGCAGGCACTTCTGCTTCAGAAGCAGCAGTGGCACAAGGGAATCCAGAAAATCAAGAAGATGAATAAGAAAAAGATCTGGTAAACCGGCTTTTTCAACGGCGGACGGTGAACGCTTGTTTTGCGGCCATTATCAGAGACAAATTGGAATTTAGACTATCGGCTTTAGTAAGCAGATCGTGAAATTGTAATTCGT
>CAMCCS010000013.1 GCA_945873295.1 uncultured Clostridia bacterium
GACCAGGTTCGTCACGACTTGTCAGCGGCGACTCGCCGCCAAATTCCAATTTATCTGTTTGCTTTATAAACCCGACAGCCTGAACTGTATTTTGTGAAATGATGTATAAGCTTGCGTTATTTGATATTGACGGAACTCTGTTTGATGAGAAAAAAGGGTGTATCCGGACAGCGCCGTGGAGGCCCTGAAAAAGCTTCATGAAAACGGAATCCTGATCGGCGTGGCTACGGGCCGCCCGCCCTTTTCCGCTCTGACCCTCCGGCAGGCGGGGATCCCGCTGGACTACCTTGTGTGCGGCAACGGCCACCTGGTCCTGGACGGCGGGGGCAGCATCCTGGAAAGCAGAACCTTTCCGCCGGCACTTTCCCAGGGAGTCTGGGAGTACTGCCGGGAAAACCGGGTCGGACTGCTCTGGAAGTACCCCGACTGCACCTATGTATACCGGGGAGATCCGGAGTTTGACAAGGTATTTTTCAAGAACCCGGCGACCACTGCCCGTGTCTTCTGCGGTGACCGGACCATTCATCTGACCCGCCACCCCAACGGCGGGTGCCTTGCCTGCGGCCCTGAGCAGCTGGACGAGTTCAACCGGTATTTTGCAGGGCAGTGCCGGGGTGTAGACATCAACGGGCGGAGCAGCGACCTGATGCTGTGGAACGTGGATAAACGTTCCGGGGTGGAACTGCTGCTAAGAAGGCTTAGTATCGCGCCGGAGGAATGTATTGCGTTTGGGGACAACCGAAATGATTTGGAGATCATCCGCTATGTTGGAACCGGGGTTGCCATGGGAAACGGAGAAGCGGAATTGAAACGGGCCAGTGATTATGTCACCGCGGCCATCGATGACGACGGGATCCGGAAAGGTCTGGAGCACTTTGGACTGATTTAAGGAACCTCCGAACAAATCGCCTGTCTCAAGCAGCGGCACCAAAAATGCCGCTGCTTTTCCCGTTTTTTCAAAATCTGTGTCATTCCGAACCGGTCACAGACTGGTGTGGGAATCTCCATCGTATGAGGAAATGCTTCCTGCCGGGGATTGACAACCCGGTCTCTTTGCGCTACCATTGATCCAATACGCATAGATCGGAGAGAGACAAAATGTACGGATTGGGTACGGTGATCAATACCGCCGCCATTGTGGCAGGCGGACTGGGCGGCGCGGTGTTTGGCAGGTTCCTCCGGGAAAGTGTCCAGGACACCCTGACCAAGGTCTGCGGCGTAAGCACCTTGTTTATTGCCGTCACCGGGGCGCTGGAGCAGATGCTGAAGGTGGAAGACGGACGGATTGTCAGCGGCGGCGGAATGCTGGTGATCGGCTGCCTGACTATCGGCGCGGTGATCGGGGAGCTGATGAACCTGGAGGGGGCTTTTGAGCGTTTCGGGGAGTGGCTGAAACGGAAAACCGGAAACGCCAAGGACAAGGGGTTCGTGGATGCCTTTGTCACCGCCTCCCTGACGGTATGCATTGGTGCCATGGCAATCGTAGGCTCCATCGAGGACGGCATCACCGGGGATTACTCCATTTTGGCAACCAAGGCCGTGCTGGACTTTATCATTATCATGGTCATGAGCTGCTCCCTGGGCCGGGGCGCGGTTTTTTCCGCGATTCCTGTGGCGGTGTTTCAGGGAAGCATCACGGCGCTGGCGGGGCTGGTGCGCCCGCTTATGACCGAGGCGGCACTGGGAAACCTTTCCATGGTGGGAAATGTACTGATCTTCTGCGTGGGCATCAACCTGGTCTGGGGTAAAAAGGTCCGGGTGGCCAACCTGCTCCCCGCGGTGATCCTTGCCGCCGCCGTAGCCTTCCTGCCGTTCTGATCCCGCAATCCGAAAAATAATGAACGACTCTGGGCGGAGAAACCGGGACTATGGATCTGACCCTGTCTGGAAAATTGCAAGGAAACGGCAGCACGCCCGGGTGGCAAAAGCCATCCGGGCGTGTAACGATATGTGGGATAAAAAGGCGGGCGGGTTATGCGTGCTGCCTGTCTTTGGAAAGAAACTTCCAAAGCAGCAGGGTAAAGATCAGCACCAGGGGGAACACGGCGCCTGCCAGAAGCCCCTTTTGCAGATTGTCGTTTGCCATCTGGGTGACATTGCCCACGAGGAACGGGCCAAAGGCGCCGCCCAGATCCCCGGCCATGGCCAGCAGGGCGAACATGGCCGTTCCGCCCCGGGGTAGTTGCCTGGAGGAGATGCTGATGGTGCCGGGCCAGAGAATGCCCACGGAGAAGCCGCAGAGGATGCACCCGATCAGGCCCACCACAGGGCTTGCGGACAGGGAAGCCATGAGGTAACACGCAAGACACAGGCCTGCCGAGCAAAGCATGAAGACCATAAGATCGAGTTTGCCGCCGTATTTGCCATAGATCACCCGGCTGATGCCCATGGCAATGGCGAACAGGCAGGGGCCTGCCAGGTCACCGGCGGTTTTGGAAAGGCCGATAGCGGATTCGGCGTAGGCGGATGCCCACTGGGCCATGGCCAGCTCCGACGCGCCGGCGCATACCATCAGAACGATTGCGGCCCAGAACACCGGGACCCGGAACAGGCTGCCGATCCCCATACCATTTCCATCTTCTACCAGATGCTCGATGGGGCAGGTGGAGAAATTATAAATGTTGTACAGCGGCACCAGCGCCCAGAGGCAGGCCAGCCATTTCCAGCGGTCAATGCCGAACACCGCGAAGAAAGCGGTGGACAGCAGCACAACGCCCACCGTGCCCCAGCAATAGAAGGAATGCAGGAGGCTCATGACCGCCTCCTTACGGTCAAAGGGGCAGGCTTCTACAATGGGACTGCACAGCACCTCGATCAGGCCGCTGCCCACCGCGTAAACAACGGCGCTGAGCAGGATGCCTGTGAAGGGGTCGGAAAGCTTTTCTGGAAGAAAGGCAAGGCCGATGAGCCCCAGGGCGGAAAATAGTTCCGATGCTACGATGCTCTTTCGGTAGCCGATCCGGTCCACAAACTTCGCACACAACACATCCACGATGAGCTGTGTCAGGAAAAAGACCGTGGAGATCAGGGCAATCTTCCCTAGGGGAATTGCATAGTCGTAATGAAATTTCAAAAACAGCAAAGGCGCGAAGTTGGCGGTAATTGCCTGGGTGATGAACCCCAGATAGCAGGCGGTCAATGTCTTTTTATAATGTTTACCCATGATGCCCTTCCTTTTCTTTTCCGGGATGTTGTTTCCTGCATTATAGCGCAAAAAACGCCGCATGGCAACGGAATCCGCAAAACAGATTTTCCACGGCTGTCAGAGAGCCTAAAAATCCTGAGTTTCGGGAGCTTATTTCGGTTTCCAAACCCGTTTTCCGGTTGAAATTTCACGAATCATCCGCTATACTTAACTTATCGGCGGAAACAGAAACGGAGGGGGCGGCACCATGCGCATCGCGGTTGTGGATGATGAGGACAGCAGCGCACAGAAGCTGGGCGAATACCTGCAAAGGTACGCAAAGGAATTTGGGCAGAAGATCGAGTCCCAGCTTTTTTGCGATGGCTTCGCGTTTATGAGCGGGTTTAAAGGCCAGTTCGATGTGATATTGCTGGATGTTTCCATGCCCGGAATGGACGGCATGGAAACCGCGAAGCGAATCCGCCGCACGGACCCGGATGTGGTGATCCTCTTTATCACCAACATGGCCCAGTATGCCATCCGTGGCTATGAGGTGGACGCCCTGGACTATATCCTCAAGCCCGTCAGCTATTTTGCCTTTTCCCAGCGCCTGAACCGCGCCGTCAGCCGCATCAAAAGCCGCACCAGAAACTTTTTGGTGCTCACGGTTCGCAGCGGAACCTATAAGCTGGATGTGGATTCCATTTATTATGTGGAAAGCCAGGGACACAATCTGATTTTCCATACGGAGACCGGAGAATTTACCATCAGCGGTACAATGAAGGAAATCGAGGAGAAGCTTCTCAAATACCATTTCTTCCGCTGCAACAAAGGGTACCTGGTGGCGCTGCGGCATGTGGACAGCATTCAGGACGGCAGCGTCATCGTCCACGGGGAGCCCCTGCTGATCAGCCGTCCCAGAAAGAATGAATTTATGGAAGCGCTGACAAATTTTGTGGGCGGTGCGGTTTTATGACTGTGAATATTCTGGATATCCCCCGGGTCTATACGGGAATCGCGGAGTGGATGGCCTGTATGCTCTACGCCATTTCCTTTCGGCCCCGGCTCCCGATGAAATGGTATATTCCTGCCTCCGGTGGGGCGCTTTTGCTGCAGTGCCTGTTTCTTGTGGTGACCGACGATTGCCCGCTGTATTTGTGGATTCCCTGTATGATCGCGGCGGCGGGGATGATGTTGGGGCTGCTTCTTCTGCTGTGTGATCTGGACTTTCTGTCAGGCGCGTACACCTGCGTCCGAGCATTTGTACTGGCTGAGTTTACCGCCTCTTTGGAGTGGCAGCTGCACTGCTACCTGTGGCCCGAAAACGACGCGCTCTGGTGGCAGCGCTACGGCCTGCTCCTGCTGATATACGGAAGCGTTTTCCTGATTATGACCCTGCTGGAGCGGCGAAGCGAACCCCGGAAGACGGAGCTGACCGTTACGGGGCACGAGCTGCTGGTGGTGCTGTTTATCGGCATCTGCGTCTTTGCCGTCAGCAACCTGAGCTTCTATCTGAAGCATTCTCCTTTCAGCGGCCAGTACGCCAGTGAGATTCACAACATCCGTACCTTTGTGGATCTGGGGGGCGTGAGTATTCTCTTTGCCTACCATCTGCAGCGGAAGCAGACGGCGGCGAGAAAAGAGGTGGCTGCCATGCAGCGGATGCTGGAAAGCCAGTACGCCCAGTACCGGATGAGCCGGGACTCCATCGAGATGATCAACCGGAAATACCACGATCTGAAGCATCAGATTGCCGCCCTCCGGGCGGAAACGGATGCGGATACCCGCAACCGGTGGCTGGATGAAATCGAGCAGGACATTTCCACCTATGAAGCCCAGAATAAAACGGGCAACTCCGTGCTGGACACCCTGCTGACAGGCAAAAGCCTGTACTGCCAGAAGCACAGCATCAACCTGACGGTGGTTGCCGACGGCAAGCCCTTAGGGCTAATGGACATGATGGACATTTGCACCCTGTTCGGTAACGCTTTGGACAATGCCATCGAGTGCGAGCTGAAGCTGCCGGATAAGAGCAAGCGGATGATCCATCTGACCCTTACCACCCAGAAACAGTTTTTGCTGCTGCAGGTGGAAAACTACTGCCCCGACGCCCCCGACTTTCGGGACGGACTTCCGCTGTCCACCAAGCAGGACGCGGACAACCACGGCTTCGGGGTGAAAAGCATTCAGCATACCGCCAGGAAATACGGCGGCACCGCCACGGTTCAGATGGAAAATGACTGGTTTGTTCTGAAGGTGCTGATTCCCATTCCCCGGACGCAATGAAATACATCTTTTCGGAGGGCAGCCTGGCTGCCCTCCGTTTTTACTCCGCAGAGGGCAATATTACCAAATTAAATATCTAATATTTGTGCAACATTTCTGGCGCATTTTCCGCGAAAAACGGAGTTTTTGCAGTTTATGCTGAAAAAATAACAGTTTGTGCAAACAGCCTTTGAAAGTTGGATTCTGGGTGTTATAGTTATGGTGCGCCTGGCCTGCCCTGAGCATCTGCTAAAGCCGCAAAGATCGTCACTGAGGAAATCCAGGGCTGATACCGTTCCAACTCAGGCCTCCCTCCTTCGGGAGGGAGGCCAGCGCCCTGTCCGGATGCGAGCGTTGAGATGCTCTCAGGGTTGGCATCTGAACAGACATACTGCAAATAAGGAGAGATCACCATGACTGTTGACGCGTATATTCAAAAACTGACACTGGAAGAAAAGGCAGCGTTACTCCAGGGCTGGAGCACATGGACGACCTGGGACGGAAGCAAGCTGGGGATCCCGGCGATTTTCATGGCCGACGGCCCTCACGGCCTGCGTAAGCAGGCAGGGGCAGGGGACCATCTGGGCCTGAACGCCTCCGTGCCCGCTACCTGCTTCCCCACCGCTGCCACCATGGCAAACTCCTGGGATGCAGAGCTGGGCGAGGAGCTGGGCCGTGCCTTGGGCGAAGAAGCGGCGGCGAACGATGTGCACATGGTTCTGGGCCCGGGCCTTAACATGAAGCGCTCCCCCCTGTGCGGCCGGAACTTTGAGTATTTTTCCGAGGACCCCTACCTGGCGGGAAAAATGGGCGCGGCCTACATCCGGGGCATCCAGGCAAACGGAGTTGCCGCCTGTCCCAAGCATTTTGCCGCCAACTCCCAGGAGCTGCGGCGGATGTGCATGGATTCCGTGGTGGACGAGCGGACTCTGCGGGAAATCTACTTAACCGCCTTTGAAATGGCCGTCACCGAGGGTAAGGCCAAGACCATTATGTCCAGCTACAACATGGTTAACGGCACCTATGCCAACGAAAACGCCCATCTGCTTACGGAAATTCTTCGGCAGGAGTGGGGCTTTGACGGCTTTGTGGTCACCGACTGGGGCGGAGACAATGACCACGCGGCAGGAGTCAAGGCAGGCTCCAATCTGGTGATGCCCGCCCCCGGCCCGGACTGCGCTATCGGCCTTGTAAAGGCGGTGAAGGAGGGCCGGGTTTCCGAGAAGGAACTGGACAAGCGGGTGGGAGAGCTTCTGAACGTGGTGTTCTCTGTAAGCGAAGCGGTGTCCCAGGCCCCCAAGTCCTTTGATAGGGACGCTCACCACGCCATTGCCCGGAAGTGCGCCGAGGGTTCCATTGTCCTGCTGGACAACGACGGTATTCTGCCCCTGAAAAAGGAGACGAAAACCGCTGTTATCGGCGACTTTGCCGAGACCCCCCGGTATCAGGGAGCGGGCTCCAGTCAGGTCAACCCCACCAAGTTGGACAGCCTGAAGGACGCCCTCACCACCGCAGGCCTGAACGTTACTGCTTACGCCAAGGGCTTTTCCCGGGTGGATCCCAAGCCCGACCAGAAGCTGATCGACGAAGCCGTTGCCGCGGCAAAGGGCGCGGGTGTGGTGCTGCTGTGCGTGGGCTTGGACGAAATTCTGGAATCCGAGGGCATGGACCGGCAGCATATGGAGCTGAGCAGGGGTCAGCAGGCCCTCATCGACGGGGTGTGCGCCGTGAATCGGAATGTGGTTCTGGTGCTCTCCGGCGGTGCTCCCTTTGTCATGCCGGAAAGAAGCAAATACCGGGCCGCCATCCACGGCTACTTAGGCGGTCAGGCAGGCGCGGGAGCTATGGCCGACGCTCTGCTGGGCAAGGTCAATCCCTCCGGCAAGCTCAACGAGACCTGGCCGGAGAAGCTTTCGGACAACCCCTCCTATCCTTACTTCCCCAGTAAAGAGCGCACCGCCGAGTACCGGGAGGGCCTGTACATCGGCTACCGCTACTACGATACCGCCGGGGTGCCGGTGCGGTTTCCCTTTGGTTACGGCCTGAGCTACACCACCTTTGCCTATTCCGATATTTCCGCGTCCCAGAATGCAGTGACTTTCACAGTAACGAATACCGGTGCTGTGGACGGCGCGGAGGTGGCCCAGGTGTACGTCTCCTGCAAGGACGGCAAGGTGTTCCGGCCCAATAAAGAGCTGAAAGGTTTTGCCAAGGTGTTCCTGAAAGCGGGGGAGCGCAAAACCGTTACCGTGCCTCTGGACGACAAGGCTTTCCGCTACTTCAATGTAAAGTCTGACCGCTGGGAAATTGAACCGGCCAACTACAATATCTGCGTTGGGTCCAATGTGTCCGATGTGGAACTGATCCAGACCATTTGGGTGGAGGGGACAGAAGCGCCCCTGCCCTACGGCGAGCTGCCCAGCTACGAAAGCGGGAAGATCGGAAGCGTTTCGGATGCCGAGTTTGCCAAGCTTCTGAGCCGTCCCATTCCCGACGGCCATTGGAGCGGAGAACTGAACAAAAACGACGCCATCTGCCAGCTCTACTATGCCAAGTGCGGCATAGCCCGTCTGGCCTACAAGGTCCTCACCGGCCTGAAAAACAGGTCGGAGGCCAAGGGTAAGCCGGACCTCAATATCCTCTTCATTTACAACATGCCATTCCGGGCCATGGGCAAGATGGCGGGGGGCATGGTGTCTGAAAAGATGGTGGATGACATCGTGTTCCTGGTAAACGGCCACTTCTTCCGGGGGCTGGGCCGGGTCATCCGGGACTTCTTCCGGAACCGGCGGGACAGCCAGGCATTTATGAAGCAGCTGGAAGAAAACAAGGAGGGCTAAGGTATGAACGCAGTCAAAAACTGGTGGGGAAGCTTTGCCGAAAAGCACCCGGAGCTTTCCAAATGGGTTCGGGAGGGCGGCCTGTTCGTCATCGTGAGCAACCTGATTACGGTATTCAAGTATTTCCTGCTCACGTTCCTGCCCGCGGCGTTTGCCTTTCTGGGTTCCCGGGACTTTGGCTTTCCCGGCATCGAGCTGAACCTCTTCGGTATCCCCTTCAAATGGTACATTATCGGCTACGGCGCGGACCAGGGGGGCATTGCCTACTTCACCGCCTACATGATCGCCATGGTCATCGGCGAGGTCATCAATTTCTTCATCCAGCGGGGCTGGGTGTTCCGGAGCAAGGGCAATATCGCCTGGCAGGGCATGTGGTACGTCATCGCTTTCTGCATCGTCACCTGCGTGGTCA
This sequence comes from uncultured Clostridia bacterium, assembly GCA_945873295.1. Classification (GTDB taxonomy): domain Bacteria; phylum Bacillota; class Clostridia; order Oscillospirales; family Oscillospiraceae; genus Faecousia. The sequence continues at coordinate 8,642 of CAMCCS010000013.1, forward strand.
ACTCCATCAACTGCATCTGGGTTGCCGTGGCCGGACATTTTGTCCCCGGGTGGCTCTATAACATCGGCACCACCGTCCTCAACGGCGGCGTATCCATGGTCGTTTTCTTCTTCGTCAACAAGATCATCTTCCCCGAGGGCGAGCCTCAGAAGAAATAAGGCGGCGCTTCTTTCCTGAGAGCAGAAAACCACAATAAAGCTATCGGCTTTGCACAGGAAACAGACAAATTGGAATTTATTGAATTCCCGGTCATTGCGAGCCCGACTTCCCGGTCATTGCGAACCAGTGACCGACGTCACTGGTGTGGCAATCTCCCGGATAGAAGCACAATTTCTCGTGGATAAACTCCGGAACACTGCGTAAAAAGGACAGTCCGTATGACGATGGGCTGCCCGGAATTCGATGGAGATTCCCACACCAGTGTGCGCTACTTTATCGGAATGACACGTTCTGTCGATGCGGCAAATTCCAATTTGCCAAACTGCTATAGAACGACACCGAGCGGCGCAGGGCAGAAACGTCCACACATATCTTGCGCACGACTTGGCCGCCCGCCCTGCGGGCAAATTCCAATTTTCCTATCTGCTGTCTTATCAGCTGATATCCGAAACCCACATTCAAGTGCTTCTGCAAGGCTTGAATGTGGGTTTTCGCTTTCGTCCCGGCACCGCAATACAGCCGGTACCGCGTAGGAGTGATTCTGGCAGCCGGGGGGAACGCAAAACCGGGCAAATGATCTGCCGTAGGTATTTCCGCTATTGACAGTGAACGGATGTATTGGTTAATATATAAGGGAAGCTCTGAATTTATCGTTTTCGGCTGAGCCAGAATCTTCTGCTGCCAGCGCATGCCGATTTAATCAGAGTTCCCCTAAGAAATAATGCAGAATCGGGGTGACGCTTCAGGCTATGAACGAAAAGGGCAGTAATCACACGCTGTTAAAAAGAAATAATTATCATCTGATTAAGAAATACATCTATCAGCACAGCCCGATTTCCAGAGTGGAGGTTGCCCAGAAGCTGTGCCTGACCACACCGACGATTACCGGCGTGGTCAACTCCCTGATTAACAGGGGCTTACTCCGGGACACTGCCGCACCTGCTTCGGAAGAGGGGAAAAGTGCCGGACGGCCCCGGGTCATGCTGGAATTTGTTCCCAGCGCCTACCATATCTGCGGAGTAGATGTGGGCCCCTACTGGATCAACTATGTTTTGACGGATCTTCAGGGCAATGTGATTGCCAGCCGGCATACGGGAAAGGTTTTGGATGCGTACGACAGAACATTCGAACTGCTCAGCAGGGAAATCCCGGCATTCCTGGCGGAAGCCGGTGCCGGAAACGGGAAGCTGCTGGGTGTGGGCATCTGCCTGCCGGGACTCATCGACGGCAGTGCCGGCATGATCTATACCACCTTTCAGCCGGGATGGACGGAGCACGATCTGTCCGCCGAGCTGGGTCAGCGGCTGGGTGTGCCGGTGGTTGTGGAAAACAATGTCCGTGCCCGGGCGATCTGCGCGGATCTGTTTGACCGCAGCGTAACCGCGGAACCCTTTGCCTATTTTTTTGTATCCTACGGTGTAGCCTGCCAGATGATTATTGACGGTAAGGTGCTCTACGGGCAGTTTGCCGCTGCCGGGGAAATCGGTCACACCGTGGTGCAGCGCGGCGGTCCGGTTTGCCCCACCTGCGGCAATCGGGGATGTCTGGAGGCTTTGGCGGGAGAGCGGGCAGTACTGCAGCGCTGCCGCCGGATCATGGACTCCGGAGATGCTACCGCCCTGCGGGAGCTGTGCGACAAGCCGGAGAAACTGACCATGGACCAGGTGCTGAAGGCCCAAAGCATGGGCGATGAAAAAGTGAATCTGGTGATGGAGGATGTGCTGGACTATTTGGGCATCGCTTTGGCAAACACCATCAACACCATCAGTCCAAGGGCCGTTTTGCTGGACGGCCATATTCTGAGCTTTCCGGAGAATCAGGCAATGCTTCTGCGGTCCGTGGAACGGAATATGTTCCGTGTCCATGTGGGGAAGACAAGCTTTTCCTTTCTTCCTTACAGTCCGGACCGGGGGGCAAGAGGCGCGGCAGCGGTGGTTGTTCGGGACACTTTACTCAACAGTGACTTGTAATTTATACGGCAGCCCCGATTGATTCGGGGCTGTTTTAGTAATATTGCCTAATTACTGCTGCGTATAAATCGACACTGTGCTGAATTATTTTGCGACGGACAGAAAAGAATTGACATCCCCCCCAGGGGGGATTATTATTTAATTGTAAGAGATTTGATGACCTTTTCTGGCCGTCATTTTTTCTAGCCAAATTAATTAAATGATTTAATTAATTTGGTTTTAGGAGGATTCGACATACCGATGGCAGGGAAGGTCACGTTGGGAAATGGCCGTAAGGCCGGTATCTGATGAAAACGAGGTGTCTGACATGGGAGTAAATATTCTGGTAGCCCACGGCGGCGGCCCCACCGCTGTCATCAATACCTCTTTGCAGGGTGTTGTGGAAGCAGCCCGGGAAAGCGGTAAGGTGGACAAAATCTATGCCGCCCGGTTCGGCGCGGAGGGCATCCTCAAGGGCGATCTTATCGATCTGACCGACGTTCCCGCTTCCACCATCGCCAAGCTCGCTCACACCCCCGCTTCCGCCATCGGCTCCTGCCGCCGGAAGCTCAACGACGCGGACTATCCCACCGTCATTGAAACCCTGAAAAAATATAACATCGGCTGCTTTTTCTACAACGGCGGCAACGACTCCATGGATACCTGCAACAAGGTATCGAAGCTTGCTCAGGCAGAGGGGCTGGACGTGAAGGTCATCGGCATCCCCAAGACCATGGACAACGACCTGGACATCACCGACCATTGCCCCGGCTTCGGCTCGGCGGGCCGGTATGCCGCGGAGGCCGCCTGTGAGCTTGCTCTGGATGCCTCGGGCCTTCCCATCCATGTGGTGGTGCTGGAGCTCATGGGCCGCAACGCCGGCTGGGTCACCGCCGCTTCCGCCCTGGCGGCCCGGGCTACTAACTGTGAGGTTCTTACCTATCTTCCCGAGGTCCTGGTGGACGAAGACAGGATGCTGGCGGACATTGAGAACGCCTGGGCAAAGGGACGCGGCCTGCTGGTTACGGTTTCGGAGGGTATCTGTGGACTGGACGGTGAGCCGCTGGCCTCCACCGGCATTGTGGACGGCTTCGGACATAGGATCCCCGGCGGCACCGCCCAGCATGTGACGGACAGCATCATTCAGAAGCTGGGCATCAAGTCCCGGGCGGAGAAGCCCGGTCTGCTGGGGAGAGCCTCCATTCCCTACGCGTCCAAAGTGGACCAGTTGGAAGCCTACGCCGTGGGCAAGAAAGCAGTGGAAGCGGCCCTGGCCGGGGAAACGGATTACATGGTGGCAATCGACGCCCACAGAGGCGAAACCTATTCCTTCGACCTGTTCCTGGCACCCCTTTCCAAGGTGGCCAACGTGGAAAAGAAGTTCCCCCTGGAGTGGATTCTGGACGGCAACAAGATCGATGACCGGTTCTTTGATTACGCCATGCCCCTGATGATGGACAGGGCACCTGACTACGCGATTCTTCGCTGAGAGGTAACGATATGAAACATATTTTCCTGAATCTGAAACGCTTTGATGTACCGGCAGCCCTGGGCGGTGTGAACCGGATTGCTCCCATTCAGGAATGGGGTGGCTGCATTGTAAAGAATACCCAGGAACAGCTTAAAAAGTATGATCCCAAGGAAGTGGAGTTTGTGCAGTACCTGCCGGAGGCCCACCTGCTGAATGCGGTGGCCGCCCGGTGCGAGGGAAGCCCGGTGCAGGTAGGCTGCCAGGGCGTCTACCGGATGAACACCGCTGTGGGCGGCAACTTCGGCGCTTTCACTACCAACCGTCCCGTGTCCGCCATGAAGGCGATGGATGTGAACTGCACCATCATCGGTCACTGCGAGGAGCGTAACGACAAAATGGGCATTCTGGCGGAGGCCGGGGTGGTGGATACGGGGGCTGTCAACCGCATCCTGAACCAGGAGATAAGGCTGGCGGTAGAAAACGGCATGAAGGTTCTCTACTGCATCGGTGAAAAGGACACGGAGCTGGACCGCTGGGACGAGGTTCTGCGCCAGCAGCTGGAAATTGGCCTGGATGGCGTGGACAAGAGCAAGGTGGTTATCGGCTACGAGCCCATCTGGTCCATCGGCCCGGGCAAGACCCCTGCGGGTAAGGACTACATCACCAAGATTGCCCGCTTCGTCAAGGAAGTCACAGGCGGTATCGATGTTGTCTACGGCGGCGGCCTGAAAGTGGACAATGCCGAAATGCTGGCATCCATCCCGGAAATTGACGGCGGCCTCATTGCCCTGACCCGGTTCCAGGGACAGATCGGCTTCTATCCCGACGAGTATCTGGAGATCATCCGCACCTATCTTGGCAAATAAGGAGAAACAAATATGAAGCTTGATTTTGAGTATGGCCACGGCCTGATGTCCGCGAACCTCCCCGACAACACCGATGTGTTCATCCCCGGCAAGACCGTTCCCGACCCCAAATGCCTGCCCCAGGACTGGGACAGCCTGTATGCGGCCACCCTGGAATCCATCCGGAACCCCTACGGCATGCCCCCTCTGCGGGAGTTAGCCGCGCCGGGCAAGACCGTTGTATTCGTTATTCCTGACATCGTCAAGGGCGGCTGCCAGCCCACCGCCCACCGGAAGGTTTCCATCCGGGCGTGTCTTGACGAGCTCTACGCCGGCGGCGTGCGGAAAGAAGACATTCTTTTCATGTTCTCTAACGGCCTGCATCCCCGGGCCACCGTGCCGGAAATGAAGCAGATTCTGGGGGAGGAACTGTTTAACGAGTTCTACTGGTCGAACCAGATCACCTCCCACGACTCCGAGGACCCGGAGCACATGGTGGACCTGGGCCTGACGAAGCGGGGCGATCCCGTTCTCATGAACAAGTACGTCTTCGACTGCGACATTCCCATCCTCATCGGCCACACCCAGGGCAACCCCTACGGCGGCTACTCCGGCGGCTACAAGCACTGCGCTACCGGCATCACCCACTGGCGTTCCATCGCCTCCCACCACGTGCCCAAGGTCATGCACCGGGACGACTTCACCCCCGTCTCCGGCCACAGCCTGATGCGCACCAAGTTTGACGAAATCGGCATGCACATGGAAGAAAAGATGGGCCATCCCTTCTTCTGCTGCGATGCCGTCCTGGACACCTACTCCCGGCAGATTGCCATTTTCTCCGGCTATGCCAAGGTGATGCAGCCCCTAAGCTGGGAGGTTGCCAATAAGCGCACCTACGTTCCTTTCGCGGAAGAGAAGTACGATGTGATGGTCTTTGGTATGCCCCAGAACTTCCACTACGGCGACGGTATGGGCACCAACCCCATCCAGATGATGCAGGCCCTTTCCGCCCAGGTCATCCGCCACAAGCGGGTCATGAAGGACAACTGCGTGATCATCTGCTCCTCCATCTGCAACGGCTACTTCCACGACGAGCGGTGGCCCTACCTGCGGGAGCTCTACGAAATGTTCCAGCATGACCACATGAACATCCTGCCCGACATGGACCGGTACGGCGAATACTTCGCCACCAACGAGGAGTACATCCGCAAGTACCGCTTCGCCAACGCCTTCCATCCCTTCCACGGCTTCTCCATGATGAGCTGCGGCCACATCGCCGAGATGAACACCTCCGCTATTTACATCGTGGGCGCCCAGGAGCCCGGCATTGCCCGGAGCATGGGCCTGAAGACCCGGGCAACCTTCGAGGAAGCCCTCCAGGACGCCATGAAAAAGTATGTGGGCCCCAATCCCAGGATCCTGGCCCTGCCCCAGACCTTCAAGGTGGGCGCCGTCCACCTGTGCATGAAGGACGACGACCTGAGCAATGTGTAACCCGCAAGGGCATACGGAAATCATAAAAAATATACGAACGGAAGGTGTCAAATGAGTACGAAAACGAAAAAAAGGGCATCCATCAGCGACAAGCTCTGGCTGCTGCTGTCCCTGGCAGCCGCGCTGCTTTTGTGGTACTGCCTGTCCCTGGGCAAGGCCACCGGCAGAAGCTTCCCATTCCTGGATAAGGTAATCCCCGCCATCAAGACGATGATCGATCGGGGTGCCTTGGGTAAGGACATTGTGAGCAGTCTGACCTGTGTGGCTGCGGGCTTTGGCCTGGGCTTCGTCACGGCGCTGCCCATCGCGTTCCTGATGGCCTGGTATACCCCTGTTCAGAAGATCATCGAACCCTGGATCAACTTTATCCGCAACATCCCCGCGCTGGGCTATGCTCCGCTGCTTGTTATCATCTTCGGCGTGGGCAAGAAGCCTGCCATCATCCTCATCTGGATCTGCACCTTTATGACCATGAGCATCACCATCTATCAGGGCATCAAGAACATCGACGTGACCCTGATTAAGGCCGCCCGGGTCTTGGGAGCCAATGACTTTGACATTTTCCTGAAGGTCATCTGCCCCGCCACCGTTCCTTTCATCATCACCGCCGTCCGTCTGGGCCTCAGCGCCGCCCTGACCACCCTGCTGGCTGCCGAATCCACCGGTGCCCAGGCTGGCATTGGTATGAGAATCCGTTCCCTGGCTAACTCGTTTGACTCTCCTCCCATGCTGATGTATATCATCATGCTGGGCATTATCGGTTTGATTCTGGTGAAATTTGTCGACATTATTGAAAGGAAGCTGACAGGATGGCAGGAGAAAATAAGCTGATTAAGCTGAAAATTGATAACGTATACAAGGAATACGAAGGCCGCAACGGCAAAACTGTCGCCCTGAACGGTGTAAACCTGGACATTGCGGAAAATGAGTTTATCTGCGTTGTGGGCCCCTCCGGCTGCGGCAAGTCCACCCTGCTGAACATTATCGCGGGTCTTCTGGAGCCCACCAGCGGCACCGTCTCCCTGGACGGCAAGGTCATCGAGGGCACCGGCGTGGAGCGGGGCGTGGTGTTCCAGCAGTATGCCCTGTTCCCCTGGAGAACCGTTCTGAAAAATGTCATGTTCCCCCTGGAGATGAAGAAGACCCCCAAGGCGGAGGCGGAGGCCATCGCCCGCAAGTACATCAAGGCTGTAGGACTGGAGGGCTTTGAGAATTCCTATCCCAAGGAGCTGTCCGGCGGTATGAAGCAGCGTGTGGCCATTGCCCGTGCTTACGCAGCCGACCCGGAGGTTCTGCTGCTGGATGAGCCCTTCGGCGCTCTGGATGCCCAGACCCGTGTGCAGCTGCAAACCGAGCTGCTGGAAACCTGGGAGCACGAGAAAAAGACCTGCTTCTTCATCACCCACGATGTGGACGAGGCCATCATTCTGGCCCAGCGGGTCATCATCATGAGCGCCCGCCCCGGCCGGATCAAGAAAATTGTGGACATTGACATCCCCTATCCCAGAACCCAGGCCACCAAAACCGATCCCCGGTTCCTGGAGCTGAAGACCGAGATCTGGAACGAGGTGTACCAGGAGTTCCTGGAGGTTCGTAAGTAAACAGTTTTTAGCTGCGGAGCAGTTAAAATAAATAATTAGGAGGAAAATACATGAAAAAGTACATCGCCCTGCTGCTGGCTCTGGTCATGGTTCTCGGCCTTGCCGCCTGCAGCTCCTCGACGCCCGCCCCAACCCAGGCTCCCACCGAGACGAAGGCTCCCGCTGCCGCGGAGACCACCGCTCCCCCCACTGAGACCGAGCCCCCCGTTGAGATCGTCAAGCTGAACGTGGCTTACATGCCCAACTACGCTTCCCTGTGGTCTGTTCTGACCGCCATTGACAAGGGCTACTTCGCCGAGGAGGGCCTGGAGGTCACTCTGTGGGAGTTTGCCGACGGTCCTTCCGAGATCGCTGCCATGGAAGGCGGCTCCATTGACCTGGCCTACATCGGCCATGGCGCACACAAACTGTGCATCAACGGCAAGGCTCAGATTTTCCTGCCCTCCTCCGTCCACAGCACCGACCGCATCATTGTCCTGCCCACCTCCGGCGTAACCTCCAGCGACGACATCGCCAACCTGAAGGGCAAGAAGGTTGCCTACAACGGCGGCTCCTCTTCCGAGACCGCTCTGCAGGGCGCTTTGAACGTGGCCGGTCTGACCATGGATGACATCCAGGCCTTCGAGATGGACGCTACCAACATGGTGGCCGCCATGATGTCCGGCTCCGTGGATGCCTGCACCGCCTGGAACCCCTACTCCAACCAGATCATGTCCAACTGCGAGGGCGCTCTGGAACTGGAGTTTGCCACCAATTCCGTTAACATGTCCAGCTGGATCTGCCTGCCCAGCTATGCCCAGGAGAACCGGGACGTTCTGGTCCGCTTTACCCGGGCTCTGCTGAAGGGCATGGAGTTTGCCTCCAACGAGGAGAACTGGCCCTATGTTGTTGGCCTGTACGCCACCCAGTGCGCCAAGGATCCCGTGGCCTGCGAGGTGGAGACTGGTGACGCCCAGTGGTTCTCCGCCGATTACATCAAGGCTTCCATCGCTGACGGCACTTTCCAGGATCTGTATACGCGTCAGCAGCAGATGTTCATCGACAACGGCGCCGTTGAGGCTCCCGTTGCGCTGGAAAACTACATCCTGTTCGATGTCATGACCGATGCCCTGGGTTAATTCCCGGATTCGCGGCAACTGAATCGTAAGTAGGCAAAAGACGGACCCCATGGAATGGCAGTTCCATGGGGTCTGTCAGCAAAGGCTTTGTTTATACTGTATAAGGAGGCCCCTATGAAAATCCAAACGGACCTGCGGAATATTGAACAGACAGTTTCTTTCGCCGCACAGGAGTTGACGGCGTACTTAACCCGGATGCTTTCCTCGGAAGAAGGTGTGTTTTCAGTATCCCTGGAGGTCAGAGCCCGGACCGACGATTCGGACGCTTACGCTGTGTCCATGGACTTAGGCGGCGGACTCATTTCCGGAAGCAATCCCCGGAGCGTGCTGCTGGGAGTGTATGACTATCTGCGGCACCTGGGCTGCCGTTTCTTAAGCCCCAATAAGCAGACGGAGGTGGTGCCCCGGATCCCCCGGGAGGCGCTTCCTGCCCGGTACGAAAAGAAAGCCTCTTTCCGACACCGGGGCGTGTGCATCGAGGGCGCGGACTCCGTGGAAAATGTGCTGGATTTCATCGATTGGCTCCCCAAGGTGGGCTTCAACAGCTTCTTTCTTCAGTTCAAGGTGCCCTACATTTTCCTGTCCCGCTGGTATCACCATGACCGCAATCCCCTGGCGGAGCCGGAGCCTTTTACCATGGAGGATGCCCGGCGCGCTATGGTTCTTTTTGAGGAAGCCATATCAAAGCGGGGCCTGCTGCTGCACAAGGTGGGCCACGGCTGGACCGGAGAAATCCTGGGCGGCGGGACGGTAGGCTCCTGGAATACCACTGACCGGCCCCTGGACCCTGAAAAGCGGCCCCTTGCGGCGGAAATTGGAGGGAAACGGGATTATTTCATGGGCATTCCCGCCAACACCAACCTGTGCCTGTCCAATCCCCTTACCGTGGATGCTTTCGCCCGGCAGGTGGTAGGCTACGCCCGGGAAAATCCCAACGTGGACTACCTGCATATCTGGCTGGCGGATGCCTATAACAATGTCTGCGAATGCGCCCAGTGCAGCGCCTCCACCATCTCCGATCAATATGTCGCCCTGCTGAATGAAATTGACCGTCGGCTCACCCGGGAGCATCTGGACACCCGGCTGGTATTCCTGCTGTACCAGGAGCTTCTGTGGCCTCCCATAAAGGAGAAGCTGCATAATCCGGAGCGGTTTGTCCTGATGTTCGCCCCCATCAGCCGAACCTTTGAAGCTTCCTACGACCTGTCCGGGGAGCCGGGGCAGATTCCCCCCTACGTTCCCAATCACATCACGCTGCCCACCAGCCTCCGGGAAAATCTGGACTTTCTCCGGGGCTGGCAGGATCGGTTTCCCGGTGAGGGGTTTGTCTATGATTATCCCCTGGGCCGTGCCCATTACGGCGATTTCGGTTATCTGCATATTGCGCGGATCATTCACCAGGACATCGGAAAGCTTCGCCAAATGGGTCTGGACGGCTATATCAGCTGCCAGGAGCTTCGTGCCTCCATGCCCAATATGCTTCCCAACTATGTGATGGGCTACACGCTGTTTGATGAACATGAAGATGAAGAGCAGCTGATCCGGGAGTATTTTGAAGCCGCCTATCCGGGCAGACCGGAGCTGGCCCGGGCTTACCTGGAGGAGCTGTCAAGGCTCGGCAGCTGCGACTACCTGAACGGAAAGGGTCCCAGGGTGAATCCGGACATTGCCGCCAGAATGGGAGAAATTGTCCGGCTGTGCCGGGAGCGGGAGGCGGAATTAAACCGCTGTCCCAGCGCCCCCTATTGGGATGTGCTCCGGTATCACAACGGCTATATTGCCCGGTTGGCCGCCGCCCTGGAAGCCCTGGCCTCGGGGGACGGGGAGCAGAGCCTTCTGCGCTACAGGCAGCTTCGGGATTTCATCTGCCGGGGAGAGCCGGATTTTCAGCCCTACCTGGATGTTTACCGGGTTTTGGAAGTTACCCAGAATTACACCGGTTTTTTGCTTAACGAATAAAGGAGGAAAACAGTATGCGCCACCAGTATTATGACTACAGCAAAGAGCAGCTTCTCAGCAGCCCCAAAATCCCCATGGAGGTCATGGCGGATAAGCCCACCGTGTTTAAAGCCATCGCCCGGGAAATGGCGGATTTTATCAAGGAAAAGAATGAAAAGGGCGAAACCACGGTTTTCATTTGCCCGGTAGGTCCCATCGGCCAGTATCCCTATTTTGTGGAAATGGTCAACAGCGAGGGAATCAGCCTGAAAAACTGCTGGTTTATCAACATGGACGAATACCTGGACGATGACAAGCAGTGGATTCCCATGGAGCATCCTTTGAGCTTCCGGGGCTTTATGAACAGGACGGTCTACACCAAAATCAATCCCGAGCTGAATATCCCCGAGGATCACCGGGTATTCCCCGACCCCAACAACTTAGAATACATCCCCAATCTCATCGAAAAGCTGGGCGGCGTTGACGTGTGCTTCGGCGGCATCGGCATCAACGGGCATCTTGCTTTCAATGAAGCGGACCCCAGTCTGACCTGTGAGGAATTTAAGGCCCTCAAGACCCGGGTGCTGCCCATTTCCCCGGAGACCCGGGCTGCCAACGCCATCGGCGACTTCGGCGGACGGCTGGAGGATATGCCCCGCTATTGTGTGACCATTGGCTTCAACGAGATTTATAACGCCCGCCGGATCCGTCTGGGGGTTTTCCGGGACTGGCACCGGGCAGTTGTCCGCCGGGCGGGCTACGGCGAGAAGACCGCGGATTTCCCCGTTTCCATGCTGGCAGACCATCCGGACGCCCGGATCCGGATGACGGAATATGTTGCGAATCTGGAAGACTGAGGTGGAGCCTGTGGAAAAGACCTATATCGTAAACGGCCAGGTCTACCTGGACCACCGGTTTACCCAGGCTACCGTGGGCATGGAGGCAGGAAAGCTGCAAATTCTTCCTCCGGACTGCCCCACTGCCGGCGGTGCGGTTTTCGACGCCTCGGGAATGAAGCTGGTTCCCGGCTTTATCGACACCCATACCCACGGAGCGGTGGGGGTGGATGTCAACGGAGCTACCGCGGAGGATTTGGAGAAGATCAGCTGCTTTATGGCATCCCACGGTACTACTGCATGGCAGTGCTCCATTCTCACGGATACCCGGGAGCAGACCGAGTGGTGCATCGGGGAGTTCAAGCGCCATGAGAAAATGGAGCAGAATGGCGCGGATCTGGTGGGTATCCACCTGGAGGGCCCTTTCCTTGCCAAGGAGTACAAGGGGGCCATGCCGGAGCATCTGCTGAAGAAAAACGATCTGGAGCTTGTCCGCCACTATCAGACCCTGGCGGAGGGGAAAATCAATTACATCACCATTTCCCCGGAGCTCCCCGGCGTTCAGGAAATGATCCCTGCTCTGGTGGAAATGGGGATCGTGGTGGGCATCGGTCATTCCGGAGCTACCTATGACCAGGCCATGGGTGCCATTGGGCTGGGGGCGACGGTGGGTACCCATGTGGGAAACGCCATGCGGCTGTTCCATCAGCATGAGCCTGCCATTTTCGGCGCCATTATGGAAAGCGATGTCTACTGTGAAACCATTTGTGACGGGCGGCATCTGGTGCCCGGCTCTGTGCGCATGTACTGCAAATGTAAGGGCCTGGACCGGATCGTGGCGATTACGGACTCCATCATGGCCGCGGGCCTCCCCGACGGCAACTACCATCTGGGCGTCAATGATGTTGTGGTGGTGGATGGCGATGCCAAGCTGGCCAGTAACGGAACCCGGGCCGGCTCCACGCTGACCCAGGATGTGGCGCTGAAGAATATGCGCAAGTGGCTGCCCTACTCGCTGGAAGAGATTCTGCCTACCCTTTCGGAAAACCCCGCAAAAGAGATGGGTCTGTGGGACAGAAAGGGCTCCCTGGAAACCGGCAAGGATGCGGACGTGGTGCTTCTGGACGAAAATGACAATGTTGTCCATGTCTTTGCCCGGGGCAAGCAGGTCAAGTAGGACGCAGGTATGGACATTCTGTTTTTTGTTGTCAGCTTTCTATCCAGCGTTGTGGGGGCGATCTGCGGCATCGGCGGCGGCGTGGTCATTAAACCGGTGCTGGATATGCTGCAGATGGGAAGTGCTGCCACGATCAACTTCCTCTCCGGCTGTACCGTGCTGTCCATGAGCCTCTATTCCGTGGGCAAGTCCCTGCGCGCCGGGGACAGCAAGGTGGAAATGTCCACAGGAACCCCCCTTGCCCTGGGCGCTGCCATCGGCGGCGTTATTGGCAAGCAGCTGTTCTCCGCGGTAAAAGCCATGTTCGCGGACGGCGGCATGGTAAGCGGCGTCCAGGCAGTCTGCCTCGGTATCATCACAGTGGGTACGCTGCTTTATACCATTTATAAAAGCCGCATTCCCACCCATAGGATGACCCGAAAGGCTGTCTGCGTGGTGATCGGACTGCTGCTGGGGATCATGTCCAGCTTCTTAGGGATCGGCGGCGGACCCATCAATCTGGTGGTGCTGGGTTACTTCTTCGGTATGGATACCAAGACCGCGGCTGCCAATAGCCTGTATATCATCCTGTTCAGTCAGGCTGCCAGCCTGCTGGCAACGCTCATAACCGGGTCTGTGCCGGCATTTCGGATTCCGGCGCTGATTCTGATGGTGGCCGGCGGTATTGGCGGCGGGATTGTTGGCCGCAGCTTCAACAAGAAAATGGATAACCGTGCGGTGGACAAGCTGTTCATTGGCCTGATGGTGCTGATCATCGGCATCTGCGTGTACAATGCGGTTCGCGCTTTCGTGTAAGGAACCGGGGAAAATGCCGGGCCCCATGTGCTTTGCCATGCCAGAATGAAACCGATGGAATGGTACATAGCCCTCAAAAAACAGGCGCCTGCCGGGTCAGCAGGCGCCTGCTGCAATTCCGGGGAAGCTCTGGAATAATACGTGCCCCGGCACATCGAAGCAGTCACAGCGCTTCACGCACGCCAGCATGGTTTCAAGGTACCGGCGTACCGTCTCCCTGGGGGGCTTGTCCCGCCAGAATTCGGGCAGACAGATGTTCCTCTCATCCACATGGTGAATGAATCCGATGATAGAATCATAGGGCAGATTTCCCGGAAATCTGGCAGCCTGCTGGAATATCAATGCTTGCACTTGTCCGAATAATCCTGTAAAATAAACCTTGTAAGCATGCTCTGCGCGGATTGTATAATCTGAAGCGGGATGTTGTGGGAGCGAAGCGCTTCGGGATCCGCTCGGTACTGCTTTCCTGGTCTCCCAGATACGACATGGTGCCTTCCTGTGAGGAAGAAATACCGGATTACGTGATTACCATGCCGGAGCAGCTGCTGGAATTGGTGAACAAGCTGGATCAGCAGCTTTCCTGAGAGGTGTTTTCCATGGTAAAAAAGATCATTCTGGTTTTCAAAACCCATTTTGACATCGGTTTTACGGACCTGGCATCCAATGTGATCCACGGTTACGGCAGCGATATGCTCCGGGAGGTCATAAGGACCTGCAACGCAACCAGGGATATGGGCAAGCTCCGTTATGTCTGGACAATGCCCGCCTGGCCCCTGTGGTACATCTGCAGCCACTGCGAAACCGAGCTGAAGCCGGAACTGGACCGGCTGATTGCCGAGGGGCAAATTGTGTGGCACAGTCTGCCCTTTACCACCCACACCGACTTTTCCGCTCCCGACGAGTATATGCAGGCGCTGCGCTTTTCCCGGGAGCTGGCCCGGATGTATGATAAGCCCATCCCCATCTCCGGGAAAATGACCGATGTGCCCGGCCATGGCCGGATGCTTCCCGGGCTTCTCAGCGAAGCGGGAATCCAGTTCCTGCACCTGGGCTGCAACGAGTTTGCCACCCCGCCCGATGTGCCGGAGCTGTTCTTCTGGGAAAGCCCCGCGGGGGGCAGGGTGCTGACCATGTACAGCCGGGGCGGCTACGGAACCGGGCTGCTCCCGCCGAAGGACTGGGAGTTCCCGGTCTGGATGGCGCTGATGCATACCCACGACAACTCCGGCCCCCAGAGCGCGGAGCTCATCCGGAAAATGGCGGAGAAAGCCCGGGCGGCCTGCCCGGACGCGGAGATCGTCTGCGGAACCATGGATGATTTTTACCGGGAAATGGCCAAATGTGACCTGTCCCATGTGCCCGTCATCACCGGGGACCTGGCGGATACCTGGATCCACGGCGTTGGCTCCTATCCCGGGGAGGTCAGCCTGATCCGGGACTGCCGGGAGCGGGCCAGGCGGATTCACAGCGCCTGCTTCGGGGCATTTACCCGGGGGGAACCCTGGGACCCCGCCCTGGAGCAGCTTTGGAACCAGTATTATGAAGCCTCGGCCCTTTTCAGCGAGCATACCTGGGGCGCCGATGTGAAGACCTGGCTGGGCCCGGACCGGGTCTATGAAAAAGAAGATTTCCTGGCGGAAAGGACCTCTCCCCACTGCCGCTTTATGGAAGCGTCCTGGCAGGAGCAGTCTGACCGGGCAAAGCAGGCAGCGGAAACCCTGGACCGGATCGAAGCGCTGGTTCCCGGGGAAAGACTGCCGGAAAGAAAGGCGTGTCCCCTGCAAATCCGGCAGCAGGGCGATGAACTGGTGGTGGACGCAGGCCGCTACTGCCTCTGGCTCCATCCGGAAACTGGCAGGATTCTGGAGCTGTTTGATAACACCCTGTCCGCCCCCCTGCTGAAAGCGGGAGAGGAGGGCGTGTTCGCTTACCGCTATGACCGCTGCGGCCTGTCGGATATAAACGAGTTTCTCCGGGGCTATGGCTACCACTTTACCACCTGGGGAATCCAGGACTACGGCCGGGAGAACTACCCCGACTGCCCCCACGAAACCTACTATCCCGCCTTTGCCGGGTACAGCGTTTCCGGCAGCACCCTGACCCTGCGCTATCGTCCGGGGAGAAGCAGGGAGGACTACGGCGACTGCGGCGAGGTCCGACTGAGCCTTAGCTTCCGGGACGATGATGTTCTTCTGGAGCTTTCCCTCTTTTCCAAGGAGGCGACCCCCTTTGTGGAGTTCGGCAGCCTGGTGCTGCCCTTTGCCGGAAAGGCGGCGTACCGCATCGGCAAACCCGGCGGGGTCGTGAATCCGGAAACGGATATTGTGGATTGCGCCAATCATGCCATGTTCAATCTGGAACGGGAAGTGACCATCCTGGGGCAGAACGCCAATCTGTGTGTCTGCTCCCTGGACGCGCCGCTTTTTGGCATCGGAACCCCCGGCGTGTACGAATATCACAAGCAATACGGCGCAGAGCGTCCTGCCGTGCTCTACTTTAACCTCTTTAACAATATGTGGGGAACCAATTTCCCCCAGTGGATCGAGGGTACCTTTACCTACCGGTTTATCCTCCGGGGCTTCGGTCCGGAGGAGGCGGACCGGGGGCCTGTCTGGGCATCCCAAGTGACCCGGGGCACGACCCCCGGCATTCCATCCGGCATGGAGCTGACCTACGCCGGGGAGGAAGACGGCGTATTCTATACCGCTCTGCGGGATCTGACCGGTGAGGCCCGGGACAGTGTATTTTCCGTGCCCAATACGGACCTGACCCCTGTTGACCTGTTCCACAGGCCCCAGGGAGAAACCGCGTCCGATTCCGCTGCCTTCTCCGTCCGTCCCTTCGGGACCCATATGTTTGCTGTACATCGGAGGACTGTATGAAAATCACCTATTACGGCACCGCTGCCGGGGAAGCCTGGCCCGGAGTGTTCTGCGATTGTGAGCTCTGCAGGAAAGCAAGAATGCTGGGTGGGAAAAACATCCGCACCCGGTCCCAGGCCCTTGTGAACCAGGACCTGCTGCTGGAAAACTGCTGTAGCGGCGGAGGCCGGTTTGATCCGGGCATGCTCTACTACAGTCCCCAGATCTGGACCTCCGACAACACGGAGGCCATTGACCGTCTGCGGATCCAGGAGGGCACCGCCCTTATCTACCCCCTGTCCTCCATGGGCGCCCATGTGGCGGCCTGCCCCAGCCATACAAACAACCGGACCACACCTTTTAAGACCAGGGGCCGTGTGTCCCTGCCCGGCTGCTTTGGCTATGAGCTGGATCTGACGAAGCTGACCCCGG